>CAVKOP010000023.1:0-19476 GCA_963657835.1 Lachnospiraceae bacterium | reverse complement strand
ATTTCTCAAAATCTGACCAAGTTGGATGAGGAGTTAGTCAAGACCAATGGTCGGACAGCTGGTATTGATCGAGATGCAGTGAATGAAAAAACAACGATTAAAGATGACTTGACTGTAAAAAAAGATCTAACGGTAGAAGGTACTATTCATGCAGATAAGATCACTTTTGGCTCTGAAACAAATAATCAAACTACTATTGATAAAGGAACTATTTCTGCTAAGAATGATCAGGTGCAAGGCGATGGTACTTCTAAGAAGAGCAGTTTAGAGTTTGGTGAATCTAAGTTTGAAGTAGGCGTATCTGATAAAGATAGCAATAGCCATCTCACTATAGATGCCGATAAAACCCAGCTGACCAATAGGGACTTGGCAGGAAAGAATTTCTCCGATATCGTAGCAGATAAAGACAAAATCAAAACTACTGTCAAAGATGAGAATGGCAATGTATCTTCTATCAAAGAAAGCGCAAAGGAAATCAATCATTACGTAGAAGATAAGGATAAAAATTGGTCAACCAATCATCAGGATGCAACCAATGCAACCACGACGATTTCCAATGAAGATGGCACTCAGATTACCAAGACAGAGCAGACTACAAAAGATATCACCAATACTGCTAAATCCGGGACTATTACGAATGATGCCAAAGACATTGTAAATAGTGCTAGTGGTAATATTTCCAATAGCTCTGCAACCATGGATACGACTGTGACTGGTAGAGCTACAGAATCCTATGGTGAATTGGAAACTACCATCAATGGTGATCAGAAGACAACGGTAAAAGGCAATGCAGAAGAAAAATACGAAAAGGATCTGACAACCAAAGTAGGTGGTAATGAAATCCATGAAGTGACTGGTACCAAGACAGAAACTGTAACCGGCAAGGTGATGGAAAACTTCAATGGTGGACAAGAAACCAATGTGACCGGTGACCAGACAACCAAAGTCAGCGGAACCCAGACCACCACAGCGACAGATATCAAACGGAATGCATCTAGCAGCATGGTAGACAGCGTTTCTAATGCCTATGGAACCAATACGGAAACTAAAGTGGCTGGCAAAACAACCACCGATATGACCATCACTGGAACTGGTGAGAAGGGGCAGTATATTCGTGGTGCCAACGAATCCAGAGATTACCTCATCAAAGGCACTCTGAAAAATTCGGAAACGAAGACGGCAGAAGCCACTTCTACAGAAATCACCGATGGCAATGGAAATATCTCTTCTACCATCCAGGATAAATCTAACTTGGCTGGTTCTGTGACCAATGGTATGGAAACTGGGGTAAGCGGTATCCATGCTAACGATGATGGTACTGTTTCCATTGACTCTGCTGTAGCTGATAAGAATGGAAACATTTCTACAATCAATCAGAAGAAAGATAGCATTGCTTCTACCGTAAGTGTTGGGACCAATGCAACTGAAAAGTTACAGACTGCGACAGATATTACCAATACAGCGAAAAATGGAACTATCAAGAACGATGCTAAGAATATTGAAAATATTGCTAGTGGAAACATCAAGAATAGCTCTGCTACTATGGATACTACTGTTACTGGAAAAGCAACTGAATCTTACGGTGAACTGGAAACTACCATCGAGAGAGATGAGAAACATACGGTTAAAGGCAATCAGACCAATGAAGTAGATGGAAATCAGACAAATACCATCAAAGGCAATCAGACAACTACTGTTACTGGAGATATTTCTAATAGTGCTAAGAACATTACCAATGAAGCGTCCGAAAAACTGACTGATAAAGTAGGAAGCAATACTCGCGTGTTGGATAATGATGGCATCACCGATAGCGTAGGAAACACATCTTTCAAACAGCGTATCAATGACATTATGATGGAAGCAAAGAATGGTACTATCACCAGTGATGCAAAGAATATTCTGAACAAAGCGACGGAAACTATTACCAATGAAGCGGTAGATATCACCAATACGGCAACAGGGACTATTTCCAACAATGCCGCTGAAATCAAAAACAAGGCTGATAAACTGATTTCTAACAAGGTTGGTGAAAATACCTATCAGAATATCGAGGATGGGAAGATCACTGAATCCATCAAAAATGGAATCAAACAGAATTTGACCCAGTCCGATGCGGATGGTACGAGTCATTCTGTAGTAGATGGTGCGAAATCTTCTGTTACAAAACAGACTTCTGAAGAAATCACTGGTGCAGTGACTGATGGAACCAGCACCAATGTGACACAGAATACAGCGACCAGTTCCAATAACACCATCGCTGCTAATGGCAAGGCAAATAGTGTGATTTCTACAGTTGATGGTACAGAATTTGTCAATTCTGATGCAGCTACACCTGTCAATGGTGCAAGTGGAGTAGGTACAGCTGATAGGACCAAAATCAAAGGTAATACTATCACCACTGGTAAAGTGACTATGGATTATGCAGACGTGATGAAAGACTTGGGCGTTCGTGGCAATGCGAATATTGCTGGCAAGACTACCACGGGTGAATTGGAAGTCACCGGTAGATCAACCCTTAAAGGCGATGTGACCATGGAAAGCAATGCCACGGTGAAGAAAGATCTCACCGTAGAAGGCAATGCGAAGGTTAATCAGGATTTGACCGTAGATGGTACAACAACGACGAAAGACTTGAATGTAACTCAAAATGCTGCTGTCGGCGGCACGCTGGATGTAACTGGCAAAGCTACTTTCAAAGATTCTGTTGAAGTAGCAAAAGACCTTAGCGTTGGTGGCAATGCAACCATTACAGGTGATGTAACGGCTAATTCCTATAAAGTCGGCAACAATACGTACATCGATGCCAACGGCATCAATGCCAACAACCAAGTTATTTCTAATGTAGCAGACGGTGCGATTGCTGCAGGCAGTACGGATGCGGTCAATGGCGGGCAGCTCTTTGAAACGAATCGTCGGATTGACCAGTTTGATTCCCGCATCAATGAAGTGGGTGCCAATGCGGCGGCAATGGCCAACCTGCATCCCATGGAATTTGACGCGGATTCCAAGCTGAATGTGGCTGTCGGCGTGGGCAATTACCGCAACAAGACGGCTACGGCCATGGGCTTGTTCTATCGTCCTAATGAAGATGTCATGTTCAACGTATCTTCGACGATTGGCTCCAGCGACAACATGATTGGCGGCGGCGTGTCCTTCCGCTTGGGAAGCGGCGGCAACAAGCTGAAAAATAAAGCTTTTGCTGATGCGGCAGAGCAGAATAAACAGCTCAAATCGCAGGTAGATACGCTGCAGGCTCAAATGGATGCGCTCCTTTCGGTCATCAATCCGAACATGTCGAAGGATTTCCCCGATGTACCGGATAATCACTGGGCATATGAAGCTGTGTCGCGTCTAGCCGGCAACGACATCATTCAAGGCTATGAAGACGGCAAGTATCATGGCGAACGGACGATGACCCGGTATGAAATGGCAGCTATTATTTACAAAGCCCTGCAAAAAGGAGCTAAGGCAGAAGCTAAATTGGTAGAAGAGTTTAAGCCAGAATTGAAAGCGATGGCTGCTCATGAAAAAGCATAACGAAAAAACAGCATAAGATAAAAGACACTCCCTTTCATACAGATACCCCCTTTACAGCACGTTGGTAAAGGGGGTATTTGCCTATGACTATTTGGTTGTGCCATGCACTATTCATCAACAATGGGGGGGGGGGGGAATTCAACAATATACGGTACTTGCAGATAGGTCTTAAACCAGCCGTTTTCCTGCGTGCAGAGAATCGTTGCCTTGTATTTTTCCTGAAATTGTTTCAGCGAACTCATGCCCAAGCCATGTCCTTTGCGGGTCGTAACAGGAAAGCCGTCGTCATCCAGCGGTACGGGCTTGTCAAAACGGTTTTGAATGCAGAGGGCCAATACAGATGCCTGCTGCTTGGCGATAATTTCAATATGCTGCCGGGATGCAGGCTGCCGCTTGCTGGCATGGATGGCATTTTCAATCAAGTTGGCAAAAACCATGGCCAAATCCGAATCCAGCGCAGTTTGGAATGGCACGTCAATTTTGGCCGTTACGGGAATGCCGAGCTGGCGGGCTTTTTGGATATAGACCGTGAGCGTGGCATTCAGCAGAGAGTTTAGGCAGAATCGTTCAATTTTTGTTTGTGAAAAAGAGGAATCCAGCTGTTGCAGCAGTGTCGAGGCATCTGCAAACTGCGATGCCGCAATCATAGATTCCAGCTGTGCCAGGGTATTCCTTTTGTTTTTCAGTAATTGATGAATTTGACGCTGGGACTGCTGCAGTGTGGTCGTGTATTGCGATATGGATTCGAGCTCTGTCTGCAGCTCGGTGTGTTGTTTATATTGGGTTATTTCTACTTCCATTTGCGACAAACCTTTGCGGATGCTCAGGCAAAACAGGATAGTTGCCAAGGCAATGGCAGTGCGGGGAAGGAAAAATGGCAACGCACCCTGTATGGGACGGGTCATGACAAAGTAGATTTCATCCATAAAGAGGGCAAACGCCAATATGCTGGTGTATTTCCAAAAATAATGCGTGCTGAGGTGATGATATTGTATAAAGATGGTGTGAAAATAGGAATGGATCCATGCAAATACTAATGCGTATAATCCAATATACAAGACGATGTGTACGGGATAATATGCCGTGTGCTGTGCCGGTGAAATGAAACAGAACAAAATCCGCATGGTCAAGGTATGCAGGGTAATGGTGAGAATCGAATAGAGGCTGAAAATAAGGAGATGCTGGAACCAGTAGGGGCGCAGGGCATAGACAGTCAGTACAAAATAGGGTATCCAACAAGTCACCGCTAGTATTTTATAGGAATACAGCGTATAGGACAAGGTACCGCTGAAAAAGAGGTATTGCGTTAACAGAATATCGATGATGGCGATACAGCCGTAGCCGTACAGCAGACGGCGGCGAACTGCCGCTGATGCAAAAGGAGACAATGCTAGATAGTGCAGGGCGACAGAGGGAAACTTGGAGATCGTAAATAAGAATGCTGTCATGGCAATAATCATGATGGCCGCCTCTTTTCTGTATGAGGCTGTAATTCATGCTGCAGGGTATGAATAAAGGCGAGAGCTTCATCGGTATTTTTTCCCTGCAGCAGGGCAGAAAGAATTCGGATCTGATGTCGCGTGTCATGGCGCAGTACGGACATGCGCTGATACGATGCGTCCAGTGAGCGGGCGTATTGCCGAAGCTGCTGCAGTCTGTTTTGCAGTAGAATATTTTTCTTGTGGAGAATAAGCCGCTGGGACAGATGCGAAATCCCTTGATAGACAGCCATGGCGAGGGCAATGCCAGCCAGGGCATTGAAAAAACGCGGCCAAATGTACAACTGAGATAATGGCGAGGGAGATGCCATAAAAAATCCTTGATTGACAGAAATCAGAAGGGGAATCAGGCAGCAGTATTTCCAAATATAAGGCCGGTGAATGGCTTGATGTTGCAAAAATATTTTTAAGAAAAACCAGTGTATGATAGGCAAGAAGAGGATAAATAAAGCAATATACAGTACTTCGTGGACAACAATGTAGGCATCAAATTGGTTAGCGGATATCCAGGACAGTACAATATTCATGGAAAGGGTATGAATGGAAATCATGTAAATCGACTGCATTCCCAAAATAAAAATATGTTGGGGAATATAGGGGCGAATGATACATAGGTTGACAAGAAAATAGGGAATCCAGGCAACCATCAGAAAGAATTTGCAAAACAGCCAGGTGGGAGTGAGTGCAGCTGTATAAAATGCCGTACTCATCCCCAAAAATTCACATAGGAAGATACACCCATATATGCCGATAAGCATGCGTTTGGTACGTGGTGTGACGATAGTCTGAAACGGCACATAGCGAAGATAGGCAGGCGGCAGTAAACTAAATGCCAAGAGAAAGGCTAGTATAAGAGAGTAAGACATAGGATACCTTCTTTTTTAGTATAGTATATATGGAATAATTATATTTCTTTAGCTGTATTGTACCATAAAACCACCTCTGCATTACATGAAAATGAGTCCTTTTCTATAAATTTTACATAAAAAAAGAAAAACAGACGAAATGAATCGATATGATATAATACTATATATACTATATGGGGAGGAATAGGGCATGAGAAAATATCATCATGTACAAGAAGATACGATACAGGCACTGCAGCAAATAGTTGGTGCCAAATATGTGTATACGGATAGAGATAAACGGGTTCCCTATGCCAGCGATGAAGGCGTAGGCAAAGGCGATGAAAAACTGCCGGAGGTCGTCGTGCTGCCAAAAACAACAGAAGAAGTAGCTGCTGTCATGAAATTGGCTAATGAGGCGCTGATACCTGTCATTCCCCGCGGTGCCGGGACGGGTTTGGAGTTTGGCGCCGTAGTCAATGAATGGGGCGGTATCGTACTGAGTACGGAACGGATGAATCGGATTTTGGAATTTGATGCAGACAAGATGTATATGGTCGTTGAGCCGGGTGTCATTACATCGCAGCTGCAGGCCTTGGCGAAAGAGAAAGGACTGCTGTATGCCGGGGACCCCTGCAGCGGCGATAGTTGTTTTATCGGCGGCAATGCGGCCACTAATGCCGGCGGCAACCGAGCTGTCAAATACGGCACGACGCGCGACCAGATTTACAGTATCGAAGTCGTCACGCCGACAGGGGACATTGCGCATTTTGGCAGCCGCTTGAAAAAAGTGACGGCAGGTTATCCCTTGGAAAAAATCATTATCGGTTCCGAAGGTACGTTGGGTATTATTACAAAGCTGACGCTCAAGCTCGTGCCTCTTCCTAAGCATACGATGGATATTTTGGCAGTTTTTCCGACGCTGGACCAAGCCTTGTCGTTGGTAACGGCACTGCCGCAGGCCGGAATTACGCCGACGTGCCTGGAATGTATGGATAATGAAGTCATTCGCGTGGTAGAACAGTATTTAGATGAAAAACAGCCGTATTCGGAAAACGGCAATTATATGATTATCCAGATTGACGGCAAAACGGAAGAAGACGTAGAAGACAGCTGTGTAGCTATTGATGATATATGCCGCGCCCATGGCGCACTGGAAGTGTTTGCCGCCGATGCTGCTAAAGTATGGAAAGCGCGCATCGCCTTTACGGAAGCTTCTGCCGCTGAATGTCCTGTCGCCGCAATGGAAGATTATGTTGTGCCGCCGGACCAGCTGCTTGTCTTGCTGCAGCGGCTGGAACAAATCGGCAGACAGCAGGGCGTGCATTTTCGCGGTGTCAGCCATGCCGGTGACGGCAATCTGCATTTGGATGTCCTGCGCCGCGGCTTTACAGCGGCTGAAGAAGAAACGAAAATAGCCGCCTTTGAAGACGCAGCCTGCCAGGCAGTCTACGAATTAGGCGGCAGAATTTCCGGAGAACACGGGATTGGTCAGAAACGCAAAGCGTTGTTTGCCAAATATACAGACCCAGGCGCCTTGGCTTTGATGAAAGCCGTGAAAAAAGCCTTTGATCCGCACATGATTTTGAATCCCGGTAAAATTTTTGATATAGAAGATTAATTACTGCGGCAAAACGCCTTCACCCTGAAAGCTGGGGATAAAGGCACTGCTGGCACTGTCCTTTTCCTGAACGAAACCGTCTTCGATACCGCTGTCAAAGAGGTATTGTTCGGCTTCGTCGTATTCGGCGTCCGTCAGGTGACGATTGATTTCCGGATGCTGTGCCGCCGTGCCGCAGGGAATGTACTGCCGCATAAGACTGAACAGTACTTGGCCGTCATCGAAATGGGAGCGTACCCAGTCGATGACGGCTTTTGTGTTGTCAATACAGCCGGGCAAAATAAGGTGGCGAATGACGACGCCGGACTGCAGCATGCCGTCTTCGTCGAGCTGATACGGGCCGACTTGTTCGTACATGCGCAAAATAGCCTGCGCGGCGACAGTCGGATAATCCTTGGCAGCACTGTACGCATCAGCTAGGGACGCATCCATATATTTCAGGTCAGGCAGGTAGATTTGGATTTTTCCATTTAGGGCATCAATCGTTTCTGGAGATTCGTAGCCGCCGCAGTTGTAGACGACAGGAACGGGAAGGGGCTGTTCCAGGCTTTTTAGGACAGCCTGCGTGTACGGTGTAGGCGTAACGAGGTTGATATTGTGTGCCCCTTGGGCAATGAGTTCCGTATAGATTTCACGCAGCCGTTCGACCGTAATGGGAATACCTTGACCACCGTTGCTGATGACAGCGTTTTGACAGAAGCAGCAGCGAAGATTGCAGCTGGTGAAAAAGACTGTACCGCTGCCGCGGCTGCCGCTGATGCAGGGTTCTTCCCAGTGATGCAGAGCAGCTCTGGCGACGACAGGCTGCAGCGAAGTATGGCAGTATCCCGGCATGGGAGCATGCGGTGTATATACAGCACTGCGGACGACGCCGCAGTGACGGGGACAGTCATTACAAACAGAATCAGACATGGCGTAT
This sequence comes from Lachnospiraceae bacterium, assembly GCA_963657835.1. Lineage (GTDB taxonomy): Bacteria > Bacillota > Negativicutes > Veillonellales > Megasphaeraceae > Megasphaera. The sequence goes on along the minus strand of CAVKOP010000023.1, from coordinate 11,055 downwards.
CACTCCTTGAGATAAACATTGTATTTTCTATTATAGCACAAACCAAAAGAGGCCATGCAGCGGGGATTGCTGCATGGCCTGGTATATATTACATGGCCTTTACAGGGATAAGGCCACGAGATAAGGAAACAGTCCCTGTACGGGCAATTTCCAGTATCTCATAGGGAGTAAGTACTTGAATCAAGGCATCGACGTGGTCTTCACGACCCGTGACACGCATGATGAGTGAATTTAGATTGACATCGACGACTTTGGCGTGAAAGAGATTGGCAATACTGGCCAACTCGTCGCGAATCTGCGGTGTGTCGTAGCGAACTTTAATCATGGCCAATTCGTAGCTGATAAACGGAGCGTCGTCCAAGTTGACGATTTTGATGACATCAATGAGTTTGGCCAGCTGGCTGATGGTCTGTTTCAATTCTTTGTCGTCTTCGATGCTGATGACGATGTTGAAGCGGGTGACGCGCGGTTCTTCCGTATAGCCTGCTGTCAGGGACTCAATGTTGATGGCCTTGCGGCTGATGAGACCGGCAATATGCGTCAAAACGCCGGGCTTGTTGTCTGTCAAAATTGCTAAATGTTGTTTTCTCATGACGCATCATCTCCTAGTATCATATGGCTTAACGATTGGCCGCCGGGTACCGTAGGATACACGCGGTCGTCTTTTGAGATACGGATATCAACTAAGACCGGCCCGTCATATGCCAACGCTGCCGGCAGTATGGTGTGCAGTTCTTCCCGAGTGGTGATGGTATAGCCTTTAACACCCATGGATTCGGCCAACATAGGCAGATTTTTTCCTTTGTACAAGCGGCATTGTGAGTAATGCTTGTTGTAAAAGAAATCCTGCAGCTGCACAATCATGCCCAGTACATCGTTATGCAGCACGATGACTTTGACGGCAATATGGTGTTCTGCCAAAGTAGAAAATTCTTGGCAGTTCATCAAGATGCTGCCGTCGCCTGTAAAGAGGACGACTGTTTTTTGAGGACAGGCGACTTTTACGCCCATGGCAGCAGGCAGGCCAAAGCCCATCGTACCCAGTCCGCCGGACGTAATAAAGTGACGGGGAAGCTTGGTATCAAAAAATTGTGCGGCCCACATTTGATGCTGGCCTACGTCCGTGACGACTGCCGTATCATCCGGTGTCAGGCTGTGGACGGTTTCAAAAATTTCCTGTGGCGAGATATAATCAGAATGTTTTATCATAGAAAATGGATGTGCCGTTTTTAGTTCCATGACGTGTGTAAGCCAAGGGGCAAACTGCGCAGTGTACGGGCAGGTGCTTTCTCGTGCTTTTTGTGAAAAAATAGGTAAAGACCAGCGCAAATCGCCTTTGACGCCTAAGTCGATGTCGATGATTTTGTCGATTTCGACGTCATCTATTTCAAAATGAATAATTTGCGCGTGCGGCGCAAAGACATCGGCTTTGCTGGTCAGGCGTTCGTCGAAGCGGGCGCCGACTGCGATAAGCAGGTCGCATTCTGAAATCGCCATATTGGCAGCGTAGGAGCCGTGCATGCCGCCCATGCCCAAATGCGTAGGCAGTGAATCCGGAACAGCGCCTTTCCCCATCAAGGTAGTCACAATAGGAATCTGCGTGGTCCGGATGAAATCTAATAACGGAGCCGTTGTTTCGGATAATACCACGCCGCCGCCAACTAAAAGAACAGGCCGATTGCTGTGTTCCAGCGCAGCAATCGCTTTGTCAATCATAAAGGCTTGTCCTGTTGTTTCTACGGTATATCCCGGGAGATACACTTCCTGGGGATAGGTATAGTCAATTTCTGCTTCCAAGGCGTCTTTGGCAATATCGACCAGCACCGGACCGGGACGGCCTGTCGATGCGATGTAGAATGCTTCTTTCATGACGCGGGGAATGTCTGCAGCGTTTTTGACTAAATAATTGTGTTTCGTAATCGGTGTGGTGATGCCGGAAATATCTGCTTCCTGAAAGGCATCGCGGCCGATAAGACTGGTGGGAACCTGGCCGCTGATAATAACCATAGGGATGGAGTCCATGTTGGCAGTGGCAATGCCGGTAACCATGTTGCAGATACCGGGGCCGGACGTAGCGACACAGACGCCTGGTTTGCCGGTAATACGCGCGTAGCCGTCGGCAGCATGTACCGCGCCTTGTTCATGGCTGGTTAGAATATGTCTAAAATTGGCTTTATAAAATTCTTCATAGAGTGGCAAAATCGCACCGCCGGGATAGCCAAAAACGACATCTACATCTTCTTTTTTTAAACTTTCCAGTACAGCCTGCGCACCTGTCATTTTCATGTAAACTTCACCTCTTTGCATACGCTTGAAAAATACGGTGGAGGATGGCTGTTGGAGAAGGCCATCCCCTGTACACGTATTTTGTTAGTAAATTAATCGTTCTGGTCGTTGTTGTGGAGCCAAGGCATCATGTCGCGCAGTTTGGCACCGACTTTTTCAATCGGATGTTCTGCATGGTTTCTGCGCATTGCCAAGAAATGAGCACGGCCGCCGGCTTTGTTTTCGAGGAGCCAGTCTTTAGCAAAGGTGCCGTCTTGAATATCGCTCAAAACCTGTTTCATAGCGGCTTTGGAGTCTTGTGTAATAACTTTTGGGCCGGCAGTGTAATCACCGTATTCAGCAGTGTCACTGATGGATTTTCGCATCTTGGCCATGCCGCCTTCATACATGAGGTCAACGATTAACTTCATTTCATGGAACGTTTCAAAATATGCGATTTCCGGCTGATAACCTGCTTCACACAATGTTTCAAAACCGTTGGTGATGAGCTGGCAGATACCGCCGCAGAGGACAGCCTGTTCACCGAAGAGGTCTGTTTCCGTTTCTTCCTGGAAGGTCGTTTGGATGACACCGGCACGAGCGCCGCCAATGCCGCGGGCATATGCCAAGGCAATATCAAAGCATTTTCCGGTAGCGTCTTGTTCGACAGCAAATACATCCGGTACGCCGCCGCCTTCAGTAAATGTACGGCGAACGAGGTGGCCTGGGCCTTTTGGTGCGACCATAAATACATCGACATCAGCCGGCGGCACGATTTGTTTGAAATGAATGTTGAAGCCGTGCGCAAAGGCTAAGGCACTGCCGGATTTCAAATTCGGTGCAATTTCTGTTTTATAGACATCAGCCTGCTTTTCATCCGGAATCAAAATCATCGTGATATCTGCTTCAGCAACAGCTTCACTAACGGATTTGACTTCTAAGCCGGCAGCTTTGGCTTTTTCAATGGATTTGCTTCCTTTATACAAACCGACGACAACATCGACGCCGCTTTCCTTCAAATTCAATGCATGGGCATGTCCCTGACTGCCGTAGCCAATGATTGCGACTTTTTTGCCGTTCATTACATCCCAGTTTACGTCTTGTTCATAAAATACTTTTGCCATGATACATCTCTCCTTAGAAATTAAAAATATGGGGTTAGAAATGCGTTGGTTGCAGGAGATAGTCTCAAGAGGGCAATAAAAAAATCCGTCCCTCTTGTACTGAGGGACGGATATACTCCGCGTTACCACCCTGATTCCTGCGGCATTGCTGCCTGACAGGCTCTCTACAACGTACTAACATACGCGTTTCCTGTAACGGGGAAATCCCGTCGGTACCTACCTGACTCATTCAGCACCGCTCTTCGGGGAGGAGCTTCATCGGACTGTATATATCGGCTCACACCAACCGCCGACTCTCTGATATGATACAGGCAAACTACTTTCTCCCGTCATTAGATTTACGAATTATTTGTATTTGCTTCTGTCGTGAAGCTTGAACATATTGTACGCAATTAGAATGGTCTTGTCAACAACTTTTTGTAAAAATTTTTAACTTTTTCCACAGTTAAACGTTAAACAAATTAGTTAAACGTTTAATAATTTTAACATAATCATGAAGACAATAGTAAAAAAGCGATTCCCACACGATACTGGCGGGAATCGCTTCGCATTTCAATGAAACTTAATGATGGGAAATCGTTAATTCTTTAAATTTCTTGGCTACTCTGCCTTCTTCGTCATCTTGCTGGCAAAGTGCATTCAAATGCTGCAGTTCTTCTGCTTCTACGGTTTCGCTGGTAGTGTAGCTGGGAGGAACTGTTTTGGCTAAATAGAAGCATTTGCGAATCGAAGCGACACTGACGATAATGACCAAAATCGCCATAATCGCAGACAATGCGAAGAGAAGCCATTCGCCTTTGGGCAGATAGATATTGAACATGTTCAGGAAATCAGCCCAGAAGATAACGACGGTCAGGAATACCCACGGGATAACCGTAACCCAAACATAGCGGGCTTTGCCCATGCTGCAGATAACGACGGAAGAAATGGCTAACGTAATGATAGCGAGCAGCTGGTTGGATACGCCAAAGATTGGCCAAATCGTGGACAAGTTGCCCTGCAGTACGATGTAGCCCCAGGAGCCGGAAATAGCAGCGGAAGCGATAACAGCACCCGGTTTCCAGTGCGGGTTGCCGAATTTCGGCCATACGCGGCCGACTAATTCTTGGAGCATATAGCGGCCAACACGTGTACCGGCATCGATAATCGTCATGATGAAGAGGGCTTCAAACATGATGCAGAAATGATACCAGTAGTTCATGAGATGATCAAGTCCCGGAATGCGGGAGAAGATGTGTGCCATGCCGACAGCCAGAGAAACAGCGCCGCCTGGACGATGAGCAACATTTTCACCGACCATTTCGTTCAGCATGGGCAGGTCAACGACTTGAATGCCCAGTGCCTGAAAATGTGCAGCAGATGAGTTAATGGCAAAATAGTCAGCAGGCTGTAAGGCGCAGGCTGCAATCAACGCCATCATGCCGACGAAAGATTCCGTAAGCATGGCTCCGTAGCCGACAGGGAGAATCGAGCGTTCATTCATCAGCATTTTTGGTGTAGTACCGGTAGAAATCATGCAGTGGAAGCCGGATACGGCACCGCAGGCAATGGTGATGAAAATATACGGTAATACCGGACCTGTAATAACCGGACCGCCGCCTGCGCAGAATTGTGTGACTGCCGGCATAGCAATCATGGGGCCGACAATAATGATACCAAGTGCTAAGGCACCAATGGTACCGATTTTCATATACGTAGATAAATAATCACGCGGTGCCAGCAGCAGCCATACGGGAAGTGCTGCTGCGACAAAGCCGTAGATGATAAGCGCAATGCCGATGCCCTGTTCAGGAATGGTAAAAATAGGAGCCAATGTAGGAGAAGCGGCAACGGATGGCCCCAAAACAACAGCCAGCAGCGTCAAAGCGACGCCGATAATAGTAGCTTCCTGGATTTTTCCGGGACGGAAAAACTGCAGGTACAAGCCAACAAAAATTGCGATAGGAATGGTCATGCCAATTGTGAATGTACCCCAAGGGCTGTCATGAAGGGCATTGACGATAACGACGGCCATGCCGGCCATAGCTAAAATGTTGAGGAATAACACGGCGAAAGAAGTCGCAAGGCCGACTTTATCCCCGATTTGTGCCTTGGCGATTTCGGCAATGGATTTGCCGTCATACCGCATGGAAGCAAACAAGATAACCATGTCATGCACCGCACCGGCTAAAACGCCGCCGATGAGAATCCATAACGCGCCGGGCAAATAACCGAACTGTGCAGCAATGACAGGCCCTACCAGGGGTCCTGCACCGGCAATGGCTGCAAAATGATGACCGAAAACGACGTATTTGTTCGTAGGAACATAGTCGTGACCGTCTTCAAAGCGGAAAGCTGGCGTAACTTTGTACTGGTTGACTGTCAGTACTTTAGCAGCAATAAACGCGCCATAAAAACGGTATGCCAGTACGAAAACTAATGCAGAAATGATAACTAGATACAAACCGTTCATACAAAACAACCTCCTTTTTTATGAAATATAAAAAGCCGTAGTTGGCTTATTTAGGCGGTATTTTAAGTACAAGTGGAGTATGTGATATATTGCACGTGCTTTCTATACATTTACTATAACGCACTTTATTGATAAATTCAAGAAAATTATATATAACATGATATAAAGGCATCAATAACGAGATATGTACCTAGTCTATGAATGGGTGTAATACCTGAAAAAGAAAGATTTCAAGCTCTGTTTTCGTATGATTTGCTGTGAGGTGTCAGCTAGTTTCAAGGTCGTAGAGTGCATTATATCCATTTGACAAAAAAGAATACGATTTACGCCTCTGTAATTGGTTGTATTTGTTTCTAAACCACTCGCGGAAATGACTGGGTGTGTGGTTTGGCCGCACAGAAAGAAAAATATATGTATACTTTGGGATACGATTGGGTTTGATGCAATATAACCACCCTTTTATAATGACGGTGTGCCTGCTATACTTACGTATAAGAAGTAAATTACCCATACAGAGAGGAGGTGAAACACATGTATCCTGTCCAACTTATGAACACGTATCATACGGCTATGATGAATCATCGCAGATATGTGACGATTCATAAACATACAGGGGGGGGGTATCCTTATGCATGCTTATATAATGCTTTTATACAAATAAACAAACAGACGCAACGCTTCGTGCGCCTTGTTTCATATAGATATAGTACAGGACAGTGTAGGCATATACTGTCCTTTTTTGCGTGCCTGTATGCATGCTGGCCTGCGTATAGAGCGGCAGGAACATGAGATACCCGTATGAAATGTGCTGTTTGTGGTAAAGAGTTTACACCTACCCGCATTACCCAGCGATACTGCAGCTATACCTGTAGGAGGTATGCCAACCACCATGGCATCAATGACAATCGGGTAGAAGGGCCGGCCTATGCGCCGACTATACGGGAATTTACCTGTCTGCAGTGCGGCAAACGCGTACGCGTCACCAATCCTAGAGATTGTCGTACCAAGTTTTGCTCTCAGCATTGCGAAAAATTGTATTGGAAACACCCGGAACACGTAAGCTCTGTATTGGTGCATCGTGAGTTTACCTGCCGGGAATGCGGCAAAGTCGTAGTTGTTGAGACCCCCAAAGACCGGCGCCGGTCTTTTTGTTGTGATGACTGCCGGAAACGCTGGTTTAACAGAAGAAAGAATGTGTTACATAAACGAACGTAACATGTTGATGAAGTATGCAGATAAAAAGAGGAGGATGCCGATATGAACAAAATATATAAAGTCGTATGGAGCAAGGCAAGAAATTGCTATGTCGTAGCGTCAGAATTTGCTAAAAGTCATCAGACTGGCACTAAGCGTGTTAAATCGACTGCTGCGGCAGTCGGGATGGCAGTCTGCTTGTTGACAAGCGGCGGCATGGCTTTTGCAACAACTGGTGAGCCGACAGTAGATACGAATCATAATTATGTTTGGTCTAATGCTGGAATGGGTACTGGTGCGGAAAATAATGTTGTCGTTGGACCAGGTAGCAAAGTAAATGATAGTAAGAAATCGATTGCTGTTGGTAAAGATGCTACAACCCAAGATAATGCGGAAGATGCGATTGCTATTGGTACGGATGCAACAGCTAGCGGGACAAGTACAGTGGCCATTGGGACGAATGCATCAGCGGCTAATGAAAACAGCAGTGCTTACGGGAACAATGCGAAGGCTTCTAATGGCAGCACGGCTATTGGAGCCAATGCAAATGCTGCCAATAGTGTATTTGGAACAATTGTCATTAGTGCTTATGATAAAGAACATCCTAATACGACAGCATCTTCTACTGGAAACAGAGGGATTACAATTGGTGTAGGCGGTACGTCCAATGGTCATGATTCCATTGCTATCGGGACAGATGCCAATGCAAATGGCGCCCTTAATGTTGCCATTGGATTTGGTGCGAAAGTTAATGGAGACCAACATAAAGGAGGCGTTGCCTTAGGGGCGTATTCTGAAGTAAGTGAAATGAAAGACCCTGGCCACCCTAATACGACTATCGGGTATAAGCCGGGAATGAGTTCGTCTTCATATTATGACCCTATTGGGTATAATAGCAGTCTTACCGATTCTGTATGGAATGCGACGAATGGAGCCGTATCGGTTGGACGGCTTGACTTGAATGATCCTTCAAAAACGATTACTCGTCAGATTACCAATGTAGCAGCAGGTACCTGGCTGACAGACGCTGTCAACGTAGCCCAGCTAAAAGCATTAGAAGCCAAAATGACTGAAACGGGAAATATTAAATCTGACCTTCATTTGATAAATGGTACGGAAACCATTTCAGGCGAAGGAGGACAAAACAATGAAATAAAAGGGTATAAAGTCGATGCAAATGGTAAACTGACATTAAAAGTAGAAGATGTAACTCATACAACAGACGGATATGATGTTAATATAGATCTCAGTGCATTGAAAAATAGTGGCGGCTGGACAGCCCAAACCAATGGAACTGATGTTAAGCCGAATAAAGATGGAAAAATCAATTTCAAAAATGGCGATAACATTTTCGTGACAAGTAAGGAAGGTGAAATCACTATTGCCGCGACTGGATTGGCAAAAAATGATCTTTCCAATATTACCGATAAAGGCAAAACAGAAATTACCAATCTTGCCAAAGCAGCTGATATACATGTCAAAAATGGAAGTTATGCAGTTGATGAAAATGGTAACGTAATCATGACTTATGTGGATGGCAATGATAAAGATGTTGCAGATAAAAACATCAAGGTTACTGGAATTGCCAGTAAGAACGCCGTTGATGCGTTGGATGATTCTGCTGTCAAGTATGACAAAGACGAAAATGGCAAAGTTAATAAAAATTCAGTTACTTTGGGCGGTACCCAATATGAGAATAAGGTAGGTGGTACAACCATTACCAATGTGGCTTATTCTAATGGTACCGGAAGTGATGCAGTCAATGTAGATTATCTGAATGATCATGCAGTTAAAACGGATCTTTCTAATATTACTAATGAAGGTAAAACGACAATTACCAATATTGCCAAAGTTGCAGATATACATGTTAAAGATGGAAGTTACACAGTTGATGAAAACGGTAACGTGACCATGCAATATGAAGATGGCAATGGGAACATTATTGAAGATAAGAAATTGACAATTAAAGGTATTACTAGTACAAATGCTAATGATGCAGCGGTGGTTTATGTTGATAATGACAAGACCAAATCACTTCACAGCACCAATTATGGAGCAGTAGGAACTGGCTCTATTGCATTAGGCAAAGGGGCTAATGCAGTAGATGATTCTATTGCTATCGGTGATGGTGCTAGTGTTGTAGGAGGTACTCGTGGTAATAGTGGTATAGCTCTTGGCGTTAAAGCCCATGCAGGGTACAAAGGAACCTCGTTGGGTAACAACGCAATCAGTGGACGAGAAGGAGCTGTTGTGATTGGTGATTCGGTCAAATCACAAGGACTCTATAGCACGGTAATAGGTACAGATTCTGTACTCAATACGAATAATACTCCGGCTATTCTTGGGATAAACGTTCAAGGTGCTGCTGCTACTATTATGGGAGCTAAAAATACAGTAGATAACAAAAACGGCAAAGCTTATTCCGGTGTAGCTAATAATGTAATGGGTTCTGCTAATACAATCGAGGCATCCAATGGCGTTACTATTCAGGGCAGTGGGAATACGGTAACCAATGCCTATAAAGATATGGATATTGATCCTATCAAAGATGGAGTACCTATTTTGAGCGGAGATTATTCCAAGTTAGCCAAAAAAGACAGCGGTGCTGTAGCCGTCATTGGCGGTGCCAATACGATTTCCAATCAGATATCTTCTACTGTCATCGGTTTTGGGAATACAGTTGTTGGTACCAATTCTACAGGAGTATTTACTGCAGGCAGCCATAACACGCTGACTCATGTATCCAATTCTCTGATCATGGGGGACAATAATACATTAGAAAATCGCACCAATGTCATTTCCTTAGGTAATGAAAATAAAGTTGAAGCAGATGATGCCGTAGCTATCGGCAATGGAAGCACTGTAACAGCAGAAGGCGGTGTAGCCATTGGTACGAATTCTGTAGCAGACAGAGTAGTAAAGGAAGGTGCTGTCGGAGCCTTTGCGCCGGATACCATTACAAAGGCGGAAAAGTCGACCTGGACTGCTACAGCTGGTGCTGTTTCTGTAGGGGATACCAATAAAGATATCACTCGTCAAATTACGAATGTTGCAGCAGGCAGTGAAGACACAGATGCTGTCAATGTAGCTCAACTGAAAAAGGTGAAAGAAACGATTACTGGCGATGTCAGCAATAAGACCTTTGGTTTGGCAGACGACAAAGGAAATGCAGTGACGAAGACACTGGATAATACTGTACAAGTCAAGGGAGCCAATGGCATTACATCCACTGTAAAAGATGGGGCATTAGAAATCGGGCTTGGCAATGACATTACCGTAGGTAAAGATGGAGCAGCTGGTTCGATTGGCTTAGTAGGTAAAGATGGCAAAGACGGATTGACGACGACTACCATTAAAACGGAATATGGCCCAGCTGGCGTAGATGGAAAAGATGGAATTACTCGTATCGTTTATGAAACCAAAGATGGCGATAAGACAATCAAGCATGAAGTAGCAACGCTTGATGATGGATTGAAGTTCAAAGGCGATATTAACGATGCAGCAAGCGTCAAGCTGAACAAACAGGTCAACGTCGTAGGTGGCATTACGGATGCAAACAAGTTGTCTAATAATAATATCGGTGTAGTTACTGGAACGGATGATGCTGGTAATGCAACACTGACTGTTAAATTGAGTAAAGATTTGACTGGCCTGAACAGTGTCACGACAAACAATGCATACGTAACCAATGTTGATACAAGTGATGATAAATCTGTAACCAATGTTGCGTATGTCAATCAACAGATTGCAGGTGCAACTTTGAGTGCAGGCGACGGCATCTCCATCACGGACAAGAAAATCAAGGTCAAGCTAAAAGATGGCGAAGAAAATCTTATAGTTGATAAAACTGGCCTCTCTATGAACAAAAACTTGCAAGGCATACAATCCATTACAGGCACAGGCACAGGCACAGGCTTAGGTAAGATCAGTTTTGATGGTGGCAATGTAAAAATCAATAATACAATCTTTAGCAGCGATGGCAGAATCCAGAAGGTTACGAAAGGTACAGCAGATACGGAT
>CAVKOP010000022.1:0-19938 GCA_963657835.1 Lachnospiraceae bacterium | reverse complement strand
CTACGAGCTCGCGTATATTTTCATCATCTTCCACACAATAAATCAATGGCATTGTTAGCTCAACCTCTTTTCATCGTATAGGTTCTTACATATATTATACCTGTAAATACCCATAATACCTATGTATGTTATGTAAAAAGTATGTAAAATAAAAAGCTGCAACAGCATGGCGGCAGCCATAGCATATTACAGCTTTTCTCTATGTATTCGTCTAGTCAAAGTCTTTAGCTTTTAACTGAACTTCCCAACTTTTATCAACCTGTTTATACGTAATGACAGCAATGAACGAATGCAAATCTCGAACCCAAGTGTAATTTCTGTCTGAAATATCACGCGTATCCAAGTTTTGCGCAAGCGTAAAAATAAAGGTGTCCCGCGGCGTCAGTACATAGCCAAGAGATAAGCCTTTTTGTCTTGGATCGTCGAGCGTATCAAACCGATACGGCGTGTAGCCGCTGACATTATGCTTCTTATACCAAATGCTGGCCCACATATGGTCATTAATCCCCTGATTGACAACTACGCCGGTATAGGGGTCACGCCGTTCTGCATCTTGGATAGAATACCAATCCCGGCGATACCCGGCAAAGAACCGAATGTTGGCTTGCTTCCACAACGGCAGCGGTACATGAGTAATTTCCGTACGATACCCTTTATGCGTACCCGTGCCTATGCCGTCTTCAGACCAGCGGCCCCAATTGGCACTGCTGTCCACATAGATGCCCGTATTGCCCAAGTGAAAACGCGGTGCGAAATATTCCAATTCCGGCCATTTGGTAGCCCAAACATTATCGTCATTATCCGTACTTTCTTCTTTACTGTAGCCAAAGCGGAATGTCCCTATCTTGGTATCTTTTGCCAATCGAATAGACGGCTTCAGTCCATGTTTGGATGTCAATACATATTCTACATCCAAATGCAAATCTCCCGTATCATTCATCGGGAAATCAGCATAACCGCGCAGGCCAAACCCATCAGCTTTTGTATACGTAGGACGGGGGAACAACGTAAACAGCCAAGATTTCGTTTTTCCTGCATCATCCAGTCTTCCTTCATAATGGCCGTACGTAAAGAGACAGATATGTTTAAACCAGAGTTTTGTATTTTCTGCCGTAAATTTATTGCCCGGATATACGCGGATGTCATCGCCGGTTAAATAATAGTCCGGCGTCTTGGCTACGGCATGCGGCGTTGTAATCAGTCCGTGCTTTAAATAGTACGTGCCGTCCAGCATTTCTGCATCCGTACCGCGTATATAATAATCAGGCCCCATAAATCCTTCTACAGAGCGCAGCACGGCTCCGCCTGTCGTGCTGCTGTAAGTCATATCGGTACCGGTAAAGGCATTATCCCCATTAATATATACATAGTCGCCGGCTGTGCGGTATACCTGCGTTTTGGTATTGCCTTCTACATAGTGTGCATGAATTTCATCCATGCCCTGCTGTAAATCCACATTGCCGCGGCCTTGTACATACCCGTCCTTTCCGCGCATCATCATCGAATCTGCTGCAACGTGTATAGGCTGCGTCGGCAGGACAACATCTTTCTGTCTCGATGCTTTATCCAAATCTACTGGAACAACCGCTGTCTTTTCCACAGGTATTTTCATTGCCGTTTCAGTATGCAATTGTTTTGCCGTATGTCCTGTCTGAGCCGTTCCATCAGCTGCCATAATAGAAAATGGCACCAATGCCGCCAATACAGAAACAGCCCACGTTCTATTCATGTACGTCACCTGTCGTCTGTGCATCTGCTGCCTGACCATGATAAGCCGTTGTGTCCGCCTGTTCTGCTGCGGCCGTGCCGTCAGCATGAGCCGTATCGGATAAATCAACAGGCGTAACATCGCCATGATATCCCGTTACACTGGCATCATCCGTGACAGCTGACGGTACTGTGACACCGCTGGCAGCCATATTAGCCGTTTTTAAATTTTCAATCGTGCCATTTTGTTTAAAGCCTACGACTTCTGTATCTTTCGCCGTTTCTGCATACATCGTCGTGCCGGCAGGGAGATTTACTTCATTGCCATGAACAAATAAACCGCCTACCAGTCCTACAGGCCCTAAAATAATCGCACCGGCTGCAGAAGCACCTACGGCGCCTGCCGTCCGTTTGTATTCTTCTTTTGTTTTTTCACCGACAGTCAAGTCAACCGGCGTGCTGTCTGCTGCCCGTACAGAATGAAATGTAATTTCAATCTTGCCGTCTTTGCCAAATCGGCCGGATTTGCGGGCTTTCGTAATCGTTCCTGTCGCTTCCATACCGCGCGGAATGACGACAACTCCGTCAACAACGACATCATCTGATACGGCAAAACGCACTGTATCGCCTTCTTGAGCCGTCTTAGAATCTAATGCTTCCAATGTTTTCATAGAAACAATGGTCGATATCGGAATCAGTGTTTCTTGAGAAATATATTTTTTATTGCCCAGCATGCTGTAACGCAGAGACTGAACACGGCTAATCAATGAACCGGATTGCACTTTACCGTCAATTCCTTCTTCCAAGGCACCCACACGTGTCAAAATAGGTTCGTCTGTAATTTGGCCGGAATACTGCCACTGCATCAAGTTCGTAGCTGCCAAAAGGGACAAATCTGAACCCGTATTACCATATACATCTTTATATAATGTATTCGTTTTATCCTGCAGGCTGCCTGCTACCGTAGATTTGCCATTCAGCAATTTATCTAAAGCTGCTACACGGTCATTCAAAGAACCTGTCTGAGTCGTGCCGTACACCGTCGTTTCTACTTTATCTGCTTTTTCCAAAATTGTATAATCAGCCGCACTGACAGCCATCGATCCGCATAACGCAATAACAGCCATCAATCCTGCCATTTTCTTCTTCCACATTCAGAATTCCTCCTTATATTTAAAAATGGTATTTAATGTATATAAAGGATAGTCGTATTCATCTTTCATACTTAGTAATATTATATATAACTAAGTATGAAAAAGCAACTCTGCTGTATCGCCGTCTATCCCAACAGCACGAGGTGTCTTTTCTCAAAATTTTCACAAAATCCCCTTGCTTTTATAAATCGCGTCTGCTATAATAAGAGCATAACAAATAAAGATTATTTGTTAATACTAATTAATATTCAATTTCACTTTGAAAATGATATATCCAATTTTAGGAGGTAATGAATTATGAAAAAATTTGTATGCGGTATCTGCGGTTATGTTTATGAAGGCACGGAAGCTCCGGAAAAATGTCCACAGTGCGGTGCTCCCAAATCTAAATTCACAGAATTAAAAGAAGGCGTAAAAGAATACGCTGATGAACATAGAGTTGGCGTAGCTAAAGGCGTTGACGAACGTATTTTGGAAGGCTTGCATTTAAACTTTACTGGTGAATGCTCTGAAGTAGGCATGTACCTCGCAATGAGCCGTGTCGCTGACCGCCAGGGCTATCCGGAAGTAGCAGAAGCTTACAAACGCATTGCATTTGAAGAAGCTGAACACGCTGCAAAATTCGCTGAACTTCTCGGTGAAGTCGTAACAGACGATACGAAGACCAACCTTGAAATGCGCGCTGCTGCTGAACAGGGTGCCTGCGCTGGTAAAAAAGAATTGGCTACCTTGGCTAAACAGCTCAACCTCGACGCTATCCATGATACTGTTCATGAAATGGCAAAAGATGAAGCTCGCCATGGTCGTGTATTTGATGGCTTGCTTGCTCGTTACTTTGCAAAATAAGAAATAGGCATACAGTATATATCATCTGAAAGGGGCTGCCGCACAAAGCGGCAAGCCCCCTTTTTGTTTGCAGTTTGATTGATGTCATAGAGCAAAAGCATTTTTAACTCTATGCATCATAGTTTAATTTTTTGAAGAAACGGATGTCCCATGATAACGAAGAATTTCATGCGGCAATTTCTTTTTATATGTCTGCCACATAGTATATGGTATAATATAGGCAGAATAAACAGAAAATTTCTTAGAAAGGAGGCGTTTTTATGACCCAACCGTTTTTCTCTCGTATATGTATGCTGCTGACTTTATGTATGATTCCACTGGCTGCCTATGCAGAAAATTATGATACGTGGAATGATTCGACCTATGCCTTCTCTTCTGTACACAAACTGTATGTGGATACCATAGACACTTCTCAAATACAAACAGATACCCCTATGAAGGCATACCGTCTAAAAGAAGATTTTCAGAAAAAGGCCGCTGCCGTAAAAGGCATCTCTGTCGTGATGCCTGCACTGGAGCCGCCTGCTCCGCCTGCATTGCGCCAAGAAACTGCCAAGAAAGAAACAGCCAAAAAAGTAAAACCGATTTCTCAATCTGTAGAAATCAAACACGCTTCTGCCAGCGACCCAGCAGCAGATTTACCGTCTAACAACACGACAGCACCTGCTGAAACGGCTGAATCAGACACAGCAGCCGTAAAACCAGCTGCCGCATCAGTGCCGCTGCCATCTTCTACACCGGTCGTAATTCCGCAGGCAGCTATCGATGCCAAAGCCGATGCATACGTCACAGCTCAGCTTCTTGCCTACCAGGTCGGCACGGGGCTGATTCCAGCTCACACCGAATGGAATTCCTATTCGGTCCGCGATGTGTATTATGACAGCGACGGTCATCCCCATTGGTTTTATCATGATGTGTCGTATCCGGTCTATGTGCCGGATGCCTACGTCCCTATGGCAACCGTCCGCGTTCGCTTTGCCGTATATGATGTAAAAACAGGCAAGCTCGTTTTCTGCAGTGAAGACATGCGCACGCGAGGTTCCTCCGATGATTTGCGCGGCGTATACAACCGTATTATTGACCGTTTTTTCAAAAATCTAAAAAAAGAAATAAAAGGGTAATCTCATAAAAAACACAGGCATTCCGCTTAAGCGGAATGCCTGTGTTTTTTATCATGCCCTACCTTAATACCAACGTGTCATGGGCAAATCGTTTTTAGTTCCTTTTGTCATCAAAATTTGATGTAAATCAATATTGCCAATATAGAAGGATACAGCGCAGCCGCAGAGATATAAATCCCACATCCGGACAAATTCTTCGCCTTTATCAGCTGCTACTTTATCGCGTACTCCTTGGAAATTATGATACCAGCACATTAACGTCTTATAATAATGACGGCGCAGGCTTTCAATATCAATTACCTGGAAGTCGTTATCATAGGCCAGGCTGACAATTTCCCGCAGGGACGGCAGCGTGCCGCCTGGGAAAATGTATTTACGCATCCACGGGTTGCCTACGCTTTCATCATGGCCGCTGATGTAGTGCAGCAAGAACATGCCGCCGTCTTTCAGCAGTTGTTCGGCAGTTTCCATATACAAACCGTAATTGGAACGGCCTACATGTTCCAGCATGCCGACACTGACAATACGGTCATACTGCCGGCCTTCGTCTACCAGATCGCGATAATCAATCAAATCAATCTGCACCTGGCCCTGCAGTCCCAGTTTTTCAATGCGTTCCTGTCCTTTTTTCCACTGTTCTTTACTCAGCGTGCAGCCATATCCTTGAATGCCGTACTTTTTAGCCGCTTCGATTAACAAATAACCCCAGCCGCAGCCAATATCCAACAGACTCATGCCTTTTTCCAAGTGCAGTTTTTCCAAAATATAGTGCACTTTGTTGTGCTGAGCTTGTTCCAGCGTATCATCATCGTGTTTAAAATAAGCGCAGGAATAGCTCATAGACGGATCCAGCCACATAGAATAAAAATCATTGCCCAAATCATAGTGGGATGATACCTGTTTTTTCTGTGTGGATTTAGATTCCGATGTATATAAAATACGTCCCAACGCACTTTTATCTAAGGAAAATTGGCTGGTCTGGCTTAAGATACACTGCAGTGCCGTGAACAAATCACCTTCAATTTCCAAATCTTTGCGCATATATGCTTCGCCTAATGCCAGCGAGGTAGAAGACAAGAGTTCTTTTTTCGGTATATCTTTGTTGATGCGAACATGAAACAACGGTTCGCCTTCTCCAATCGTGTATGTTTTGTCATGAAGTTCAACAGTAAAACAATGTTTATCAAATCGACGTAAGTAATGAATTAAAAAATTATCCAAAATATGCAACATAATACAAATCTCCTAAGTTTATATTTTAGTCTCGCTGTACAGCGCCGCAAACCGTATTTTCCAAAACCATCATCGTCGTCACAGCGCCTACGCCGCCGGGAACCGGAGTAATAGCCCCGGCAACCTGTGACACTTCGTCAAAGGCCACGTCGCCTACGGTTTTGCCGTCAACGCGATTGATGCCTACATCAATGACAATGGCACCGGGTTTTACCATATCCGCCGTGACCAAACCGGCCTTTCCTGCCGCAGCAATAACGACATCGGCTCGTTTCGTCAAAGATTTTAAATCCCGTGTCCGCGTATGGCAGTGCGTTACTGTCGCATTGCGTCCCAAACACAGCTGTGCCAACGGCTTGCCTACGACATTGCTGCGCCCAATAATCGCTACTTCCTTGCCGGTCAGCGAAATATGATAGTAATCTAAAATCGCAATAACAGCTCGCGGCGTGCAGGGAATAAAGCCGGGCCTTCCTGTAAATAAACGGGCCGCACTGCTGTCCGTCAGCCCATCTACGTCCTTATCCGCATCAATACAATTCAGAATTCGCTGTGTATCTACATGAGCCGGCAAGGGCATCATCGGCAAAATGCCAAAGACAGCAGGCCGCTGATTGAGTGTATGGATCAACGCCATTAATTCTTCTTCAGACACGGTAGTATCCCGATGATAAATTTCTGCTGTCAATCCGACAGAATGAGCCACTTTCTGCATAGATTTTGCATACATAGCAGACGGCTTATCTTCACCTACTAAAATAATCGCCAATTCCGGCTGCACATTTTTTTCCTGCCATGCCGCCAGCCGGCGTTCTACCTGCTCGCGATGAAAAGCGGCTACTTCTTTACCACGTAATAGCTGCACATACATTCCTCCTAACGTATAAATGTTACTTTTACATTACTGCCGGGGGCCGCATACGTACCTGCCGGCGGGTTTTGATATACGGCACGGCCAGTGCCATTAGGTACAAAGCCAAGATTTGCGCTGTCCAGCCAATCATTGACTTCGCGAGTATCCCAGCCCATAAACGAAGGTATCAATATGCCGTCGCTGTTATGCTGGACTGCCGGAATCACATGCTGTTTTTCCGGTGCTTCCTTGGGAAGCTGTGCCAGCTGCCGTTCTATAGGCTGGGATGGCCGTATCCCTTTATAATGAACAATTTCCGTCATCATATCTTTAAACACAGGAGCTGCAACCTGGGCGCCATAAAATACGCCGCTGGGATTGTCTACAACAATCAAAACGACATACTGCGGATCTTCCAATGGACCAAAGCCCATAAAGGAAGCAATATACTGACCTTCTGCATAGCCTGCCCGGCCGTGATTAATTCGCTGGGCCGTCCCTGTTTTCCCGCAGAATGTATATCCGTCTACTTTGGCACTTTGCCCGCCGCCGGAATTAATTTCTTCTGATAGGATTTTGCTGATCGTCTGCGCTGTTTCTGCACTAATCGGCTGGCCGACTTCTTTGGGTTCTGTCTTTTCATAGACGGAACCGTCAGGATTATCAATTTCCTTAACCAAAAACGGCTTCATCATATGCCCTTTATTAGCAAGCGCACCAAATGCCTGCACCATCTGCAGAGGCGTAACAGCAATACTCTGCCCAAACGACATAGCAGCCACATCAACCGGACTCATTGCTTTCGGGTCAAACAAGATTCCTTCTTGTTCACCTGGCAGTTCAATGCCTGTTGCCTTGCCGAAGCCAAATCGTTCTGCATATTCAGTCATTGTCTCGCCGCCAGTCGTCAGCCCCAGTTCAACCATGCCCGTATTAATTGAAAACTTTAATATTTCAGTCAGCGTAACATTTCCCAGACCTCGTTTATCCCAGTTATAAAACGTCCTGTCCGCTACCTGGATATGCCCTACATCATGATAGACGCGGTGAATATCCCATTTTCCTGAATCAACAGCAGCTGCTGCCATAATCGGTTTAAACGTCGAGCCCGGTTCATATGTATTGACGACTGCTCTGTTTTTATACTTATCTGCATTGCCTTTATAGTATTCATTCGGGTCAAAATTAGGACGGCTTGCCATGGCCAATATTTCCCCTGTTTTGGGGTCCATAATGATAACAGCGGCCCCTTCCGGCCGATTGCGCGTCATAACGCTGTCCAAGCTTTTTTCAGCAATATACTGAATCGTACTATCGATAGTCAGCTGCACAGCCCGTTCTTTATCAGGCAGAATGCGTTCCAAAACAGAATTAAAAATAGGGATTTTATTGGTATCTGTCCGCAGCAGCTGCGTCTGCCGGCTGCCTCTGATTTTTTTATCCAGTACCAGTTCCAGGCCTTCCATGCCTACGTCTTCTTTATTGACAAATCCCAAAAGCTGCGACGCCAGCGAGCCGTTCGGATATAAGCGATGATTTTCCTTGCGGAATTGAATGCCTGTAAGCTTCTGGTCTTTGATGACTTTTTTTACTTCGTCCACCTTGTCATGGTCCATCATTTCTTCCAGCCAGACAAACCCCGTATCTTCCTGCAGCCGTGCTTCAATTTCCGGTTCTTTGATTTTTAAATACGGCGCCAAAATATGGGCTATTTCCTGCGGAGACTTCGTAATCATTTTAGGGTCGGCATACAAAGACTGCGCTTCTTCACTAATGGCCAATATTTTGCCGTTTCTGTCATAAATGGTACCGCGCGGTGACTGCAGCACACGTTTATTTTCATTCTGTATTTCTGATTTTCCCAAATAATAATCATACCGTATCACTTGCACGCGAATCATTTGGACTATCAAGATCATGAAAAGAATAAAAAATCCTTTCATGCATTTTCGCATTCTACGCCGTAATGTGTGTTGTTGTTTGTCCTTATCGGTCATCATGATTTCGTTCTCCATTATGACGTGCATACCATTTCTCTGCTGCCGCTGCCAGGGTATCGGCATCATTAGCCAGGTCTTGATTTTGTACCCGCTTCAATAACACGCGCAGACAGGCCCCGGTCTGCCGCTGACATACAGCAGGAATTCGTTTATCATACTGCAAATCCTTGGTGCTGACAGGCATCCTGGCAGCCAGCTCCGCCATGTATTCTCCAAAAGAAGCGGTACCGCTCGTATCTGCATCAGCATGACCACAGCCAAGGACATCGCCGCAGGCCAGCACCGTGGCCTGCTGTACGGCTTCTACCAATTCAGCGGTCCGGCGGAACGGCCCTTCCAGTGCTTCGCGGCGCAGCCATTTTTCTACATCCCCTAAGCCGGTATTGGCAAAATAATGAAATTTCATATGCGTTTTTACCAGCCAGGCAATCCGTTTCGCCATCTGAGGATTTTTATGCCAGCGCAGCAAAATAGCTTCTGCCAGTTCTGCCCCTTTCGCGTCATGTCCGTAGTCCGTATAGCGGCCTTTATGAATGCCCCGAATGCCCGGCAGTCCCTTGGCAATATCATGGAATAAGGCCGCGTAGCGAATCGTCAAATCAGGCGGCGTGTTGGCAATCACTGCCAACGTATGAAACCAAGCGTCAAATAGATGAAACGGTTTGGACTGCGGCGTATCCGGCAAATGGCTGCATTCAGGTAAAATAGGAATTTCTTCATACTGCCCGTTTTCTTTACGCCGACAGCTGCAAGCCCCCAATCCGGAGCGCACTAATACATCCAGCCCTTTATACGCGGCCTCTGTGACCATGAGCCGGTCCAATTCCTGCATCACACGTTCTAATGACAAGCCCGCCACTCTGCCAAACGCAGACGGCATAGCCCGCGTCAATTCCCTAACCGGCAGAAAATCAAGCTGTCCCGTAAACCGACAGGCGCGAAACAGCCGCAGCGCATCTTCCTGAAATCGTTTTCTGGGGTCGCCGACAGTCACTAATCGTTTCTTTTTCAAGTCTTTTTGACCGCCCACATAATCATATATCTGCCCGTCTTTGTCCATAGCGAGTGCGTTGACCGTAAAGTCCCGACGCAGCACATCTTCACGCAGGGAATCGGCATACCATACTTCTTCCGGCCGATGACTGTCTGCCCCATACGCTTCGCCCCGAAATGAAGCCGTTTCCACCGTCAAGCCATTGACAACCAGCACGACGATGCCAAAGCGTTCACTCTGTATCTCTACCGTATGCCACCCCTTGGCAGCCGCCACTTTCTGAATTTCTTCCGGCCTGGCAGACGTAGTTACATCATAATCATGAGGCTGCCGCTTCATCAGCAAATCGCGGACAGCACCGCCGACAATATACGCTTCAAAACCATTTTCATTTAATGCTTCCAATACGCTTCGCACTCTGGGTTCCACGTCAGCCCCTCCTTAAAAACTATAGTTTTGCAATATAGTATTATACCACGATTACGACGGCCTGAGTAGCTGTAACTTCAGCAAATGAAGAGACTGGTTTTCATCTGTCCACACCCTGCAACCTATGCTATACTTATAGCATGCAGACAATATATGTATAAATGATACAGGAGGTGTCCGTATGGTTGATACAGGCTTAATTCATCTGTACTGCGGCGACGGTAAAGGAAAGACAACAGCCGCCATTGGCCTGACGATTCGCTGTGCCGGCCGCGGCGGCCGTATTTTATTCTGCCAATTTCTCAAATCGCGGCCTACAGGTGAACTGAACATCTTGCACACGCTGCCAGCCGTCACAGTGCTGCGCAGTCATGCCATTGCCAAATTTACCTTTCAAATGACGCCGGAGGAATTAGCTGAAACCAAACGACAGCAGGAACGGTTTTTTAACCAAATCGTACAGCGCTGCCAAGCAGCACCGCCGGATATGGTCGTGCTAGACGAAATCATCCCGGCCTGCAGACTGCAGCTTGTAGACGAAGCAGCGGTTCTTTCCTTTTTGCAGCATAAGCCGGCTGCTTTGGAAGTCGTTCTCACAGGACGCGGCCCTTCGTCGGCACTGCTGGATGCGGCCGATTATGTATCAGAAATCTGTAAACGCAAACATCCCTATGACCGGGGCATCACGGCTCGGCTGGGAATTGAAGAATAATGCAAAGGAGATAGAGTATGTTGGAATCCGTATTACAAGCCGTACAGCAGAACCAAGCAGAACTCGTGGCCATCCGCCGCCACTGCCATGAATATCCGGAATTATCGTGTCAGGAAACACAGACGCTGGCCTATATTCAAGAAAAACTCACAGCCTGCGGCATTGCGCATCGCTATATAGACAAAGGTGGCATCATTGCCTGGATTGACGGCAATGCCGCAGGCAGGACCTTGCTGCTCCGCGCAGATATTGATGCGCTGCCCATTGAAGAAGGCGAAACCAACCTGTCCTGCACCCGCGTCTGCCGCTCGCACCATCCCGGGGTCATGCATGCCTGCGGCCATGACGGCCATATTGCCATGCTGCTTACTGCCGGAAAGATTTTGCAGCAGTGGCGCAGCTCCTGGCAGGGCCGCATCATTCTCATGTTTGAACAAGGTGAAGAAGAGTCCGGCCCTCTGCCGTACTTGCTGCAGTTTTTAGAAAAAGAAAGCGGCTGGCATATTGACGGCTGTTATGCTACGCATGTCCGTTGGGATATTCCCACCGGAAAAATCGCCGTCTGCCATGAAGCCCCTATGGCCGGAGGGTTTGGCTTTGAAATCAAAATCAACGGGCACGGCGGCCATGGGTCCCGCCCGGACTTGGCCGAAAGCCCTATCGACTGCTTTCATTCGTTCTACAGCGATTTGCAGGCCCTGCGCATGCGTACCGTGTCCCCCCTCAACGGGCTTACCGTTTCTATTGGCTCGTTGCACAGCGGCACGACACTAAACGTTATTCCCGATGAACTAACCTTTTCTGGGACAAGCCGTTTTTTCAGCTATGACCATGCCGGCAAACGATTTTATGAAGAATTCCTTCATATCCTGAAAAATGCCTGTGATACCTATCATTGCTCGTACGAAATCAAGCATCTGCTTAAACCGTTGTTTGAAGTACACAATAATCCGCATTGCGTAGCCCTGGCAGAACAAGCCATTACAGAAAGCCTGGGAAAGCATACGCTGTATGACTGCACGCCCTGGATGGCTTCCGAATCCTTTGCCATCATGACCCGGCTCTATCCAGGGGTGCTCACCTTCACAGGCATCGCCAATCCTGCCAAAGGATGCGGCGGCAATCATCATACACCGGAGTTTGACCTAGATGAAGACGGACTTATCTACGGTGCTGCGGCCTGCATCAGTTACGCGCTTACATTTTTGAAAGATACCTCTCCTATTGCTTTTACTCGTCCTGACGAACCATTTGATGAACTCATTCAGCACAATATATAAAGCGACGGCAATATAATTTTTGTACTATCATGTATTTCGCTTTTTCTTTAAAAGTTTGTAGTTTTTTGTTTGATGTTTGAAGAAAATAAATTGTAATACTACAACCTATTCACATAAAACTACATAGTAAAAGGGACTGTGCATACGGAAAATCCGTAATGTCACAGTCCCTTTGCTGTCATACGATTATTTTTTATGTGCCGGATAAATCATGCCGTAAAATGTCAGCAACGCCCCAGCTTCGCCAACTACTATGACAATGCCCATGGGAATCGCCGTATAGCTGCCGGCAATACCAACAACAGGCGCCATGACGGCACCGGAAATCATCGAAAAGAAGCCGATAAGAGCCGATGCGCTGCCGGCATTTCTGCCCTGCGCCTGCATAGCCAGGGAAAAGCTGCTCGTTGCCATGCAGGACAATGTAGACACCGTAAAAAACAAAACGACGATAACAGCCGGCAGCGGCATATGTACTATAAAGCCGGCCAACAAAAGTACACTGCCAATAAACGCTATATATAATGCAGTACGCAAAATTTTCCAATCTGCCACGCGGCCGGCCAGCCGCCCGGTCAACGCCCCGCTAATCATCAACCCAATCCCATTGACGCCAAAAATAAGGCTGAATACCTGCGGAGATACATGATAAATATTTTGGAATACAAAGGATGAACCGGAAATGTACGCAAAAAACGCAGCAAATCCAAAACACTGCATAATGCAGTGTCCCATAAAATATTTCTGGCTGAACAATCCTTTAAAGCCTTTGAGACTGGCAAATACGCCGCCTTCTATCCGTCTGCGTACGGACAGCGTTTCTGTCATCACCATCGTGCAAATCGTCAACACGATTCCAATAACCGTCAGCAGGACAAACACGCCTTCCCATGTGGAAAAGCGCAGAATCTGCCCGCCGATAACAGGAGCCAAAATAGGTGCCAGCCCGTTAACCAGCATGAGCATGGAAAAGAACCGCGTCAATGCCGGCCCTTTGCAGACATCACGAGCAATCGCTCTGGCAATGACGATTCCTGCACCGCCGGAACATCCTTGAATAAACCGAAAGACTAAAAAGATGTAAATAGATTTGACAAATACACAGGCTGCCGAAGACACAACAAACACCAGCATGCCTATCATCAACGGTTTGCGGCGGCCTTTTTCATCACTGACCGGACCGGCTACAATCTGTCCCAATGCCATACCTGCCATGGATGACGTCAAGGTCAACTGTATCATCGAAGGCACAACGCCAAAATCTTCCATCATTTCCGGCAGTGCCGGCAAATACATATCTGTCGATAAGGGGGCAATCGCCGCCAGCATTCCTAAAAAAACAGTCAACAAAACCATCATACGTTTACGCTGTACTTGCGTCATTGTATATCGTTCCCTTCTTTTGTTTGAAATAACAGCGGTACCTCTGCCAGCGATTGACATGTCCGCCATGCTTTTTGCCGTACTTCCGGTGCAATCTGTACCAAATCCGGAATCCATATCGAAGGGATATGCGCCGCATGGGCCGCCAAAATTCCGTTTTGTGAATCTTCCAGCACCAGTGCCTGCGCCGGCAGGCTGTTTGCTTTTTGGCATACCAGCAAAAATATATCCGGTGCCGGTTTGCCATGAGCCACTTCTTCGCCGCTCTGCACAATCTGGAAATACGGCGCAATCTGTGTTTTTTCAAGTAAATATTCAATTTGTGAGCGCGGCGAAGAAGAGGCTACTGCACACTGTATATGGTGCGTTTTCGCAAACTCCAAACACTGCATCAAACCGGGCTTGCAGGGCACGGGATGCGTATGATAATACTGCAGCTGATAGGCCGTCTTTTCGTTCCAAATTTCCTGATACGGAAAGGATTTGCCAAAAAATTCACTAAACATCTGAATAATGCGGCGGTTATCCATGCCAATCACACTGCGAAACAACGATTCCGGTATATCATAGCCGCGCGGCAGACACACGGCCTGCCAGGCTTTATAAGAAATCGGCTCGGTATCAAACATCGTGCCGTCCATATCAAAAATAAATAGTGCCGGTATATTCATCAGCTGTCATCTCCTTATAATTCATAATTATATGCGCTTGCAAAAAACGAATGTAGTACTATTATACAAAACTCAAATTGAATTTCAAGTACCACTTTCTCATCTTTTTCATGCTATTTTCTGCATTCTCAAAATTTTTCTTATTTTACTCTTGTTTCTTAGCTGAAGTCTGCTATAATGGAGAGAATTTACAAAGCAAGGTGACTCTCTATGATTGAACACATCATCAAATGGTGTATCAAAGATTATGAAAATACCAAAGATAAAAAAGTCCGGGAACAGTACAGTATCGTCGGCGGCGCGCTCGGTATTCTCTGCAACCTCTTTCTTTTTGTCAGCAAGTTTGCCGTCGGCACGATGACCAACAGCGTAGCTATTGTATCCGATGCCTTTAACAACCTGACGGATATGGGCTCGTCCTTTATCTCTATTATCAGTGCCAAACTCAGCAACAAACCGCCAGATAAAGATCATCCATTCGGCCATGGGCGTTTTGAATACTTGGCTTCTTTGACGATTGCCATCATCATCATGGTCGTCGGCTATGAACTCTGCCAAACATCCGTCTCCAAATTTTTTGAACCGGAAGAAATGGAAACCTCGTTGGTTTCCATCGCAATTTTGCTGCTGTCGATTGCCATTAAAGGCTGGATGTGTCTGTACAACCGCTATATTGGCAAAAAAATCAATTCCAGCGTCAATGAAGCTACGGCTTCCGACAGCGTCAACGATGCAATTGCCACAGCCGGCGTACTGGCAGCGACGATTGCTCAGCCGTTTACAACACTGCCGGTCGATGCGGCTGCCGGCGTTTTAATCGGCTTGATGATTATGTATGCCGGATACGGCATTGCCAAAGAAGTCATCAATATTCTGCTGGGCAAAGCACCGTCACCGGAACTGATTCGGGAGATTACAGACTGCGCGCTTCACTGCCAATACGTCGTCGGTGTCCATGATATCCGCATCCACGACTATGGACCGGGCCGCATGTTTGGTTCTATTCATGCAGAAGTACCGGATACGGCAGACTTAGTAGAAGTACATGCCGCCCTGGATGTACTGGAAGACGAACTGCAGGAAAAATTTCAAATGGAAGTCAATATCCACATGGATCCGCTCTGCACCAATCCTGAAATCATTAATCACGTTCGTCATATTTTAGACCATCTGATTCAGCAAAAATATCCCCAGTATCATACAGACCATCTGCGCATTACAGCCGGCAGGGTTCGTCTGAATATTATCTGCGACCTTCATATTCCGCCTGCAGAATATACGCCGGAAAACATTCGTAAAATCCATCAAAACATCGCCGACGACATGCACCAATACAATGAACGGTATCATGTCGTACTGGCCAAAGTACTGCCGGAAGGCGTGCCGACCGTCAACGCACCTGATTTTTCAATTACACCGTAATATAGAATATACGAAAAGGCTTCGCATGAACGTTTTGCCATCATGCGAAGCCTTTTTTAGGTTGCCGTAACCATTCTATTTTTTATGTTTCAATGCCATATAAACTTTTTCTGCCGTTATCGGCAATTCCGTAAAGCGAATACCGACAGCATTATATACAGCATGCGCAATCGCCGGTCCCGGCGTATTGATGACGATTTCGCCAATAGATTTGGCACCAAAGGGCCCGTTCGGTTCATAACTCGGTGCAAATTCTACGCGAATCTGGCCCAAATCCTGCCGTGTCGGAATCCGATACTGCATAAAGGAATTCGTCAAAATCCGGCCGCCTTGGGTCATAATGACATCTTCCGTCAATGTCATGCCTATGCCTTGAACCAAGCCGCCTTCTACCTGCACTCGTGCCAATGCCGGGTTGATAACAGTACCGCAGTCTACTACGGCTGCAAAATCAATCAACTCGATATGCCCCGTTTCCGGGTCTACATCAATTTCAGCGGCGCCAGCCATATACGGCGGCGGGGAGGTCGGCGAAAAATGAGATTCTGTCGCTTCCAGCGCAATATCATTATGGCACATGGCATCGTTGCCCAAATCTTTAATCGTTACCTGACGTCCTGTTTGGGTATCTACAATCGCATCGCCTGTAAAATCCAGTTCTTCTGCCCGGCAGTCCTGCAGTATCACAGCCGCCCGCTGCTTCATTCTGCCAATCAGAGTGCGACACGTTTTTTCGACAGCCTTTCCCGTCAGATACGTCGTAGACGATGCATAGGAACCGCTGTCATACGGCGAGGTATCCGTATCTACGCCGCGCGTCACAATATTATCTACAGAACACTGCAGGCATTCTGCCGCAATCTGCGCCAAAATCGTATCACAGCCAGTCCCCATATCCGTTGCGCCGATAGAGAGGGTATAAAAGCCATCGTCATTGACTTTTATCGTCACAGACGCTACATCTACATTGGAAATGCTGGACCCCTGCATTGCCATAGCAATGCCGACACTGCGAATATGCCCATTGGGCAGCACCCTGCGCGGGAATTTTTCATCCCAGCCAATCATCTCTTTGGCCCGCAGCACACATTGATCCAGTGTACAGCTCAATGCCGTTTCATTAAAATACGCCGGCATGAGCTGGCCTTGACGTACCATATTCTGTAAGCGCAGAGCTACTGGGTCGATATGCAGTGTATCCGCTAATTCATTGACGGCCGATTCCAATGCAAACAGCCCTTGCGTCGCTCCATAGCCGCGGTATGCACCAGCTGCAATCGTATTCGTATAGACAGCTTCATACCAAAAGCGGAACGCTTTCAAATGACTGCCGTACAACGGAATGGATTTGTGTCCTGCCAACGTTACCGTTGTCGGACTATGGTCTCCATAGGCACCGGCATTCCACAAGGCCTCCAAGGAAATAACCTGAATCATGCCGTCTTTTGAAGCACCGACTTTGACATGAATCGCTGCTTCGTGGCGCGGCGAAGATACAGTCTGCGTTTCTTCACGAGAATAAATCATCATTGCCGGCTTGCCTGTAATATGCGCAATATATGCCGGATATACATCCATAACAACTGTCTGCTTGGCACCAAAACCGCCGCCAATACGCGGTTTGACGACGCGAACCTGCGATTTGGGGATTTCCAACGCCGTTGCGACAATACGCCGTACATGGAAAGGTACTTGCGTAGAGCTGACGACAACCAGCCGGCCAAACATATCCTTATAAGCAAAGGTCCGAAATGTTTCCATCATGGACTGCTGGGCTTGTTTGGTATGATAGCAGCGGTCAATGACGACATCCGACGCAGCCAGCATCGCATCGACATCACCCCAGTCTTCCTTAGCCGAAGCGACCAGATTGCGTGTATTATCGCCGCCAACATCGACACGAGGGTCCCAATCTTCTTCCGGATGAACGAGAATGGGATTGTCTTTTGCTTTAGTAAAATCCAGCAGTGGTTCCTGTACTTCATACTGTACGCGAATGATTCGCAGCGCTTTATCGACAGCTTCTGCCGTTTTCCCTGCTACCAAGGCAACAGGATCGCCGACATAGCGAATCTGTTTATCCAAAATCAATTTATCATACGGGCTCAGTTCCGGATACGTCTGTCCAGCCACAGTAAACCGCGTTTTGGGCACATCATCTGCCGTGACAATACATTCAATCCCCGGCACTTTCCGTGCCGCCGCCGTATGGACTTCCTTAACAATGGCTCTGGCATAGGGACTGCGCAGGGCCTTGACAATCAAACAGTCTTTGGGCGCAATATCCGCCGTATACACAGGCTGTCCTGTTACCAAACTGACAGCATCTTTTTTCATGACAGAATGATTGACTTCTCTCATTCTTCCACCGCCTTTCCCTTCGCTGCCAAATAGGCTTTCAATGCCCGCATATGGCTTACATACCCGGTACAGCGGCACAAATTGCCTGATAAAAATTCTTTGATGGCTGCTTCCGTCGGATGTTCCATATCCCGCGCCATAGCCAGTACATTCATGACAAAGCCAGGGTTGCAGTAACCGCATTGGTCAGCGCCTTCTCGTCCCATAAAAACGGCAAATTCCTTAGCTTCTTCCTGTAATCCTTCCAATGTCGTTACATGGTGTCCATCAATACGAGCCGCCAATACGGCACACGAAAGAACCGGCTTGCCATCGAGCCATACTGTACACAAACCGCAGTTTGTAGTTTCACAGCCGCATTTCACGCTGTAACATCCTTGGGAACGCAAAAAATCATACAGCATCATGCCGTCATCGACAATCGCTTTTTCTTTTTTTCCATTCAGCCAATAGGTTATGTCTATCATATTTCTTCCTCCAAGGTCTGTTTCAGCAATCGCCGACACAATACAGCAGCCATATCATGACGATATACAGCAGAGCCGCGCGTATTCGTGCCATACGTCACACCATCAGCCAGTGCCTGCGCCGTTTCGTCTAAACCGCGCGTCTGTACATCTTGTTTGGCAACAGCCTGTACCTGGGCCCGCATGGGACGCGCGCCAATCGCACTGTATACCGTCGTATCCGTGCAGGAAACAGCACAAGCAATAATCGGAAAATCGGTCGCATTCAGCCGCAGCGATGCATACGCCGTACGCCGCGCAGTTTTTGGAATGATAATATGAGTCAATATATCCTGCCCGGCTCCCACCTCTGCAAAGGCGGCAATAGGCATTCGTCCTTTTTTATACAATTCCACTTCAGCCTGCAACGCCAGCAACAGCGTCCATATATCCGAAAAGCCAAAGCGGCCGCAGACACTGCCCCCCATGGTAGCCATATTGCGGAACTGTGTTCCCACAATATGCCGAACCGCTTCTTGGAAAGCCCCTTGTGTATACTGAGCCAATGCCGACGATGTTTCTACCTGCCGCAACGTCACCATCGCTCCGATGCGAAATGCCGCATCTGTTTCCTCTATCGTATCTAATCCTAAATCAGCAATATCAATCACTTGGCGATACATACGCTGCTGGGACAAACGAAGCCAACAGCAGCCGCCAAGCACGACGGAGCCTTTTTTCTGATTCATTTCCCAAGCCGACGCCAAATCTTGCGCTTTAATGTACTGCGCAATATGCATTATCCAGTTCCTCCCTTACGAACACACTCGTAACGTTATCAAATTACATATACATCTTATTGTATCAAGAGCACCCCCCGTCTTTCAAGTGGTATCCTTGAAAAATCGCTATAATACTTTTCTTGATAATAAAATACAACGACTTCACAAAATAAAAATGGTACATGAATCTCTGATATGCCATGTATAAAAACAGGCCATGCCTCTATCAGAAATCATGTACTCTATAGTCATCGTACATAATGGAATAAACATACAATAGTCAAAGACTTCCCTTGTTGCCATTAGTTATACACTCTTTTTGATATTTAATAGCTTGGAATGCTATCTGTAACATATGATGCAACAGCTCTCTATCCGTATCTGATACGTTAATAGCCTCACCATCAAAGACAATTCTTGATTGTAATAAAAATTGGTTTATGTCATCATCATCAACTCCATTTTTTATATACGGAGAATCAGTGCGTCCTAAAAGATAATCAGTAGAAACATGGAAAAAATCAGCAAATGCAACAATCATATC
>CAVKOP010000021.1:2556-19977 GCA_963657835.1 Lachnospiraceae bacterium | reverse complement strand
TCACCTTGCCAAGGTGGGGGTCGCGAGTTCGAGTCTCGTTTTCCGCTCCATATTATGGCGGCATAGCCAAGCGGTAAGGCAGAGGTCTGCAAAACCTTCATCCCCAGTTCGATTCTGGGTGCCGCCTCCATATTTTTTCGTCATGCCGAGGTGGCGGAACTGGCAGACGCAACGGACTTAAAATCCGTCGGTTAGAGATAACCGTACCGGTTCGATTCCGGTCCCCGGCACCAATTCAACAATACATTGCTGTGAGCACTGTGTCAGTTATGTTGGCATGGGTCCCTTGCAAATGACCAAAAGGTTTGGATGAAAATCCAAACCTTTTTTGTAATTTCTTGTATTTTATCATATAATATAGAAATGGCGGTCTGTATGGAAGAATACAAATACAAAGTATCGGATTTTGAAGGGCCTTTGGATTTGCTCTTATACTTAATCGAAAAGAATAAGGTCGATATTTATAATATTCCTATTGTCGAGATTACAGATCAGTTTAATGCGTATGTAGCGCAAATTGATGCCTTTGATGTCAATTATGCCAGCAAGTTTTTCGTTATGGCGGCGACGCTGCTGCAAATCAAATCACGGCTGCTTCTTCCCAAAGTACCGAAAGAAAAAGAAGAAGAGGAAGAAGATCCTAAGGAAGCATTGGTGCGGCAGCTTGTTGAATACAAGCGCATGAAGAAAATCTCTGCCGTCATGGGCGGCTTGTGGGATGAACGAAGTCATATGCTGGCGCGGGAACGCACGCCGCTGGCATATGAACCGCAGTTTTCCGGGACGATTGAGACAGCCGCACTATATCGCGCGTTTCGGCTGGTGTATCAGTCGCTGCAGGAAAAAAAGCCCGCAGAGATTCATATTCAGCAGGAAATTTACAGTGTAGAAGAATGTATGCAGCGCGTTGCATATAGACTGCGTCAAACAGCAGGACCAACTGCCGTCGATACGGTATTTCGCGCATGCCGCTCTAAAATAGAGCTGGTCGTTACGTTTTTAGCTGTATTGGAAATGCTGAAATTAGGGCAGTGTCATACCGTGGCAGAAGGAGAGGATGGAAATGCCGTCGCCTTGCGATATACACCAAGTTGAAGAAATGGAACCGACAGCCGTGCTGGAAGCGCTGCTCTTTCTTAGCGGTCAGCCGATGAAGATAACGGACATAGCTGCGCATACGGGATGGAAGCCGGAAAAAATTCAGCGTACGGCGCAGGAACTGGAAACGTCCCTGGCTGCAGCAGGTCACGGGCTGACAGTACTGCGCGTAGCGGGTGGGTATCAGTTGGTAACGAAGCCGCGCCTTTTTGAAGCTATTCAATGGGTGCGGACCGGGACGACGGAATTATCGCCTATGGCATTGGAAGTATTGGCGATTGTCGCTTTTAAACAGCCGATTACGCGTGCTGAAATCGAAAAACTGCGCGGCGTATCGTCTGAACGAATTTTGGCATCATTAGTACAGCAGGGACTGGTTATTGATTTGGGCCGCAAAGACAGCCCGGGCCGACCTATTCTATACGGTACATCCGCGTATTTTTTGGAATGTATCGGCATGGATTCGCTGGCTGATTTGGCAGCGCATGTTCCGGCAGATCGTACGGACGTACCGCAGCCGGCACAGTTGACGCTGGAACTAGAATCCACAAAAACAAACAAGGGGGAAGCAGATGGAAAGGCTACAGAAGGTAATGAGTAACTGCGGTGTCGCGTCACGCCGTGCATCGGAACAGATGATTTTGGATGGCCGCGTTCGTGTCAACGGTGTCGTTGTTCGTGAACTGGGCACCAAGGTAGATCCGGATAAAGACATTGTTCTTGTTGATGGACAGCGGTTGGAAATGCAGCCCAAACATTACTATTTATTTAATAAACCAAAGGGTGTTATTACGACATCCAGCGATGACCAGGGACGGGTTACGGTCATGGACTATTTCAAAAAAGAAAAAGACCGTATTTATGCCGTTGGCCGCTTGGACCAGAATACAGAAGGGCTGCTCATCATGACCAATGATGGAGAGCTGGCCAATATCTTGATGCATCCGAGCAAAATGGTGGATAAGACGTATGAAGTAAAAGTCAAAGGCCGTATTGCCGATTCAGTATTGCAGCATTTGGCTGATGGTGTAGAATTAAAAGATGGTATGACGGCACCGGCTGATGTATACTATATTGGCTTTGACAACCGCAGCGGCATTACGACGATTGAGATTACAATTCATGAAGGACGCAATCGGCAGGTTCGCCGCATGATGGAATATTTTGGGTTCCAAGTGCACAACCTGCGCCGCGTGCAGTATGCGTTTTTGACGCTCAGCGGCGTAAAGCGCGGTGCCTATCGCAGCTTGACGGCTGAAGAAGTGGCAGAATTATATAAATATAAGTAAGGCGGCATGACTATGGGCAAAAAAGTCATTGTTATCGGTGCCGGTGCAGCCGGCATCATGGCAGCACTGGCGGCGGCCGAAGCAGGCGCGTCTGTTCAAGTATTTGAAAAAAATAATATTGTAGGCAAGAAAATGGGGATTACCGGGAAGGGCCGCTGTAATCTGACCAATGCCTGTACGATGGACGAATGTATTGCCCATACACCGGGAAATGGTCGGTTTTTGTATAGTGCGTACGGTCAGTTTACCAACGAAGACTTGCTGCAAAAACTGCATGCATGGGGGCTTTTGACCAAAATAGAACGGGGCGGACGCGTGTTTCCGCAGTCAGACAGCGCGATTGAAGTACGAAAACTTTTTTACAGCCGTCTGCGAATTGCCGGCGTCACGCTGCATTTGGAAGACGCTGTAAAAGCGGTTCATCAATGGGATGGCCGTATTGCTGTACAGGCGGCTTCAGGAACGTATGAAGGCAATGCCTGCATTATTACGACGGGAGGCATGTCGTATCCTGTTACAGGCTCGACAGGCGACGGTTATCGATTTGCTAAAAGCCTGGGCCACAGCATTACGCCTGTCAAACCGTCTCTGATTCCGTTTACGACGGCAGATACATGGCCGCATACGTTGTCCGGCCTGGCACTGCGCAATGTAGAAGCATCTTTGTGGAAACGGGGAAAGAAGCTGGCTTCACAGTTTGGTGAAATGCTCTTTACGCATTTTGGCGTATCTGGTCCGATTATTTTGATGCTCAGCACGACGGCGGCCCATAAAAAACAATGTGTCTATCCGATGCAGCTGCGCATCAATCTAAAACCAGCATTGTCCAAAGAAAAACTGGACCAGCGCGTGCAGCGCGATTTCCAAAAATATATACGCAAAGAGGTAGAAAATGCCATGAAGGAACTGCTGCCTCAGCGGCTTATTCCCATTGTTTTGGAACAAGCCGGCATCGATGTGCATCTGCCTGTCAATCAGCTTTCTAAAGAACAGCGGCAGGATTTGGTGGATACGCTGCAGGCGTTGTCATTGACGATTACGGGTACTCGCCCTATAGAAGAAGCTATCGTTACAGCCGGCGGTGTATCTATAAAAGAAATTAATCCCAAAACGATGGAATCCAAGATTACGCCGCATGTATATTTTGCCGGTGAAGTCATGGATATTGACGCCTTTACAGGCGGCTATAATTTACAAGCTGCTTTTTCTACAGGCTATGCAGCCGGAAAAGCAGCGGCAAAGGAGAGTGAATCATGGGAAAATTAACAGTTGCTATTGACGGACCGGCTGGCGCGGGAAAAAGCAGTGCGGCCCGCTTGGCTGCTGGCAGAGTTCATTATTTATATATCGATACAGGTGCGATGTACCGGGCGATTACCTGGGCTGTTCTGCAGCAGCATATCGATATCACAGACGAACAGGCCGTAGGTTCTTTTATTCAAGACCTGACAGTACGGCTGGAACCCTTGGCAGATACGTGTCGTGTATACGTAAATGACATAGAAGTTACGGATGAAATTCGCACACAAACAATATCTTCTTACGTATCTTCTGTTGCAGCTCTTGCAGTAGTACGGCAAAAACTGGTACAATTACAGAGAGACATGGCAAAACAGGGCGGTGTCATTTTGGATGGACGCGATATAGGAACCGTTGTTCTGCCCAATGCAGATATAAAAATCTTTCTGACAGCTTCTGTGCATTCGCGGGCTGTGCGCCGCTATTTGGAAATGCAGGCCAAAGGAAGCAGCGAAACGCTGGAAGAAATTGAAAAAAGCATTGCGGACAGAGATTATCAAGACTCGCATCGCGCCGTATCGCCGCTCAGGCAGGCTGCCGATGCCATGCTTCTCGACAACAGCGAATTGAATTTGGAAGAAACTGCCGATGTCATTACCGATTTGATTCGCCGCAAGGCGCAATGAGAGCATTTACGTATAAAATTATCCGCTGGATATTTAATTTCGTCACCTATACACTCATCGGCATGAAGGTTTACGGCGAAGAACATATTCCGGATAAAGGGCCTTTTATTATTGTCTGCAATCATGCCAGCTATTTTGACCCGCCTTTAGTAGGAACGGCCGTGCGGCATCATTTGATTCACTTTATGGCCAAGGAAGAACTGTTTCGCAATCCGCTGATGAATTGGTTCCTGCGGTATGTACATACCTTTCCGGTTCACCGCGGCCGTATTGACCGCCGGGCAGTTATGGAATCATTCCGCGTGCTTAAGCAGGGAGAAGTGCTGGGTATTTTCCCGGAAGGCACGAGCAAGGACCAGGGAATTCTGGGCAAATTCCATGATGGATTTGCCGGTATTGCCATGAAAGCCGGTGTGCCCGTACTGCCGGCAGCCGTTATCAATTCCCGGCCCCTTCCTAAAAAGAAAGGCCCCGTCTGTGTGGTCTTCGGCGAACCCGTCATGCCGCCGAAAGAAATGCATGCAGATAGAGAGGCAGTCAAAGCCTTTACAGACGAAATTCGCAATATCGTCTTAGCTATGCTAAATCAGTATGGAGAAGTGAAAAAATGAACGTAACGATAGCAGAAGCATGTGGGTTTTGCTATGGCGTGCGGCGGGCCGTAGATATGGCAGCCCATGCTAATACGGGTACGAAAACCTTGGGCCCGATTATTCATAATCCCCAGGTAGTATCCCGCTTGGCAGCCCAGGGCATAAAGCCGGTTGATTCCCTTGATGACATTCAGCCGGGAGAAACCGTATTGATTCGTTCTCATGGTGTAGGCCCTGAGGTATATGCAGAAGCTGAAAAAAAAGGACTGCATATCGTGGATGCGACCTGTCCCCATGTCAAAAAAGCACAGCAAGATGCAAAAAAAATTGTAGAACAAGGTAAAAAATTGATTATTATAGGCGAAAAAGCCCATCCAGAGGTAATTAGTATTTCACAATGGGGGGCAAATCGTGCTATTATAATAGATAGGGAAAAAGAAGCAGAAGAAATTCTGCCTGCCGATTCCCTGGGAGTCGTCGTACAGACGACGTTCTCGCAAGAGCAATTCAAGCGTATTGCTGCCGTGCTGCAGACCAAGACAAAAAACTTGGACGTGCACATGACTATCTGCACGGCAACGCAGCAGCGTCAGAATGCAGCTATCGCACTGGCCAAAACCGTAGACGCTATGATTGTCGTAGGCGGCAAAAACAGCGCCAATACCAGACGGCTGGCACAGGTGTGCCAAGAACAGGGTTGCCCTACATATCACGTTGAAACAGCAGCTGAATTAGAGACGGCGGCGTTTCGTGATATGAATCATATAGGCATTACAGCCGGCGCTTCCACGCCGGATTGGATAATACAGGAGGTTGTTGAGATTATGGAAAATTTGCAAGCTGAAGGCACAGAAGTAATGAGTGAAGAATTGTTGGACAAGTATGATTATGAAGAAAATCCAAAGAAAGGTGACGTTGTAAAGGGCACGGTTATTTCTGTGAATGATGATGCTGCCTATGTTTCCATCGGTACGAAAGCAGAAGCTATTCTGCCGAAAAAGGAAATGGCTGTTCCCGCTCCGGAAAAAGCCAGTGATTTTGTCAAAGTTGGCGACGAACTTACGGTAGAAATTGCCAATAATATTAAAGAAGAAGGCGCTATTGTCGTTTCTCTCGTAAAAATGAAAAAAGTCGAAGACTGGAAAGAAGTCCGCGACGCATTCGAAAACGACCAGCTCGTTGAATGTGTAGGTAAAGAAACGAATAAAGCAGGTCTTGTTGTTTCTATTAAATCACTTCGTGGCTTTATTCCTCTTTCACAAGGCGATGTTAAATTCGTTAAATCTTTGGATTATCTCGTAGGCCAGACTTTCCAGGTAAAAGTTATCGATATTGACGAACATAAAAACCGTCTTGTTCTTTCCCGTAAAGCTGTTTTGGAAGCAGAACGCGAAGCAAAACGCGAAGAAGCATTGAAACACATTGCTGAAGGCGTAGAACTCGACGGCACAGTTGTCAAAATCATGCCGTACGGTGCATTTGTTGATTTGGGCGGCGTAGAAGGCCTTCTCCACATTTCTGATATTTCTTGGAAACGTATCAGCTCTGTAGACGCAGTCCTCAAAGTCGGTGAAACCGTACATGTTCTGGTACAGAAATTTGACCAGGAACGCAATCGCATTTCGTTATCCCTCAAAGCACTGCAGAAAAATCCGTGGATTGCAGCTATTGAAAAATTTGAAGTTGGCGATATTGTCAAAGGCGAAGTTAAAAAACTACTTCCTTTCGGCGCTATCCTTGCTATCGATCCGGAACTGCAGGGTCTTCTCCATGTATCTGAACTCACAGAAAAACGCGGCGCTGTCGTTAAAGATTTGGTCAACATCGGTGACGTTATGAATGTTAAAATCATCGGTATTGATACAGACAAAAAGAAAATTTCTTTGAGCGTCTTGGCTATTCAGAAAGATGAAGAAGAAAAAGAAGTAAAGAGCTATTTGGAATCCAACCAGGATGAAGCTAGTGCTACCATTGGTGACGCTGTAGAAGAAGATAAATAATTTTTCGTAAAAAAGAGGATAGCCGGCGTGTACCGGTTATCCTTTTTTCGTCTTATGAGGAAAGGAAATAAGCTTATGTATAAACCGTTAGTAGCTGTCGTAGGCCGACCTAATGTCGGCAAATCGACATTATTTAACGCCATTGTCAAAAAACGTATTTCCATTGTCGAAGACATCCCCGGCGTGACGCGGGACCGCATTTATTTTGATGCAGAATGGCTTGGTCAGGAATTTACCATGATTGATACAGGCGGCATTGAATTTGTCGATTCGGAAAATCATATTTTTACGAGTATGCGGTATCAGGCAGAACTGGCTATTCGTGAAGCCGATGTCATTTTGTACGTCGTAGACGGCAAAGCAGGCATTCAGCCTCAGGATGAAGATATTGCCCATATTCTTCGCTCGTGCGGCAAGCCGGTGCTTCTGGTTGTCAATAAAATCGACAGCGTAGAACAGGAAATGAACATATATGAATTTTACAATTTAGGTCTGGGAGATCCCATTGGGGTATCGGCTGTCAATTTGATGAACCTAGGCGATTTACTTGATGAAGTGTTGAAAAATATCAAATCAATTCCTGTGGTGGAAGAAGATGACGAAACGATTCACATTGCCCTTGTCGGCCGGCCGAATGTCGGCAAATCGTCTCTTACTAATGCCTTGCTGGGCCAGGAACGCGTGATTGTCAGCAATATGCCGGGCACGACGCGGGATTCGATTGATACGCATTGGGACTATGACGGGTCTAAGTTTGTGCTGATTGATACGGCCGGCATGCGCCGCAAATCTAAAATTGATATTCCCGTTGAACGGTACAGCGTCGTCCGTGCTCTGCGTGCCGTAGACCGTTCAGACGTAGCCGTTTTGGTATTGGATGCTGTAGAAGGCGTTACAGAACAGGATAAAAAAATTGCCGGATACGTTCACGAAGCCGGCAAAGGCTGCATTATTGTCGTCAATAAATGGGATTTGATTACTAAAGACAGCAAAACAAGCCAGAAATTTGAAGAAGATATTCGCCGCGAATTGGCATTCCTGCAGTATGCGCCGATTCTTTTTGCATCGGCATTGACGAAGCAGCGTGTCAATCGTCTGGCCGACATGGTAAAATTTGTTTCAGAACAGCAGCACATGCGTGTTTCGACGAGTGTCCTCAATGAACTGATTGAAGATGCGCAGCTGACCAATCCGCCTCCGGCTAAGGGCGGCAAATTATTAAAGATTTACTATATGACGCAGGCGTCTGTGCAGCCGCCGACGTTTATTTTATTTGTCAATGAACCACAGCTCATGCATTTTTCTTACCTCCGTTTCTTGGAAAACAGACTGCGTGAAACCTTTGGCTTTGAAGGCACGCCGATTCGTCTCATTTTACGGGGAAAGAAAGACGGTGATTCATTATGATGGGCATTGTCCTTCTCCTTTTGGCGTATGTTGCCGGTTCTTTCCCAAGCGGGCTGGTTATTGGTAAAGCGTTTTTCCATAAAGACCCGCGTGACTATGGCAGTCATAATACAGGTGCGACCAATTCGTACCGTGTATTCGGCGCAGCCGGCGGCTTGATGGTATTGATTTTGGATGCCGGCAAGGGCATGCTGGGGGTCTATCTGGGACAACAGGCCGGTGCTATGATGGCTCCGGAATATCAGATTTACATGATGATTTTGGGCGGCTTGCTGGCACTTGTCGGTCATTCCTGTTCGTTGTTTCTTCATTTTAAAGGCGGTAAGGGCGTTGCAACCGGCCTGGGCATTATTTTGTTTTTGGCACCTTGGGAAACGCTCATTGTATTTGCCGTTTGGGCTGTTATCGTAGCATTGACGCGTATCGTATCTTTGGGCTCGATTGTAGCGGCAGTGCTGGTACCGATAACGATGTATTTCTTCGCAGAACCCATGCCTGTCACGGTGTTTGGCTTATTAGCAGCCCTATTGGTCGTTGTCCGTCATAAAGATAATATTATCCGTCTGATACAGGGCAGGGAATTGAAAGTAGAACGCATCAAAAAATAATTAGTACTGTCAAAGAAATAAACGAGAAAATTTTTTATGGTTTATTATTTGATATGTCTTGAAAAACGTGTATAATGATTGTGTACGAGCAGGTGATTATGTGAGAATCATATCCGGCAGTGCAAAAGGAAGAATATTGAAATCGCCGAAAGGCATGCTGACGCGTCCTACATTGGACAGGACGCGGGAAAGTCTTTTCAATATTTTGGCAAATGGCGAGCTGGAAGGTGCAGATATACTGGATATATTTGCCGGAACAGGTGCTCTAGGGCTGGAAGCTCTGAGCCGCGGTGCTGCCAGTGGCGTGTTTATTGATCACTATACGCAGCAGCTCATTAAGCAAAATGCCGCATTATGCGGCGTCAGCCGTCAATGTGAAGTACTGCGCATGGACGCAGCCAAAGCATTGGCGCATTTGCAGGGGCGGCAGTTTGATTATATTTTTGCTGACCCGCCGTATAATAAAAATTTGGTGAATAATACAATTGCTTTAATATGTCAATACGATTTGCTGGCACCTCATGGACTTCTGCTCATGGAACGCAGCAAGGACGAAGATATAGCTGACAGCCCTTTGTATGAGGTCATCAGAGAGAAAGCCTATGGGAAAGATACGCGCATTGCCTTTATCCGTAGGCATCAGGGAGGAAAATAAGGTATGCGAATCGGAATTTGTCCAGGCAGTTTTGACCCAGTTACCAATGGACACATTGATATATTTGAACGAGGCAGTAAGTTAGTAGATAAGTTAATTATCGCTGTATTTGAAAATCCGACAAAAAAACCATTGTTTACAATGGAAGAACGGGAAACCATGCTGCGTGAAACGACAAAGCATATTCCTAATGTGGAAGTTGTCAGCTTCCACGGACTTTTGAACGAATACGCTATGGAACATGGCGCAACCATTATCATCCGGGGCCTGCGCGCTCTCAGTGACTTCGAATATGAATTCCAGCGGGCACTGCTCATGAAGAAAGTAGAACCCAATATTGAAACGGTATTTATTATGACAAGTACGCAGTATTCATATATCAGTTCGACGGGGATTCGCGAACTGGCCTGCTTTGGCGGCAAACTTGACGACATGGTGCCGGATTATGTTGAAGCAAGATTAAAAGAAAAATTCAAGGACAAATACGACGTATAGAGGTGGAAGACATGAATTCAGATAAATTATTAGAAGATTTGGAAAGCTTGGTAATGAATGCCTCAAAGGTGCCTTTTACCAACAAAAAAATGATTGAAGAAGAAGAGCTGCTTCA
Organism: Lachnospiraceae bacterium; assembly: GCA_963657835.1. GTDB lineage: Bacteria > Bacillota > Negativicutes > Veillonellales > Megasphaeraceae > Megasphaera. Next base: position 9,792 of record CAVKOP010000021.1, on the reverse strand, counting down.
GATTATTGATGATTTGAAAGAATCAATGCCTACAGAATTAGAACAGTCCAAAAAAGTATTGGCGGAAAAAGAAAAAATTATCGCCGATGCACAGCATCATGCAGACAGCATGGTTGCGCAGGCGAAAGATTACATCGCCAAATTGACAGAAGAAAGCGAATTAGTTCGTCAGGCTCAGGAACATGCTAATCAGATTATTTTGAATGCCAACCAGTCATCAGAAGAACTCAAAAGCAGTTCCATTACATACGCCGGGGATGTCCTTAAATATGTGGAATCGACATTGGAAAAAACATTGTCCAGCATTAAGCAAAACCGCGACAGCCTGCTTTCTTCCAACAAACCGCAGGATACAAATAAACAATAAAGACAATATAAGGGGCTGTCAGAACGACAAGCCCCTTTCGTAGTTCGTTTGGCGTTCGTCGAAATTTTCTTGCAGCGTGATATATCTGCCGCATGAGAATGTAACAGCTAATCTTTAACGACAAACGATATGTAAAAAGGGGGCTGCGCATAAGGGGAAACATCCTTAATGCGCGAGTCCCTTATTTAAGTTATACATACGACAACGTTAGTATAAACCATAGCTTTTGCCATCAGGAGGAACAGGATGTACGAAGAGATAAAAGAAATTACGTCACGGGACAATCAATGGGTAAAACTGGCCTGTGCAGTGAAACAAAAAAAAGGCCGCCAGACGCAGCAGCGGGTTTTTGTAGAAGGTCTGCGTCTTGTCAGTGACGCCATTGCAACAGGAATTCAAGATGGGATTTGTTTTGTGTCGCCTAAGGGAAAAGCCCATGAAGGGTTTGCAGCCTTATATGAAGAAGGCTGCCGCTTGGATTGGACGTTTTTTTCTGTGACAGACAGTGTGTACGATAAAATAAAAGATACCAAGACTCCGCAGGGAATTGCTGCAGTGTTGCCTTTTTTTGCCTATGATTTGGAAAGTCTGCCGGCCATTGCGCCGGATAAAGTGGTACTGTACCTGCGGGCTATTCAGGATCCGGGCAATCTCGGTACCATTATTCGCACGGCTGCAGCTGCCAATACAGGTGCCATTCTTCTTAGTGAAGACAGCGTAGACGTGTATAATGACAAAACGATTCGCAGTGCCATGGGTGCTATTTTTAAAATTCCCATTGTACAGCATGTAACCGATGAAGAACTGGATACATTTTGTGCCAATGAAGACCGTCTCGTTTACGGTACGGCAGCCCAGGGAACGGTATCGTACGTTCAGGCCGATTACAGCCGCCCGGTCGTCTTGGCTTTTGGCAATGAAGGAAGCGGGTTGGGAGACGAATTTTTGTCCTGCTGTGATGATGTATTGACTATCCCCATGCGCAGCAATACAGAATCGCTCAACTTGTCCATGTCTGTAGGCATTGTTTTGTATAAAGCATGGGAAACAAATGGGTTTCGGGAGTAAACGATGAAAGATATATCGACGATTTTGGAAGCATATAAGCAAGGAGAGCTGTCACTGCATGATGCTGTGTCTGCTGTACAGGAACAAGCCGGCAGCGTGCAGGATTTGGGGTTTGCCAATCTGGATTTACAGCGGCCGCGGCGCTGCGGTTTTCCGGAAGTCGTGTATTGTGCCGGCAAGACAGTCAGCCAGTCTGCAGACATTTTGCGGCTCCTCATGAAAAAATATGACAACGTCATTGGCACGCGGGCAGAAAAAGCCGTATATGATGCGCTGGCTCCGGATATTCCGACAGTACACTATGATGAGCTGGCTCATATGGTGTACCAATGGAACGATAAGACCGTACAAAACGGAGACCGTGTAATTGCTGTCATTACAGCCGGGACGAGTGATATTCCTGTTGCGGAAGAAGCAGCTCTGACGGCTCAGATTATGGGAAATACGGTGCAGCGGATTTACGATGTCGGTGTTGCCGGCATCCACCGCCTCTTGGCACGAAGCGAAGAAATACGGCAGGCCAATGTCAGTATTGTTGTTGCCGGTATGGAAGGGGCATTAGCCAGCGTTGTCGGCGGTCTGGTAGACAAACCGGTCATTGCCGTGCCGACGAGTATCGGCTATGGTGCCAATTTTCACGGCTTGTCAGCCCTGCTTGCGATGTTGAACAGCTGTGCGGCTGGTGTAGCCGTCGTCAACATTGACAATGGGTTTGGCGCAGGACGCATGGCCGATACAATCAATCGAATGAGGTGAAATAATGGAAACGCTTTGGCAGATAGAAGCCAATATTGATGATATGAATCCGCAGTGCATGGAATATGTATTCAAGCGACTGCTGGATTTGGGTGTCAATGATGTCTGGGCTGTGCCGATTATGATGAAGAAATGCCGTATGGCATCGATGCTCTGCATTTTGTGCCGTAAGGAACTGGTAGACGATGCTGCTGCCATTGTGTTTGCTGAAACGACGTCTATCGGTATGCGGTATTTTCCGGTACAGCGAACTATTTGTGAACGTACTGTGCAAGTGGTTTGCGTTGATGGAGAAGATATACACTGTAAAATTTGTTCTCGCGGCGGTGTTGTTACCAATATTTCTGCTGAATACGAAGACTGCCGCCGGGCTGCTGTCAAAACCGGCATTCCCCTAAAAGAATGGCAGCGGAAAGCAAAGGAAGAGGCCTATACAATTTATGGATAACCTATTACAAAAACGAGTGGCGCAATTTAAGAAAGCACTGGCAGCAGCCCACATTAGCTGCAGCCGTGAAAAAGATATCAACTACGGCCATCAGCTGCATTGTGCCGACGGCAGCGATGAGGCCACTGTCAATATATACCATGGCAAAAAAGGATTTTCTGTCGTGGTACAAGGCAAAGAATCCCCTTTTAAGCATAGAGTGGAAGCAATGGCTAACGGTGCGCCTGCCCCTAAAGAAGGGAGTGCTGCGGACATGGCAATGGATGGCCTGCATCCGGCTGGTATTCCCTGCTGGATAGGCTGCGATGAATCCGGCAAGGGTGACGTGTTCGGCCCGCTTGCCGGCGCTGCCTGCCTGCTTACCAAAGAAGAAGAAGGCACGCTGCGACGTCTTGGCGTTTGCGACAGCAAAATGCTTACCGATACGAAAATAGCTGCATTGGCTAAAGCGATTCAAGAGATGCTTGGCGACCGCTGCGTTACGACTGTGCTGATGCCCAAAGAATATAATGAGCAGTACAGCAGCCTGAAAAAACAGCATAAAAATTTGAACCATTTACTGGGACGTCTTCATGGAGAAAACATTTGCCGCCTATTGTCAAAATACGAATGTCCATGTATAATAGTCGATAAGTTCGGAAAAGAGGAATATGTTCTTCAGGCGCTTGGCAGTATCGCTGCATCTCATCAGGTTATACAAGTCCCCAAAGGGGAACGGGATACCGCAGTGGCTGCTGCGTCTATATTGGCCCGCAATGGGTTTGTAGAAGCAATGAAAACCTTATCAGCCCGCTATGACATGCCCTTTCCCAAAGGAGCCTATTTAGGGATTTCCCAGACGATACAGGCGTTTTGCAGCGCATACGGCAGCGAAGCGCTGGCAGAAGTGGGAAAACTGAATTTTAAAAATTTTGATTTTTTACGGTGATACAAAACGATGAACAGAGTTATTTTTAATGCCGACGATTTCGGCATTCATACAGAAGTGAATCACGCAGTCATAGAAGCATATGAAAAAGGTGTTCTGCGCAGCACATCCCTGCTAGCATCCGGCCCGGCTTTTGACGAAGCTGTGGCGCTGGCCAAACAATGTCCGGGGCTGGGAATTGGCATTCATTTATGCCTGGTAGGCAGTCTGCCGACGATTCTTTCTCCCAGAGAAGTACCGACGTTGGTCGATGCCAACGGCCTGGTACCGGAAAGCTATATTCCCTTTGTCAAAAAAGTCATGGAAGGACAGATTAATTATGAGCAGGTCTACCGTGAATTGGATGCACAAATGGAAAAAATCATGGCGCAAGGGCTGAATATTACGCATGTTGACAGCCATCAGCATATGCATATGCTGCCGCCTATTTGGGCTATTGTCCAAACATTGATGAAAAAATATGGGTTGCATCGGCTGCGCGTGCCGCGGGAACCCTATCTGTTTAAAGCGTTTTCTGCAGGACCGGTCCGCGTCATGGGACGCAACGGACTGACGTTTTTAGCTCATAAAGCGATGGCAGATGTCAAGCGGCTGCGGTTTACGACAACCGATTATTTTTGGGGAATGGTAGACGGCGGCAACATGAATGTCAACAATCTGTCTTATATTTTACAGCGTATGCCTTTTGGAGTTCATGAAATTATGATGCATCCCGGCAGAAGCACAGCGGCCCTTTCTCGGGTTTTTTCCTGGGGATATCATTGGGAAGATGAACTGCACGCCCTTCTGTCGCCGACGACTCAAGAACTGATGAAGGAACGTCATATTGAACCCATTCATTTTGGGATGCTGCCATAATAGCAAGACAGAGGGAGGAATGAGTATGAATATATTAGTAACAGGCGGAGCTGGTTTTATTGGCTCGCATTTAGTAGATGGCCTGATTGAAGAAGGGCATCATGTCGTTATCATTGATAATTTGAGTACAGGCAGCCGAAAAAACCTCAATCCCAAGGCAGTCTTTTATGAAGAAGATATTCGTCATGCCGAAGCGCTGGACCGTATTTTTGCCGATGAACAGGTTCAAATTGTCTTTCACGAAGCGGCCCAAACGCTGGTTCCCTACTCCATGGAACATCCCAAGGAAGATGCGGAACTCAATATTATGGGACTGATTAACGTTTTGGATATGTGCCGCAAATACCGTGTGGAAAAAATTATCTTTTCTTCTTCCGCTGCTGTATACGGCGACAACTTGAATGTTCCGCTGAAAGAGGACCAGCCGCTCATGCCGACATCGTTTTACGGTTTGACCAAAGTCACCGCTGAAAAATATATTCAGCTGTATCACGACGTATTTGGCCTTTCTTATGCTATTTTGCGGTATTCCAATGTCTATGGAGAACGGCAGGGCAGCCATGGTGAAGGCGGCGTAGTCTATGTCTTCTCGAAAGCCCTGGCTCAGGGAAGGGATTTGACCATTTTTGGTGATGGGGAACAATCCCGTGATTTTATTTACGTAAAAGACGTAGCAAGAGCCAATATCAAGGCAATGGACGCAGCGGTTCCGTCCGGTATTTACAATGTAAGTACGGCCATTGAAACGACAATCAATGCGCTCAAAGAAATCCTTTTGTATTTTTCAAGAGTTCCTGTTCAAGTCTCGTATGCGGATGCCCGCGGCGGTGATATTTATCGTTCTGCTTTGGATAATACAGCCGCTAAGCAAGTGCTGCAGTGGAAACCGGCCACGAAGCTCTTACAGGGACTGCAGGCAACGTATTCCTATTTTGTAGAGGAGGAATCGTAATGAAAGACACAAAAGACGGAAAAAATTACCAATTTTATTTGGTACGTGAAGATATCCTCCCGGAAGCGATAAAAAAGACGATTAAAGTCAAAGAAATCCTCAAACATCATCAGAAAAAGACGATTAACGAAGCGGTGCATATGATGAATTTGAGCCGCAGCGCATATTATAAATATAAAGACTACGTCTTTCCGTTTTATGATGTGACACAGGGGAAAATCGTTACGATTGCCATTATGATTTTAGATAAACCTGGTGAATTGTCACAAGTTCTGAATACAGTAGCAGACAGCAACGGCAGTATCTTGACGATTAACCAAGGCATTCCGCTTCAGGGGATGGCAGATGTCAGCGTGTCGATAGAAACAAAAGAAATGAAAGAATCGATTGATGATTTAATTAAAAAACTGGAAAAGCTGTCCGGTGTCAGCAAAGTAGAAATCATTGGACAAGCTTAGCTATATTTAATACTATATGGTGAGGGGGAAAAGAAATGAAAGAAGTATCGATTGCATTATTGGGATGCGGCACCGTAGGCAAAGGCGTTATTGATTTATTGCGGATGAACGGCCCGATTATTGAAGAACAACTCAATACCAAAATCAATATTAAACGCGTTCTCATCCGGGACATACAGAAATATGAAAAAATGGACCTTCCGAAAACGATTCAACTGACGACAGACTTCGCTGATATTGTCAATGACGACGAAATTGAAATCGTTGTCGAAGTCATGGGCAGTGCCGACTTTGCCAAAGACTGCATTGAACAATGCTTCAAAAAGGGGAAGAGCGTTGTCAGTGCCAATAAAGATCTCATTGCCGATTACGGTATTCCGCTGCTGAAATTATCCAGAGAACACAATGTCGATTTTCAGTTTGAAGCCAGCGTTGCCGGCGGCATTCCGATCGTACGGCCGATGTATTCGTCTCTCAACAGCAATCAGATTGAAGAAATTATCGGCATCATGAACGGCACGACTAACTATATTTTGTCCAACATGACAGAAACAGGCATGTCATACGAAGATGCGCTGAAAGGCGCCCAGGAAAAAGGGTATGCAGAAGCAGACCCCACGAATGATGTCAGCGGCTATGACGCAGCACGCAAAATCGCTATCTTGGCAACGTTGGGGTTCCATTCTGCTGTCACGTTCAACGATGTCAATGTGGAAGGCATCGAAACGATTGCGCAGGAAGATATTCAGCATGCAACGGAAATGGGATATGTCATCAAGCTGTTGGCTATTGCCCGGCAGGATGACGATGGTATTACGCTGAATGTCCATCCGAGTTTTATCCGCAAAGGCCATCCGCTGGCCAATGTCGGCGGCGCCTATAATGCCGTCTATGTACGCGGCAACTGCGTAGGCGATGTGATGATGTATGGACAGGGAGCCGGTTCACTGCCGACGGCGAGTGCCGTTGTCAGCGATGTCATGAATGTCATCCTTCATTTTAACATCAATATTACAGGGAGCCGGAATTTTGTATGGCATGAAGCCAAACTGAAGCCGCAGGCAGATATTTGTGCGCCGTACTACATTCGCATGATTGTCAATAATGCACCAGGTGTATTGGCTGGTGTATCCAGATTGTTGGCAGACTACCATATTAGTATTCGCTCCCTGATTCAGAAAGATGAAACGACAGAAATCGCTGAAATCGTTATTTTGATTGACAAGTCACCAGCTGGCTTGGTTGAAGAAGCACTGCGGCGAATCGAAGCCCTGCCGAGTGTTCGTAAAGTAGCAAATGCAATTCGCGTTATCGAGGTGTAATTATTATGACAAAACAAATTCATGTACGAGTTCCGGCTACGTCCGCTAACATTGGTTCTGGTTTTGATGCAGTCGGCAT
>CAVKOP010000021.1:0-2546 GCA_963657835.1 Lachnospiraceae bacterium | reverse complement strand
AGATGCAGCCAAAACGCATATTGATATTGAAATTGAAGGATTAGGGAAAGACTCTATTCCTACTGATTTCAGTGAAAATTTTGTAGGACGGGCTATGAAAGCCGTAGCCATCAAAAATAAAGGCTCGCTTCCTAAAGGCGGCACATTAAAGCTGGTCAATTCAATTCCGCCGGCTCGCGGCCTGGGCAGCAGTTCTGCCGCTCTCGTAGGCGGGATTTTAATTGGCAATGCGCTGACTGGCAATAAAATGAGCAAGGCGGATATGCTTTCCTTGGCAACGACCATGGAAGGTCATCCGGACAATGTCGCACCGGCCCTTTACGGCGGGTTGACCGTATCGATTATGGCAGACGGCAAGACCTTGACCAATTCTATTCCTATTGACGACGAATTGACGTTTATTACTGTCAGCCCGGAAATTGAAGTATCGACAGAAAAGGCTCGTGAAGCCCTGCCGAAAACGATTGACTATCAAAATGCCGTATTTAACGTCAGCCGTGTCAGCTTCCTTGTTTCTTCTTTATTTACGAAACAGTATGACCGTATTTTCTTCGGCCTGCAGGATAAACTGCATGTTCCCTATCGTATTCGTTTGATTCCCGGCGGCAAAGTCGTTTTAAAAGCGGCTGAAGATGCCGGTGCGTTGGGAGCTACGATTAGCGGCTCCGGCTCGACGCTGATTGCGTTTGCTACTGAAAAAGAAGAAACGATTATGAATGCGATGGTCAATGCTTTCCGTGCGCAGGGCATCGAATCGACAGGTCGTATTCTCAAATGCTGCAATCATGGAGCACAGATTATTGAATGATACAAGATATAGGCTCTCATACATATCATAACGAATACCGTCCCGTGCCGGTTCAAGCGGACAGCCCTATTCTTGCCTATCGGGGACGAACCATCCTGGTTCGTGCTGCTGAAGACAAAACGTTTACCTATCCGACGTGCCGTGATCTTGGCTTGACGCAGGATAAGGTACGCTGGCTCTTTCAAGAAGACCAGATTTCCTATTTTCTAGCGTTGGCAGATGTGCCGGAAACGCGCGGATTTACCTATGTGTCCATCAATTTTATGCGTGCGGCCAGGCCAAGATTTCAAGCGTTTGCCGGCGTGACGGGCCTGTCGCTGCATCACTGGTATCAAACGCATCAGTACTGCGGACAGTGCGGCCGTCCGATGCAGCACAGTCAAAAGGAACGCATGATGTATTGTACGCATTGTCATACGATGATGTATCCGCAGATTTGCCCGGCTGTCATCGTAGCAGTGCGCAACGGCAGCAAACTGCTTGTATCCCAATATGCAGGACGGGAATATAAAAAAGCAGCCTTGCTGGCAGGTTTTGCTGAAATTGGTGAAACTATAGAACAGACTGTCCACCGCGAAGTGATGGAAGAAGTCGGTATCCGCGTAAAAAATCTGCAGTTTTACAAAAGCCAGCCATGGTGTTTTACAGATACGCTGCTGTTTGGCTTTTTCTGTGACCTTGATGGAGATGATACGCTGCGTGTAGATCATGATGAATTAGCTGCGGCCCAGTGGGTAGATAGAAACGATTTGCCTGATGACCCGGAAAAAGCAAGCCTTACCATGGAAATGATGACCTTATTTAAACAGGGAAAATGGTAATAGCAGACAACTGTATATAACAAAAGCCCGTTTCAGTGTAGTGCTGAAACGGGTTTTTGTTTATCTGCCGTTTGCCAAGTTAGTACAAAATGGCTGTGTTTTATTTTTCTTGGGGATACTGGACATAAACAACGCGCTGCGGATAGGGAATGTCAATTCCCTGCGCATCGAAGGCGTCTTTCACTTTAGACATAATGTCATATTTGACAGGAAGAAAATTTTGACTGGCTACAAGAGGGTACGCGGCGATGCGGACTGAATTGTCGCCAAATTCCTGAATGCCGATTTCCATGGTATCAGCATTTAAAATACGGCGGTCTTTCTTGAAGATATCCTTGAGAATCGCAATGGCTTTGTGGTGGTCATTGTTGTAGCCAATGTCAAAGACAAACGGAATGAGCCGCTCTTCTAAATACGAACTGTTCGTAACCTGTGAAGATGTAATCGACGAGTTGGGAATAAAGATAGTTTTTTTATCTTTTGTAATAATGGCCGTATTAAGCACTTGGATTCCTTTGACGCTGCCTTCGACACCGCCAATGGAAACCCAGTCTCCGGCTTTAAACGGTTTAAAAATCAGAATCAGCAGGCCGGAAGCAAAATTGGATAGGTTGCTTTGCAGTGCCAGGCCGACAGCTAAACCAAAGGCACCAAACGCTGCCAAGAATGAATTGGTTGGAATCCCAATTTTGTTGAGAGCTGTCAAGACGACAAAGGCCATGATGGCGTAGTAGACAATCTGGCTGACAAACGTAATGACGGTTCTGTCTGAGTTGGCATGCGTCATAAAACGAACCACCATGTTTTTGATGAAACGGGCAATGGCACGGCCTACCAAAAAAATGATGATGGCATAAATGAGATCCGGACCGTGATTGAGTAAAAAGTTGGTAAAATGATCCAAGGCGGACATGCCT
>CAVKOP010000020.1:5711-20171 GCA_963657835.1 Lachnospiraceae bacterium | reverse complement strand
GGATAACGATGACCGCTGCCAAAATGTATACGAACCCCATAATCGGTACCAGCCAGGACGTAATTTTGATAATACGGCGGCCGCCGCCAAAAATGCAGTAGGCAACGAGTACTGCCAACACAGCACCCAACAGCCAGGGAGTCGTATCCGGATTATAAAAACTATATACAGAAAATGTAGACTGCAGGTTAAATGATGCCAACATGTTGAAGCCGCCGGCATAGGTTAAAATCAGACATACGGCAAAGATAACGCCTAATGTGCGTTTTTTCATTGCTGTTTCAATGTAATAGGCCGGGCCGCCATAGCTGTGTCCTAAAGCATTGCGGCGTTTGTATACCTGCGCCAGCGTGCTTTCTACGAAGGCACTGGCACCGCCGATGAGTGCTAAAAGCCACATCCAAAATACAGCGCCGGGGCCGCCTAAACAGATAGCCGTCGAAACACCGATAATATTCCCGGTCCCGACACGAGATGCCGTCGATACCATCAATGCCTGAAACGAAGAAACAGAACCAGCCGTTGCCGGTTTTTCCATGACGACACGAACGCTTTCAGCAAACATCCGCAGCTGTATACAGCGTGTCTTCCACGAGAAAATCAAACCAGCCACAATCAAAACAACCATTAAAATAGGATAATACAGAATACCGTCTAAATAATCCAGAATCGGCATCATGGGGCCAACACATCCTTCCCAAATGAAAAAAAAGTATAATTACAATATAATCTTTATATTACTTCTTTTATTTAGTAGATGTCAATCTGTATTTATAAATTTTTAATAAAAAACCGTTGTTAAATTACGACTCTATACATCCCCATGCCGTTAGACAGCCAAAGAAATGGCACCATAACGCGTTTGGCCGTCATGCACCATGTACTTCTTTTCAAAGTTGTCAGTTTGAAGAAAATACATCGCAATGCTGCCAACGATACACATAAAACGGCATAGTAAAAGGGCTGCAGCAAAATGGATTAAAAATTCTCATTTTGCTGCAGCCCTGCCTGTATCATACAAATTTTATTGGGAGCCGCTTGCCCAGCCCATGCGCGATTTTGCACAGCGTAGAAATGGAGGGTAATATTCCTCAGCGGCCGTTAACAAAAGTCTCTTATTTGGTCGAAAACGTTAATTCTTTATTGTTTTGGCTGTCCATTTCCAGCGTATTGCCTTCTTGAAGCGTGCCGCCCAGCAGCATTTCAGAAATCGGGTCTTCGACGAGTTTTTGAATCGCTCGTTTAAGCGGTCTTGCCCCATAGGCAAAATCGGAACCTTCTTTCACTAACACGGCGTCGGCTTTGTCGGTCCAGCTCATCGTCACGCCTTTGGCTTTCAGCCGTTTTGTCAAATCGTGAAGCAAAATAGCTACAATCTGACGCAGGTCGTCTTCTTCCAGCGGTTTGAACACGAGTATTTCATCGATACGATTGAGAAATTCAGGACGGAAAAACCGTTTGACGTCATTCAGTATGTCTTTTTTGGCTTTCGCAAAGGCCCGCTGCGTATCTGTTTTTTCATCGGCTGCTGCCGCAAATCCCATAACAGCTGTCGATGGCTTCAAATGCTGGGCTCCCAAGTTGCTCGTCATAATGATGACAGTGTTGCGAAAATCGACGGTTCTTCCTTTGGAATCGGTCAAGCGGCCTTCATCCAATACCTGCAGCAGCAGATTGAAGAAATCGCTGCTTGCTTTTTCTACTTCATCAAACAAAATGACACTGTAGGGATTGCGGCGGACTTTGTCCGTCAGTTCTCCCCCTTCTTCATAGCCTACATATCCCGGAGGCGCGCCTACCAGGCGGGATACACTGTATTTTTCCATAAACTCACTCATGTCAATACGAATGAGGGCGTCTTTGCTGCCAAAAAGCTGGCTGGCCAAGGTTCTGGCCAGTTCGGTCTTGCCGACGCCGCTGGGGCCGAGGAACAAGAAAGAACCAATCGGGCGGTTGGCGTCCTTGAGGCCGGCTCTTGCCCGGCGAATCGCTTTGGCAACTGCCTGTACGGCTTCATCCTGGCTGATGACCCGTTTGTGCAGTTCGTCTTCCAAATGCAGCAGCCGCTGTGATTCTGTCGCCGTCAGTTGCTGTACCGGAATCCCTGTCCACGCGGAAACGACATCGGCAATATCGGTTTCCGTAACGACCAGCTTATCATTGTTGCGAAGCGCATACGTTTCTTCCAGGTCATCTATCGCCTTGGACACGCGCTTGCCTTCATCGCGCAGAGCGGCGCACCGTTCAAAATCCTCTGCCGCCAACGCCGCTTCTTTTTCTTTTTGAATATCTGCCAGCTTGGTTTCCAGGTCCCGGATTTCCTGTGAAGGCGCCAGTACGCTCATGCGTACTTTGGCTGCCGCTTCATCCATGACATCAATCGCTTTATCCGGCAGATAGCGGTCGGAAATATAGCGGGAAGCCAGCGTAACAGCCGCTTGAATGGCTTCGTCCGTAATACGGGCTTTATGGAAGGCTTCATACCGATCGCGCAGTCCGAACAAAATCGCTTCGGTGTCTTCTTCCGTCGGTTCGCCTACTACAATCGTTTGAAAACGGCGGGCCAATGCGGCATCCTTTTCCAAATGCTTTTTATATTCATCCAGGGTCGTCGCGCCAATGCACTGCAGTTCACCGCGGGCCAGGGCCGGTTTGAGAATGTTGGCCGCATCCATGCCGCCTTCGCTGGAACCGGCGCCAATGAGCTGATGAATTTCATCAATAAACAAAATAATCGTTTCATCGTGACGGATGATATCCAGTATTTTTTTGATGCGTTCTTCAAACTCACCGCGATATTTGGTGCCGGCAACAATACTCGTCAAATCCAAGGAAAAAACACGCTTGTCTTTCAAAACAGGCGGCACATTTCCTGCTACGATACGCTGAGCCAATCCTTCGGCAATGGCCGTTTTGCCCACGCCGGGCTCGCCAATGAGAATCGGGTTGTTTTTGGTGCGGCGGCAAAGAATCTGAATAACCCGGCTGATTTCCTTTTCCCGGCCAATCACGGGGTCAATGTTGTCTTTCTTCGCCAATTCGTTCAAATCCCGGCCAAAATTTCCCAGGGAAATCGGCTGGGAACGCATCATGTCCTCTTCCTCTTCGACGCACGTACTCATTTCTTCCAGCAGACTCATAACCATGCTGGCAATATCGACATCCATGCTTTCCAAAATGCGAATGGCCATGCAGCCTGTGTCCTGCAGCAGTCCCAGCAGCAATTCTTCCGTGCCGACATAGGTTTGCCGCATTTCATTGGCCTGATATACAGCCAGCTCAATGGCTTTTTTCGTCCGCGGTGTCAAAATGACTTTTTTAGGCGGTTCTTTTCCGACGCCTACTAGCTTTTCAATGGCGCGGCTGATATTTTCAGCCGTAACGCCCCACTGAGCCAGCAGCTGGCCGGCCACACAGTTTTCGCTGCGTGCCAGACCCAGCAGAATATGTTCTGTTCCTACATATTCATGACGAAAATCTTTAGCCGCTTCATGGGCATATTGAATTACTTTTTTAGCATCATTCGTAAATCGACTACTATTCATAGCTATCACTTCCTTGCATATTCAGACTGGGCATGCGCCGCCAGCACCTGCTGTATCATAGCCGCCCGCTGTCTGTTTAATTCCGGTTCTGTAAGTTCTTTTCCTTGACAATACTGCAAAAAGGCCGGCGTGCTTACTGTCGTCAGGGCATCGTAAGCCTGCAAATCATACGGGACTTCTCCCTGGCTGACTGCAAAGCGCAAATCACCGGCCAGGCGCAGCGCTTCTTCTTCTGTCATGAGATAGGCGTGCAACAACAGGCCTTCTGCCCGGTGGAACGTATCCTTCAGGGCATCTTCATGATGCTGCCGCAGCAGACGGCGGCAGTTTCGTTCTTCCTGCACGACCTGCCGGACTATTTTATCCAGTTGTTCCAATACATCTTGTTCAGCAACTCCCAGCGTCACTTGGTTGGTAATTTGGAACACATGGCCAATCGGTTCGCTGCGGTCTCCGTAGACGCCGCACACCGTAAAACCAAACTTGGTGATACCCTGAATAATGCGGTGGAGCCGCTTCATGGCAACCAAAGCCGGCACATGCAGCGTAACGCCGGCAATCAAGCCGGTGCCCGTCAAAAAGGGACTGGACGTTAAATAGCCAAATTCATCATGGAATGCCATATTCAGCTTGCTTTCCAAGGTATCATCTATTTGGCCGGCATCGTCCCATACCCGTTCCAGATTCAAGCCCGGAGCCGCAGTCTGAATGCAGAAATGGTCTGCTTCATTCATCATAATGGCGGCGGCGCCGTCTTCACGCACCAGCAGCGCCCGCTGGTTGGGCTTGGCTATCAAAGCAGCCGACGCAATATGTCTGGAAGCCAGCATTTCCCGTTCCCTCGTATCTATATCAGACAAGGCTATATACGTATAGTCCCCATTGCCCAGCATATTCAATGCCGGCAGGCGGGATTTCCCAGCCTGACACACGGCTGCCAGTTCTTCGTCCGACGCGCGGGAGGGAAACACATAATTTTTGAGATTGCGCACCAACCGAATCCGACTGTCCACTACGACATCAGCCAAAGCGCCGCTGCCGGTCTGCCAGGGACTGAGGGGGGATGTCATCCACTTCATAGGCATCTGTTATTCCTCCTTTTGCGCGTCCGTATCGGGCATCTGCTGCTGCAGTGCTCTAATTTCATCCCGTACGCGCGCCGCTTCTTCGTAGCGTTCTTCATGAACCAGTTTTTCCAAATGCTGCCGCAGCCTGCGTATATGCGTCATCGTGCGAAATACGCCGGTCCCGCGGTTGGGTACTTTGCCGACATGCTTGCAGTGGCCGTGTATGCGGCGCAGCAATGCCGGTATTTCCTCTTTAAACGCCGTGTAGCAGTCAGGACAGCCAAACTGGCCCAGCCGGTTAAATTCACTATAAGTCATGCCGCAGCTGGCACACTGCGGTTCTTCTTTCGATTGATCTGCGTAGTCAGGATACGCCATCTTGCGGAAAAAATCGTTGTCCACGATATTAAACCCGCGAAATTCATCATATTTGCGCTGTGCGTTTGCACATTCAGCACACAAATGCATATCTGTCCGCTGCCCATTTTCAAAGGTCGTAATATGGACAACGGCTTCTCTTTTTTTGCAGACATCACATAACATGGCTATCACGCTCCTTTCGCCACTGCTAGCGCAAGTTGAGATGTTGTATGATGTGGCTGAGAACAGCCATCCGCTGCGTTTCATCACTCACTTCCTGATATAAGGCTTCAAAAGTATGATGCATCAAAATCGCTTCCCGGTTGGTCAAGCGATGCTGTTTAATCAGCTGATACAAGAACCCGTCCAAGTCTTCCATGGTAATGCTGACAGCCGGCAGCCGTTCTTGAATCAATACAGGCGTGCGGTCCGTTTTTTTCGGCGTCAGTTTGATAATACGCACAAATCCACCGGAACCGCGTCTTGATTCTACCAAAAATCCTTTATCGCTGGAAAACCGAGTACTCAATACATAACTAATCTGCGACGGGGCACACTTTAGTTCATCGGCTAATTCGTTGCGCCGCAGCACAATATTTTCTTCCTCTTCTTCCAACAACTTATGCAATATAAATTTTTCAATCTTATCGGCTAATACACTCATACGAATCACCTGCTTCATATACTAAAAAGTGGTAAAGTCATGTATGTTTCTCTTGAACTTTCACCTCTTTACATTATATTCGTCTTTTTGACTTATTGCAAGAAAAAGACCGTGAAACAGCAAAAAAACGCCTCTATCGGATACGATACAGACGTTTGGCATGCCCATCTACGACACGAAACAGGCCGAGAGGGCTATAATATAATGTTTTTGCCATCATGTCTCTGTACTTTCTTTAAAAGTGTTTAGTTTGTCCTTTGCCGTTTGAAGAAAATGAATCGTAATGCTGCAGCCTATGCACGTAAAATGGTATAGCAAAAGAGCTGTGACAACATGGCCTAACCGTTCTCCTGTTGTGACAGCTCTGTTTTTTTATTGTTTAGGTGCTTCAATCGGGTCGTAGTCAGCCGGTTTATCTACAATCGTCGCTTCATCGACTGCCGATGGTGTCGGCGCAAAGCCCGGCCGGAACAGTTCGCGTATCGCTGTAACATAGGCCGGAATAATCTGGTCCATCAGCAGATAGCGTTTACGGAAGAGGTTGCGCTTTTGGGATTTAATTTCACCGTATTTACGGCGTTTTTCTTCAATGGGCAGGCGGAAATACCATGGTTCCGTCTTATCGCTAACAGCACCTTCATCATTCCAGAAGTCGTTAAAGTTCGTCTTTTTGGAACGATTGCCGCGCAGCATATGACTGTTGGTATAAAATCCTTCATCACTGATGACATACATATCGTGAATGCCCAACGTCTGCACCAAAATACGCATGAGATACAAGATAAAATTCTTCGGCCGATAGCCAAATAATTTTTTAGTCAATACTTTGGTCGTATCCAGGCCATGCTTGGATCCTTGAATCGTGCCGATATACATAGACGGTTTCCCGGCGGCGTTGTAGTCGAAGCGGAAATTAAAATGGTAAATCATTTCGCCTTCGTGATACAAATACAGCGACATAAAGCCTTCTTTACGCTGGCCTGTATCAAAGAGGAGCCGTGCTTCCAGCGGCATGGATTCATCTGTCGATTTCCACAGCGTATAGCCATGGCCCCAATAGATATTGTGAATGACTTCGTCTTTAAAAAACATCCTCAGAATCGTGAAATGATGCAGTAAGGCGTTCAACCGCTGCGGCATGGTCGAATTTTTAAACAAAAAGACGCGTGTCATCACTTCCTGAAAATCCGGGTCCTGCTGTTCCAAAAATCCTTTCATCGGTTCGTAGGCATCCAAAAAGGCATACAACTTCTCAAACAGGGCTCGATTGGCGGCAGCGCGGAAAAAAAAGACGACAGCTCGTTTATTTTCTTGAAAATTGCGGGGACGGTAAATCCTGCGAGACAATCGCCAAAAATAAGATATACTATGCATGAAAGAGCCTCCTTCACAGGCAATATGCGTAAACCGATAACTTCAATAGCAAGCTATATTATACGTTTTTTCTCATTTACCTGTCAACATTTCAAATCACGGCGTTGTCAGCGGTCGAGGTGACAACGCGGCATAAAAAAACTCCTGTCTTACAACCATAAGACAGGAGTTTTGGTTGGTGGGCCCACCTGGATTTGAACCAGGGACCAACCGGTTATGAGCCGGGGGCTCTACCGCTGAGCTATAGGCCCAAACAGTAAGGCTTAGGAGCCTTACCAAGTAATTATACGATAATAACGGAATACCGTCAAGTACTGTCTCTTAAAGAAAATCTTTAATCTTTTCCCGTTTGCCCCAATTTCTCAGTTTGCTGAGGGCTTTGCCTTCAATCTGGCGGATACGTTCGCGCGTGACGTTAAAATGCTGGCCGACTTCTTCCAGTGTGCGCGGACGGCCGTCTTTCAGGCCAAAGCGCAGATACAATACTTTGCGTTCACGGTCTGTCAGACACGAAAAGACATCTTCGATTTGTTCTTTCAACAAAATGAAGGATGCTGCATCGTCTGGTGCTACAGCTTCCGAATCTTCAATAAAGTCGCCCAAATGGGAATCTTCTTCTTCACCGATTGGCGTTTCCAAAGACACCGGTTCCTGTGCGATTTTCATGATTTCCCGTACGCGTTCTACAGGGATTTCCATTTTTTCAGCGATTTCTTCCGGCAGCGGTTCGCGGCCTTTATCCTGCAGGAGCTGACGGGAAATACGAATCAGCTTGTTAATCGTTTCTACCATATGGACAGGAATACGAATCGTGCGGGCCTGGTCGGCAATAGCGCGCGTAATCGCCTGGCGAATCCACCATGTCGCATACGTACTGAACTTATACCCTTTGCTGTAATCAAACTTGTCAACGGCTTTCAATAGGCCCAGATTGCCTTCTTGAATCAAATCCAAAAACAGCATGCCGCGTCCTACATACCGTTTGGCAATGCTGACAACAAGGCGCAGATTGGCGTCTGTCAATTTTTTCTTGGCAATCGTGCCGGCTTTGATGTCTTCTTCCGTCGCATCTTCCGCATTGCCTCGTTCAATCGTCTTGGCCAGCGTAATTTCTTCTGCCGCAGACAGCAGGGGCACACGGCCGATTTCTTTTAAATACATGCGGACCGGGTCGTCAATATTGATGCCTTCGGGCACGCTCAAATCGACAGTATGCAAATCCGGTACTTCTTCCGTATCATCATCGACTTCAATGTCGTCATTGTCATTGATAGAATCGTCTTCACCGATAATATCAATGCCCTTATCGGCAAATAATTCATACATCTTGTCGATTTGTTCCGGCGTCAGTTCGTCTTCTTCCAGCACATTCATGATTTCCGTATAGGTCAGACTGCCTTTTTTCTGGCCCATCTGCAGCAGCTGCAGTACGTGCTGCTGTGCCAATTTCAAGCGTTCTTGTTCGGTTAACTGTCTGCCCTGTTCTTTTTTTCTGCCGTTTTTTCGTTTGCTGCTTTTTTTAGCCGTACTCTTTTTGGCACCTGTTTTTTTATCTGTCATCATCGCTGTATCGTTTGTTTTCGTCATTATATGCAAGCTCCTTTCTGCTCCTTAAGACCATTTTTTGATTTCTTCGTTTATTTTTTTACAAGCTGCCAGTTCTGTTATGACACGGCTGTCATTCTCCCTGCTGTAGGCAGCTGCCCGCCGGCTGTGCTCCATATACTGCTTTTGCAGCTCTGCCAGGCGAAATCGTTTTACATAATCCATTACTACCTTTTCATCCATTGGTACATCTTGCAAAATCATAATCCTTGCAACTTCTTCGGCCTCCTCAGGAGTTAATTTTTCTTGAATGTCCCCTTTCGTGTACATTCCCTGCTGCGTATAGACGTCTAATATCGTCTGATAAATATGCTTTCGTTTGGCATCCGTAAAAAAAGCGGTGTCGATTTTCTCTTGAATCCGCCCGCAGGCTGCCGGCTTTTCCAACAGAAACCGCAAAATATTTTCTTCCGCCACGGCCATGGCGCCGCTGCCGCGGGCTGCCGCGTTTTCGTGGGATACAGAAGCAGAAATAACGACCTGCTGCTGTCCCAGTTCCGGATGTTTCGCTATGTATTTATTAAATTCGCTGCGCACGGCATTATCGTCAATTTTCAGCTGTGAAGCCATCTTGGCCAAAAAGGCTTCGAGAACGACCCGGTTGTCTACAGCCGCCAATACAGGCAGGACCATCGCCGTAATTGCCGATTTTCCTTCCAGCGTCGTCCGGTCAAACTTTCGGCATGCCGTCTGCAGCATATAATCCAACACGTTGGGCGCGCGGTTCACAGCGTCCCGGAATTTATCCGGCCCGGCCGTATTGATATATTCATCCGGGTCTTTGCCCTGCGGCAGCGACACGACGCGAATGGCCATGCTCATACCGCGGACAATTTCCATCGCCCGCAGCGTCGCCTGCCTGCCGGCGCCGTCCATGTCATAGGAGAGCACCAGCTCTTTGGCCTGCCGCTGCAGCAGCCGCGCCTGTTCCGGCGTAAAGGCCGTGCCCAGCGAGGCGACTACGTTGTGAATCCCGTGATTATGGGCTGCCACGACATCCATATACCCTTCTACCAGCACAGCTTTGCCTTCTTCATAAATGGCTTTGTGTGCCAAATCCATGGCAAACAACAGCCGTCGTTTGTTAAAAATAGGCGTTTCCGGTGAATTTAAGTATTTCGGCTTGCTGTCATCGAGTACACGGCCGCCAAAGCCGACAATACGGCTGCGTCCGTCCCGAATGGGAAACATGACGCGGTTGCGAAAGGCATCATAAAAACGGCCGTTTTTCTCTTTGGCCAGTCCCAGCCGCACTAAATCCCGGCCTGCTACACCTTTTTTCATAAACGCGTCGGTCAGTTTATTCCAGCTGTCCGGGGCAAATCCCAGCTTAAATTCACGAATGGTATCATCCGATACGTGACGGCCGTGAAAATAAGCCAGCCCCGGCTGTCCATAGTGTGTTTTGGTCAAGCAGTTGTGAAAGAAATTGCCTGCCATCTCGTTGATTTGGTACAAACGGCCGACGAGCCGGTCCCGCTCGATTTCCTGTGCCGTCTTCTCGACAGCCGGCAGCGCGATATGCGCCCGTTCGGCCAATCTTGCCACGGCTTCGGCAAAGGAGAGATTTTCCTTCATCATGATAAATTTGAACACATCTCCCGACGCATGGCAGCCAAAGCAATAAAAAAAGCCTTTATCCGCCGCTACGCTGAACGATGCTGTTTTTTCATTATGAAAAGGACAACAGGCCCAGAAATTTCGTCCCTGCCGCTTCAGTGCTACATATTCAGATATGACACTGACAATATCGTTTGCCTGCCGCACCTGTTCAATGAATTCGCTGGAAAATTTCTTCACGCCTATCACCTGTACCTTACAAAATATTCCGACGTAGTATATATTCTCTATAGTAGCTGTAAATTCCTTCTTTTATTTTATAGAAGAAATATAGAAGAAACCGATAGTCTGTATACAAAAAACACATAACATTTCTATATTATACTATGCGCTTGGCATTGGTCAACTCTTTTTATCGGCTGCATGCCGGAAAAACAGTCATTGGGACATAAAGAGTACAAGTTAGGTTGAATCAGAGAAATATATAGATTTATTGTTCTGCATTTTGTATAATAGAGTTGTAATATGTACACAGTGAGGAACGCATATGATTCATTTTACCGTAGGAACATTAGATAAACCAACTTCATTACTCGGCGCGCTGCGCCATTTCGGGGTTTCATCGACACTGCGCCGCCGCATCAAGCACAACGGCATCTGTACGATTAACGGGATGAACGCTTCGACGCGTGATTTTGTTCATACGGGAGATGTCGTCACTGTGTCATTGCCGGAACAAAACAAATTCATGCCCGAAGCGATTCCCTTCGGCATTGCTTATGAAGACGACTATATCCTGGTGGCGGACAAGCCGGCCGGGCTGCTGATGCATCCCACGTCCGGCGCTCATACGGGCACACTGGCCAACGCCGTAGCCTATTACTACCAGCAGCAAGGACTGCACTGCGCGTATCATCCCATGCATCGCCTGGATAAAAATACGTCCGGCCTGTGCATGATTGCCAAAGAGCCGCAGATTCAATCGGCGTTTGACAAAAAAGACCTGGGATACAGCCGCACGTATCTAGCCATCGTCCAAGGGTATTTTCCCAGTCCCTTTGCGTCAGTCCGCGTCCCTATCGCCCGCTGTCCGGACAGCATCATCAAACGGCAGGCCGCACCAGGCGGCCAAGCAGCCTGGTCGGACTTTACGCGCCTGGCGGCCAATGCCGACTGGAGCCTGCTGCAGGTCACGCTGCATACGGGCCGCACGCACCAAATCCGTGTGCACAGCAGCTATCTGGGCTTTCCGCTCGCCGGTGATGACTTATACGGCGGTTCCCGAAAGTTTATCCAGCGGCAGGCGCTGCATGCCTACCGCATCCAGTTTATTCATCCCATGACGGGTCAATGTATCTCCGTTAATTCCCGGCTTCCTGCAGACATGAGCCATCTCGTGGCACAGGCTGGCTGGAATTATATATCCCAAAGGCTATAAAATTTTTAACTATAGGAGGAATGTCACATGCCATTAATTGGAACTACAGAAATGTTTAAAAAAGCGTATGAAGGTCACTATGCTATTGGTGCATTCAACATCAACAACATGGAAATCGTACAGGGTGTCACAGACGCTGCAGCGGATTTGCACTCGCCGATCATTCTGCAGGCTTCTGCCGGCGCCAGAAAATATGCAAGACCCAGTTATTTAAAACATTTATTGGAAGCAGCCCTGGAAGATCATGATTTGCCCGTTGCCCTTCATTTGGACCACGGCGCTGACTTTGAAACATGCAAAGACTGCATCGACGGCGGCTTTACGTCCGTTATGATTGACGGCTCCAAACACTCGTTTGAAGACAACATCGCTTTGACGAAAAAAGTCGTAGAATACGCTCATGCGCACGGCGTCGTCGTCGAAGGGGAATTGGGCCAGCTCGCCGGCATCGAAGATGATGTCAAAGTCGCAGCGCATGAAGCATCCTATACCCGCCCGGAAGAAGTAGAAGAATTTGTCAGCCGTACCGGCGTTGACTCCCTGGCTATCGCCATCGGCACCAGCCACGGTGCATACAAATTCACGCCGGCTCAGTGCACGCGCAACGAACAAGGCGTTCTCGTACCGCCGACACTTCGCTTCGACATTTTGGAAGAAGTTTCCAAACGGCTTCCTGGATTCCCTATCGTCCTGCACGGCGCTTCTTCTGTCGTTCCTGAATACGTCAAAATCATCAACGAAAACGGCGGCAATCTGCCCGACGCTATCGGCATTCCGGAAGACCAGCTCCGCAAAGCCGCTTCCATGGCAGTCTGCAAAATCAACATCGACTCAGACCTGCGCCTGGGTCTGACTGCCGGCGTCCGCCAGCATTTGGCTGCTCATCCGGATCATTTCGACCCGCGGCAGTACCTCAAAGACGGCCGTCAGTTCATTTATGACATCGTCACTCACAAAATCCAAAGCGTTCTCGGCTCTGCAAACAAAATCTAGCGTACGATACGGCTGAACGATTTATCTTCATTTTATGTATTTTACGTATTGATTTTTACGTTTACATATGATAAAATGCATTTTAGTGTTCTTGTAATTTAGGGAGGTGAACCAATTGCCGCAAATTAAATCCAACATTAAATCCATGGAAAAAGACGCAGCTCGTCATGAAGCTAACTCCAAAGTAAAATCCACTGTACATACAGCTATCCGCCGTACGACAGAAGCGATTGCTTCGGGTGATGCTAATGCTGTTAAAGCAGCTTTTGACAAAGCCAGCAGTGTAATCGACAGCGCCGCTCAGAAAGGCGTTCTCCATAAAAACAATGCAGCTCGTAAAAAATCCCGTTTGGCTGCTAAAGTCAACGCAATGGCAAAATAATGGCATACATGCCAACAAAGGCTTGTCGCACGAAGCGGCAAGCCTTTTTTTTGCAGTTTTGGGGATATCGGCTGTAGAAACGGGATGGTATATGATAAAATACGTCGTGCGACAGCCCTTTATTAAAGAGTATTTACAAATAACACGGAGGTATATATGCATTTCCCCCATTTATTTCAACTCAAACATTTTCTTATTTTGTTTTTCCCGCTCTTGCTGACGCAAGTCGCCCAAATCGGCACCAGCGTATTCAGCAGCATTTTCAGCGGCCAGGCCGGCACCGTCGATTTGGCAGGCGTCGCCGTTGCTGTCAATATCTGGTTTCCCGTCTTTGCCGGCATTTCCGGGATTTTCTTTGGCGTGTCCCCGATTATTTCACAGCTTCGCGGCGCCAACAAAACCAGCCGCATTCCCATCTATATCATGCAAAGCTTGTATATCGCTGTATTTTTTACGGTACTGACGATTGCCGCCGGCTATGTGCTGCTGCCGCCGTTTCTTGATTTTATGGGATTGGAGCCGGCCGTCCATCATATTGCCAGTGAATACCTGTTTGCCCTGGCACTGGGCGTACTGCCCCTCTTTTTGCAGGCTACGATTCGCTATGTCGTCGATGCGCACGGCCTGACCCATATTTCCATGGCGATTATTGTCACCAATATGGTACTGATGATTCTCTTGTTCCGCCTGCTCATTTTCGGCGGTTTCGGCATTGCCCCTATGGGCGGCATCGGCACGGGCTATGCCATTACGATTGCCGCCTGGATTTCCTTGTTCCTTTTCATTGCCGTTCTGCAGTGGAAAGAACCATTCCGTTCGTACCATATCTGGACCCGTCTGCGGCCGTTCAGCTGGGTTCACTGCTATCACCAGCTTCAGCTCGGCCTGCCTATTTTTATCGCCGTCTTTTGTGAAACGAGCCTGTTCAGCATTGTCGGCTTGTTGATGGCTGAATTCGGCACAGTCTATTTAGCTGCCAATCAGGCCGCCATCAGCTATGCTACGCTTACCTATACGATACCTTGGAGCATCAGCCTGACGGCTACCATCGTCATCGGCTACGAAGTCGGCGCCAAAAACTTTATCGGTGCCCGGCAGTACGCCGTGCTCTCGCAGCTGACGGTCTTTGTAATTGTCGTCTTTACGATTACGGCGACGTATCTGTTTCTCGACCCGATTGCCCATATTTTTACCAACGATGCCGTCACGTTCCAGGCCATTCGCCATTTTCTCCTGTTTGCCGTCCTCTTTGCCTTTTTTGACGCAGCCGGCACACCAGTTCAGGGGATTCTGCGCGGCTATAAAGACGTAAAAATCATCACGTATATTGCCTTTGTGACGTATTGGCTCATCAGCATTCCCATGGGCTACGCTTGTGCCCATTTGACATCGTACGGTCCCTACGGCTATTGGCTCAGTTTAGTTATCAGCCTGGCGATTAATGCCAGTGCCCTCAATTATCGGCTTTGGCG
>CAVKOP010000020.1:0-5662 GCA_963657835.1 Lachnospiraceae bacterium | reverse complement strand
ACATGTATATGCGCAAGTATTATTACAAAAAGGCATCCATCTGCAAAAAAATCAGATTCTCGTCGTCAACGCGCCTGTCGAAAACAGCTCGTTCGTGACGATTCTGACCCAAGAAGCCTACGAATGCGGCGCCTCGCAGGTCGTCTGCAACTGGCGCTGTGACGATATGGCCCGCCTTCGCTATGAATATGAAGACCAGGAACAGTTTGAATCCCTGCCGGACTGGCGCCGTGATTTCAGCCTGTATTACTACCATCAGGGCGCGGCTTTTTTGAGCCTGATTTCTGCCAATCCGTACTTGATGAACGGCATCGACACGAAAAAAATCTTTGCCTGGCAAAAAGCCCAAAACACGGCACTGAAAGAATATATTGACGGCATGATGGCTTCCAAGACGACGTGGCTCGTCGCTGCCGTTCCCAGCACGGTCTGGGCATCCCTGCTCTATCCGGATGCCGCTCCGGCAGACGCCTATGAAGCCCTTTGGCAGCAAATTCTCCAGTCGTCCCGCGCCGACGGCGAAAATCCGTTGGCAGACTGGGATGCCCATTTAGCGATGCTCGCCAAACGCCGTCAATGGATGACGGAACAGCATTTTACCAGCCTGCATTATACCAACGCCCTCGGTACAGACCTGACAGTAGGTCTTCCCCAAACTCATATTTGGCAGGGCGGTGCCGAAGAATCGGGCAGCCACATTCTTTTTAATGCCAATATTCCTACAGAAGAAGTCTATTCGGCTCCCCAGGCAGACCGTGTCAACGGCATCGTCTACAGCACTAAGCCGCTCGTATACAACGGCAACGTCATCGACAAATTCCATTTGACATTTAAAGACGGCAACGTCATCGACGCCCATGCCGAAACCGGCGAAGACGTCCTGCAAAAACTCCTGGCCATCGACGAAGGAGCCAGCCGTCTCGGCGAAGTCGCGCTGATTCCCTATCATTCGCCTATTTCCCTGTCCAATATTCTCTTTTATGAAACCTTATTTGACGAAAACGCGTCGTGCCATCTGGCCCTGGGCGCGGCCTATCCGACCTGCCTGGCCGGCGGTGCCGACATGACCAAAGAAGAAACCCTGCAGGCCGGCATCAACGACTCCATGATTCACGTCGATTTTATGGTCGGCTCAGACGATTTGACGATTACGGGCACGAAAGCAGACGGGACGACTGTTCCTGTATTTACCCACGGTGATTGGGCGTAACGGCATAATGGACAATTAAACATATAATTCATGCTAAGTATAATTACTTGTTATAGTACTCATTGCATGGTATGATAGTGTGGTGCGTGTCCCATGGCATGTACCACATTATTTTTTTTATAAAGGAGTTGTCCCAATGGCAAATCAAAACACTACCCCTTCCGCCTCCCCGCAGCAAGTCGGAGGCTTCCTCGGCTGGATTGAACGAGTCGGTAATAAAATTCCTGATATTACAATGCTCTTCATCGCCGCATTCTTTATTACCTGTATCGTTTCCGCCATTTGTTCTACCATTCATTTTGGCTACCTGCATCCGACGACAGGGAAAGAAATCACTGTTACCAACATGCTTTCCCCGCAGTCCCTGGTAACGCTCATGACGAAAATGGTTTCCAACTTTGCCGGCTTCCCGCCGCTCAGCATGGTCATTGTCGCCACCCTCGGCATCGGTATCGCTCAAGGTTCCGGCTATATCGGCACAGGCCTGAAAAAGATTTTGATGGTCACGCCAAAATTCCTCATTACGCCGATCGTTATCCTGGTCGGCATGCTCAGCCATTTGGCACCGGACAGCGGCTACATGATTATTATTCCGATTGCCGCGTATTTGTTCTATGCGTCCGGAAAACACCCCCTGGCAGGCGTAGCCGCTTCCTTTGCCGGTATCGCCGGTGCCTTTGCCGCCAACTATACGCCGTCAGCTATCGACCCGGTCATTCAGGGCTTTACCCAAATGGCAGCCCAAATCATCGACCCGACGTATGAAGTCAACGTCTTGTGCAACTATTTCTATGCCGTCGGCTCTACCTTTGCCGTCATCGGCAGCTGCTGGTGGGTCACAGAAAAAATCACGGAACCTTGGTGCCGCAAAGCCTGCCCGCTGGATGCTGACATCGATGTATCCGGCGAAGCCATGAAACCGATTACGCCGCAGGAAAACAAGGCCTTTTATATCGCTTCGGCTGTCCTCATTCTCATGCTTATCGGCCTCTTTTTGGCCCTCGTGCCGACCGATTCCCTGCTCCGTGACCCGGACGGCAACATTGCCAGCTTCAAAGCGCCGGTCATGCAGTCCATCGTGGCCATTATCTTTTTGCTCGTCGGCATCCCCGGCATTGTTTACGGCATCATCAGCGGTACCTTCAAAAGCTCCAAAGATTTCACCCATTCCATGGAAGAAATCACACACACGCTGGTACAGCTGATTGTCTTCTATTTCTTTGCCGCTCAGTTTATGTATGCCTTCGGCGCATCCAACCTGGGGGCGCTCATTGCCGTTGCCGGCGCCGATTTCCTCAAATCCCTGGCACTGCCGCCGCAAATCACGATTTTTGGCATCATTGTCTTCGTTGCCCTCTTAAACCTGATTATTACGTCCGCTTCTGCTAAATGGTCTATCCTGGCGCCGATTTTCGTGCCTATGCTCATGTCCGTCGGCATTGCACCGGAATTGACGCAGGCCGCCTTCCGTGTCAGTGATTCGGCCGTCAACGTCTGCACGCCGATGTTTGCCTTTTATCCGCTGATTATTATTTACTGCCAGAAATACTACAAAAAAACCGGCGTCGGTACCTTGAGCAGTCTTATGCTGCCCTATACGATTACCTTGCTGGTCGTCCTGACGATTATGCTCTATGTCTTCTGGTTCCTCGGCATTCCCCTGGGCTTCCAGGCAGACTACATCTACCCTCGCCAAATGTTTTAATGTAATTGTTTTACCATAAAGGAGTCTTACCTATGAATGATATTTCACAAGAATTAGTCACGCGGTTTTACCGCTATGTGCAAATCCCGTCCCAAAGCAAAGGAAACGGCGGCACTGTCGTCCCCAGTACAGAAAGCCAGTGGGACATGGCCCATCAGCTGCAGCATGAATTAGAAGAACTCGGCCTGACCGACATCAGCCTGAGCGACAAATGCGTACTGACAGCCAAACTGCCGGCCCATCTGCCGCAAGGCAACACCAAGGGCGTCCCCTCTGTCGGCTTTTGCACCCATATGGATACCGTCGATGTCTGCCTTTCGCCTGTCGTCCATCCGCAGACCATTACGGCCTATGACGGCGGCGACATCGTCCTGAACGAAGGCCAGCACATTGTCATGACGGCCAAAGACCATCCGGAACTTGCCAAATACAAAGGCCAGGACCTCATCGTCACGGACGGCACCAGCGTATTAGGCTCAGACAACAAAGCCGCTGTTGCCAACGTCATGACAGCCCTGGCAACGCTGACGAAAGACCCGTCCCTCTATCACGGCGACATCTACGTCGCCTTCGTCCCCGATGAAGAATGCGGCTTATACGGCTCCAAAAACATGGATTTCAGCAAATTCCCTGTCGATTTTGCCTATACCATCGACTCCTGCGAACTGGGAGAAGTCGTCTATGAAACCTTCAACGCCGGCAGTGCCACCGTCACGATTCACGGCGTCAGTGCCCATCCCATGAGTGCCAAAGGCGTCCTCGTCAATCCGACACTTATTGCCGTCGATTTCATCAACATGTTTGACCGCAGCGAAACACCGGAATGCACGGACGGCAAAGACGGCTACATCTGGTGCCAGGAAGTCCATTCCAACCAATCCACGGCAACGGTCCACCTCAATATCCGTGACCATCACAAAGACTTATACGAAGAAAAGAAACGGCGTATTGCCGAAAACGTCAAAAAACTGCAGGCTGCCAACCCCCGCGCCGTCATCGAATGCACCATTTCCGATACGTACGGCAACATTGCCGACGCCATCACCGATGACAACCGCAAGGCCATCGACTATATTTACGATGCCATGAACGCCCTAGGCATTACGCCCAAAACGATTGCCATGCGCGGCGGCACCGACGGGTCCTTCATTTCCACCAAAGGCATTTTGACGCCAAACTACTTTACCGGCGGCATGAACTTCCATTCCCGCTACGAATTTTTACCGATTCCGTCGCTGGTCAAATCCTATGAAATGACGATGAAATTGATTCAGCTCATTTACACAGGGAAATAGTCGCCTTTTTATTTTAAGGTTAAACCTTAAACTTAAACGTTTATTCCGTATTTTAACAAAAAACTTTATCTTTTTCTCTTGACACTCCTATACCCGTATGCTATTATGTCATCATCAAACGTCGTTAAACGTGATGACGCAAACCAGTAAATCCAGCTGGATGTTTCAGAGAGCTGTCATGAGGTGCAAGACAGTACAAAAAGCGGATTGAACTCATTGCCGAGCGGAGAAGCTGAATGAAGTAGGCTGCTACGGGAACTCCCGTTACAGAGCATGGATATGCATTTGTCGTATCCGAGAGCGCGTCTTCGGACGAATCAGAGTGGTACCGCGGAAGGTTATACGCCTTTCGTCTCTTAGCTAACAAGCAGAGAGACGAAAGGCGTTTTCGTTTCTCTTAAGACTTATAGTTCCATCTTGAGGGAGGATATGCATTATGAAAACACCATCTACCATCAAAGCCGCATCGATCAGCATGTGCTTTTCCGTCGGCGCCGTATTATTTAGTTCGCATGCCGGAGGCGGCTTTGCAACCGGCAACCAAGCCAACGTATACTTTATCAGCCTGGGCTGGCTCGGTCCGATTACCGCCATCATTACCATGCTGCTCTTGACACTGACCATCAAAGAAGCCATGAACATGTACAACTCACGTCATTTGACCAGCTACCGGCAGCTGTTTCACAACCTGTACAGCCCGTTTAAGCCCGTCGAATACTTATTTGAAATCTTCTTTTACATCATGGTTCTCATGGCTGTTTCCGCAGCCATTTCCGGTGCCGCTTCGGCCCTGCAAGATCAGATAGGCCTGGATTATTACCTGGGTATTTTGGTCGTTGGCGCCGTCGTCCTCGTCCTGACGATTTTTGGGGCTGGCTTGGTCCGCAAAGCAACCACCTACATGGGCATTGCCATCTTGGCCACGTCCGTCTTCATCTTTGCCATCGGCATTTACATGGCCGGTGACGTTGCCGGTACAACCACCGTCATGCAAGCCATGGCGCAGGATTTTGAAATTAACGGCTTCAGCAAACTGCCGCAGGCCATTCTCCACGCCGTTACCTACTCCGGCTTCCAATGCGTCGTCATCCCGACCATGATTGTCGTCGGCATGCCGCTGGCAACCCGTAAAAACTGTGCCACATCCATGTGGTTCTCCTTTATCATGAACGCCGTCGCACTGACCTTATCCGTTTGCATGCTCTTAGGCTGGACCAACATCTATGGCAAATCGCCCCTGCCGACACTGACCAGCTGCCAAGGAATGAACATGTCCTGGCTGACCATCGTCTACAGCATTTGCCTGCTCTTATGCCTGATTTCCACCGGCGTTACGACCGTATTCGGCTTTACGGCACGCTTTTCGGAAACCAAACCGCTGAAACGCATCTCTGACAACTCCGTCGTTCGTTCCAGTATCGTCACCTTAGCCATCATCGTCGTCTCCATGAC
>CAVKOP010000019.1:16295-20400 GCA_963657835.1 Lachnospiraceae bacterium | reverse complement strand
CATCGGATACGTAGCCTGGGACAATTCATTGCCTTTAGAGGCTTCTTCCCCTATATTTAAAAGGCCTACCGTCGGCTTGGCTATGCCAAGAATCGCTTTCGCATAATGATACCCCATGATGGCACCCTCTACTAAATGCTTCGGCTTACTGTTCGAATTTGCTCCTGAATCGAGCAGCACGGTAATTCCTTTTTTAGACGGAATCGGTGTGGCAATACAAGGACGTTCAATTCCTTTAATACGGCCTAATCCCAGTAATGCTGACGTAACAGCCGCCCCCGTGCTGCCAGCTGCCACAACGGCATCGCAGGTTCCTTCTTTGACGAGTCTGGTCGCTACGACAATGGACGCATCTTTTTTCTTACGAAAGGCCTGCGCAGGATGTTCACCCATATCAATAACCTGGCTGGCATGGACAATCGATAAGCGTTTACTTTCTTTTTCGCCATAACTAGCCAGTACTTCTTCTATTTTTTCCCTATCACCTACTAAGACGACATCAAAGTTATACGCTTTGATAGCTTCAATCGCACCCAGTACGATTTCTTCTGGTGCATAATCGCCGCCCATAGCATCTACAGCTATTTTCATACTTACGTTACGCTCCATTATTCTAAAGATTCTATAATAAACTTCGTGCGAAATACTTCCTTCGCATTCTTTCGTATTTTCACCCATACATAGTATTTCTGGTCGCGGCGGCGAATTACTTCTGCCACGGCTATCAGCTTGTCACCTACCGTAACAGGCTGTTTATATTTAATATTGGCTACCACTGTAATACATACAGGCAGGTTGAGTACCGCTCTGGCAAGCGAAGTTGCCTGCGCATACAAACACTGCGAGCGCACAATATGAGCTTCATCTACCATATCTGCCGTTGCTGTCATCATTGAAATAGCACTGCGGCCTACCGTACAATCTACCAATTCGCCGACAAAGCCTGCGTTTTGCTGTTTAGGCTGCGCTGCTTCTGCTTTTTGCTTGATGCGAATACGCATTTCCGGAATTCCCAGTGCCATGCGGTCCAAACGGATAGTGGCCACACTGACGGAAAATTCTTCAGCCAATTCTTCGTCATTGATAAACGGATTTTCTTCTATTCGTTTTTTTAGCAAGGCATGTCGCTTGTCTCTCGCTATACGGACCATTCCATCACCTTTAATAATTATGACCAAGTACTAATAGTACATACAACTAGAGATTATATAATGTTTCGTAAAGTTTTGCAAGTAAAAGAAAAGAAGTACGCATTCAATCATTTCATCTCATTGAACTGTTGAACGCATACTTCACACTCCTTAATACTTATCAAAATCCATTTCGTTTAATACATCACGTAATTTTTCCAATTCTTCTTTAGTCAGCGTAATTCCTTTGGTCATGGCCTGATAATCAGGATCCCAGGAACGCAAATCAAATTTTGGTGCGCGATTATTCCAACTAATATACGTTAATTCTTTACGCCAGCCGTCCTTGTTTTCCGACAAGGTCCCGCATACATCTTCAATATTAAAATTTAACTGAGCCATTGTATACCCTCCTAAAGACGCTGCGCAACGTCTAAAATTACTTTCTGATTTAAAACAACATCAGTTTATATAATAGCAAATATACCGATTATGTCAATCATTAGTGTATAAATCATGCTATCCTACTATAGCGAATACCAATACGTTGGGGCTATGCTATATTATATTGGTATAATCCTTTATTTTTAATGATGTGAACGGCGTTTAAACAAGCCGCCATGTGCCTCGCTAATATCAAAAATGGAAATAAAGGAATGCGGGTCAACACGCCGTACGGCCTCCTTGACTTTCGTTACTTCCAGTCGTGACACCACGCAGTACAAAACCATCGTTTTTTCCCGTTTATACGCACCTTCACCGTTTAACAGCGTAACAGCACGTCCCATATCATGGGTAATGCAGCGGGATACTTCATCATGATGGGCCGTAACAATCAAGAGGCCCTTCATTTCGTCCAGACCGTTGGTTACGATGTCAATCATTTTGTAAGCGATAAAATACGCAACTAAGGAATACATCGCACTGTCCCAGCTAAATACGAATCCGGAACTGCCTAAAATAAACAGGTTGAAAAACATGATAATCTCGCCGACAGAAAACGGGGTCTTCTTATCAGCAATAATTGCCAAAATTTCTGTCCCATCCAACGAGCCGCCCCAGCGTATAATAAGACCGACGCCCAACCCAATGATAATGCCGCCGTAAATCGTTGACAAAAACGGGTCGGATGTGACTGGCGCATAATGAATAAATTTGCTCCATCCAGACAAACAAATGACAGAAAATAAAGACAACATCGTAAAAACAGTCCCTATTTTTTTATATCCTAAAATAAAAAACGGAATATTCAGCAGTACAATAAATACACTAAAGCTGACACCTGTAAGCTGTGCTGCCATTAAAGCCAAGCCTACAACACCGCCGTCAATAACGTGATTCGGTACCAAAAAAACATCCAATCCCAGCGTATAAATCAACGCACCAAAAGCCAAGCCCAGCACGCGCACTCCATATTTCACCATGTCGTTTCTCCTTTTGTTCGTACGTAGCGAAGGCCAATAATCCAGGCAACAAAATCATCTACCGGTTCCGGCGGATACTGCAGCGCCAGAGGAATAAAACGCCGCCACCCTTTTCTGGGCGTATATTTAAAATACAATTTTCTTCCTTCGACAGTCGTATATTTTTCATCTATCAATGAAAACGTAACTTGTTTTGTACCTTCCGCTATCCAAGCTGTTACACGGGGCTGCAGATGTTTATGATTCGTACCGTTTCCCATGACAACATGATGAAATGAATACGCTTCATACGCATGCTGCAAATAAGGTATCAGCATGGCTGTCGGAACAATTTTCTTTTCTACTAATGTGCCGTCTTCGTTCAGAATAGCCGTTCCTGTTTTTTCTGAACCCGGATCAATTGCTGCAATCATCATGTCTCTCCTACTCATTAGCCGGTTCTACAATAATATCTACCCCCAGCGGACCTGCCGTATAGGTATCGTTCATCGTAACGGCCCGCAGCACCACGCTACTGCCGCTGTACGATTTTATTTTGGAAATCGCGTCAAACATTTCTGTTACGGTAACGGCACCGACATTGCCGGTCAATGGATCTGGCAGCATGCCTTTTAACTGTGCTTTTTGATTAACCGTATGCAGGAAACGCAAAACCAGCAATTCCGCATTGCCGCTGATTTCCTTAGCAGGCAGTTTCGCTTCATATACCGTTTCACCGCGGTGATATACAAGCTGGTTGTCATACATTTCAATATGTACCAATGTAGGTTCACCCAAGACAATATTGCCGGCTGCAATGACGCGCAGCAATTTTTTCTTATTGCCGGACTGCTGCAAATCATGAATAACGGCTTCAAATTCGTCCGGCGCAATATAAACAAGTATCGTATTTTCATCTTTGATGCCCAAGCGGCGGCAAATCATCGTATTGGTCTGGCTCATTGCCTGGCTGACTTCCTGCCGCGTTGCCGTTTCACTCATGCCGCCGTTTAAAACGACGCTGGACAATACTTCACCAGCCCGAAACACAACGACGCCTTCGCGAATATTGGTCATCGTTTGATTGAGCAGACGAATCCGCTGATCTAACGTATGAATAGTCGCCATCATGCTTTTTTTCGTTTCTTCCAGCATGGCCAAATCAGTTTGGGCTTTTTCTTTATCAACGACAGCGGCATCTCTGGCAGCTTCCGCATTTTCTTTATCTGTTTTTGCTTCATCCATGGCGACTTGGATAACAGACAACTGTCTCGTTTTATCATCCCGCGCCTGCTGCGCCTGCTGTAAATCCAGCTGGGTTATGCGGATTTCTTCATTTTTTCCGTCCAACTGTGCCTGCTGCTGCTTTAATAATTCTTCATTAGATGCAATCAGGATGTTTTTATCTGTCAGTTCTTTTCCTAATGCTTCTGCTTGTTTGCTCAATTTTTCCCGCTGTGCTTCCAATTCTGCTTTCTGCATCTGCAGCTGATGCATTCCAAATAAGGCAATACGTACATTTTGTGACAATACGAACATGACGCCGAGCGTAACGACAGCAATGCTGATTCC
>CAVKOP010000019.1:0-16285 GCA_963657835.1 Lachnospiraceae bacterium | reverse complement strand
GATGTATATTTAGGCCGCAGTCCAAACAATACAATTTTTCGTTTGCCTACGCGAGAACCAATTTTATCTCCCAAATACGCGATAATACCGCCCATAACGGCCAAGATAAACAGCATAACCCATCCGTATTCCATAATGCACCTCCTTATTACTATAATCATATAACATTATAGTCATTCTGTCATTCTCTAATTTAGAAGTATGAAAAATTTGAGTAAAAAAAAGCTAGCAGCGCCATTTCCCAAAAAACATCGCTGCTAACTGCTTTATTTCGATTTGCGGTACACCAAGATAATGCCGGTAATGCCGCAAATAATATCCGGCAAAAAGGCACCCAAATACGGAGGAATACGACCGCCGTTTCCCAGTGCATTGCCCAGAGTCATAATCGAGTAATAAATAAATATAACGACAACACTAATGCCAAAGCCAATCGAAGAACTGCCGCGCTGTTTCTGCATGCCCAGCGGCGCGCCTACAATCGCACATACCAAACTAGCCAGCGGCAATGCAAACCGATTGTACATTTCTACTTTCAGCTTATTCGTATTGACCGAATTATCATCAAGAAGTTTAATTTGTTCCCGCAGTTCGCGAATTGTCAATTCATCCGGCTTTTTTTGGGAAGAAGCAATCTTATTCGGTTTTTGTGAAATCGGCAGGGCCTGGTCTTGAAACCGCATCGTCCGCTTTATGCCTTCATCGCCGGATACATCGTAAATCACGCCTTCATGCATCACCCATTTGGAACCGTTCCAATCTGCACGGTCAGCCTTTTCAACACGCATGAGAACATCATTTTCAAACTCCTGTACGGTAATATCTTTGAGTTCTTTGGCTTGGGAATCATACTGCCGCGCATACATCAAGCTGGAAATATCCGAGCCTTTGATATTTTTAATAATGACATGGTCTTGTGAGGCCGGAGCGGCGTTGTGCTTGACTTCTTCATTAATAATCGTGTTGTAGGCATTATTGGCCTTAGGCACAATATATTCATTAAACGCTGTTGTCCCCACCGAAATAATGGCAGCGGCAATAAAAATAGGCATGGCCAAACGTATAAAATTCTGTCCGCCGGCACGCATGACTATCATTTCACTGGAACTGGACAATCTGCCAAAGGCCATCAATGAACCCAGCAATACAGACATGGGAAAGGTAACAACGACAATGGACGGTATAGCCAGTATAAAAATACGAAAAGCAGCCCACGCCGAAGCCCCGTATTGGTTAATCAGCTCAGCAATGCGAAACAACGTGCCTGTCCCAATAAAAACAGCCGTAAACGCACAAACGCCAAATAAAAAGGGGCCTATAAATTCTTTTAATATATATCTATCTAATATTCGCATTCCTGTCTCCCTGCCCGTTACATTCTAAAGTCTTCACCCAAATAGAACTTCTTGGCGACAGGGTCACTGGCAATTTTTTCCGGACTGCCTTCCAAAAGGATGCGCCCTTCGCTCAAAATATAGGCTTTATCTACAATACTTAACGTTTCACGTACATTGTGGTCTGTAATCAGTACCCCCATGCCGCGATTCTTTAAATGGCTGATGATACCTTGAATTTCATTGACCGCTAAAGGGTCAATGCCGGCAAACGGTTCATCCAGCAAAATAAATGCCGGATCCATGACCAGACATCGGGCGATTTCCACCCGGCGCCGTTCACCGCCGGAAAGCTGGATTCCCAGCCTGTCCCGCAGCTGGATAATAGAAAACTCTTTCATCAGGGCTTCGGCTTTTTGGTGCTGTTCTTTTTTACTCAGCTTTGTCGTTTCCAACATGGCCAGTAAATTTTCTTCTACCGTAAGCTTGCGGAAAATAGACGCTTCCTGCGGTAAATAGCCAATACCGTATGCAGCCCGTTTGTGAATCGGCAAGCCCGTAATATCTTTGTCGTCAATAGTAATTTTTCCTTCTGTAGGATGTTCAATCCCGACAATCATATAAAATGTAGTCGTCTTGCCGGCACCATTAGGTCCCAGCAAGCCTACAATTTCACCTTGAGAGACACTGATGCTGACACCAGCAACAGCACGTTTTTCTTTATATAGTTTTACGAGGTCATGGGTCTGAATCAGCATTCGTTTCTCCTTCTTTTAGTTGTTATCCGGCAGAATAACAACAGTGGACCGTGTCATGGTCTGTACAGAATTGTCTGCCAAGCGAATAACAACATTGTCGCCATTCAACGTATTTCCCTTCTGTGCTGCATGCACATCACCGGTTAAATGAATGACGCCGTCATTGACATTGGGTGTCTGCGTATAAACAGCCTGTTTCGCATACGCTGTCAAATTGTCAGCCGGCGATTCAATATGAACATTTCCCTGGCCGACTGCCCGTACTTCTTTAAACCAGGCATCGATATGGTCTGCCCACATTTGAGAACCTTGGGCTTCCAAATAGCCGTTGCCCGTTACAATGCCGTAATCTTTGTCTAAATAATATTCTACTTGATCACCGTTGACTTTTTTGTCATTGTAGACACCACGAACGGAACCTGTCGCCACAATATAATTGCGGTTCGTCGAATGAACTTTATCCGCGTTAAGCTGCATATCCGGCTGCTGTACTGCCACATTGCCTTCCATGTCAGCTTCTGCTGTTTTTAAATTATATGACGCCTGATTGCCGGTCATCGTAGCCTGATCGCGAACGATAACAACATTGCCGGTTGCCGTAGCCACTTGTGTCTTGCCATCATAGACTAAGGTATCTGCCGTAACAGAAACAGAACTGGTATGTGTATCTTCTGCTCCTATTCCTAATGAAGGTATAAGCATGAACCCGGCTAAGACGGCTGTTAGTACCTTGTTTCGTATATACTGCATCATCATTCTTCTCCCTTGGTTACCTGCGCATGTCCTGTAAGTGTTACTTTATCTAAACGGGTATTGGTTTCAAAAGCATCAGCGTGCAGTGTTGTGCTGTCGTGACGATTGATAACCACTTTGCCGCCGTGTATCATATGTGTATCCATATTATAATACACACTCCCGTCAGTCTGCAACGTATCCGCTAAATTCGTTATGCCTTTTACCGGCGGCTTGATTTCAATCGTTCGTTTTTTCTTGTCTACAATGCCTTTGTCTGACGTAATGGTCGTTTCCGTTCCGTCTACATCATACAGAACCGCTTTGGGATTCGTAAAATACATGTTTTCTGTATCAGGATCTACCATAATTTTATCCGCTGTCAATTTCCATACCAAATTGCCGTCTTTGGATTCTTCCAACTCTGTCCCGTTAAACTCAACAAGTTTATCCGGGTTGACAGGGGCATCCGGCGTCGTTTCCGGGTGCATGAACTCATACAGCAAGGCAGCAAAACCAATCACGACAATAAAGCCAATGATAGTCAGTTTATTTTTCTTGATTCGTTCTATCATCATGATGCTCTGCCTCCGCTTTCTGCTGCAATGCTACAATATCTTCCGGTTCCGTACTCCAGCGATGCTGGAACCACAGCCATTCTGTAGGATGTTCTTTGATAAAATTTTCTGTCAAAACGGCCATTTTCCGAGTCAGACGCGCAATATCTTCTTCTTTATTGCCTGTATCTTCATAATACATGACTTCGCCAATCACGACATGATGGCGATGGTTTTCGTCATGAACCGCAAAAATCGGCAAAATAGGCGAACGAAATTTACGCGCAAACATAGCCGGTCCTTTAGGCGTAGATGACATTTTTCCCAAAAAAGGCTGCGGAACGCCATAGAATCCGCCATCTTGGTCTGCTAAAAAGCCGAGAATTTTTTTTCGCTTTAATGCTCTTGCGGCAATCACCATTTCATTGCCGCCGCGGGCAAACACTTCCAGGCCCATCATTTCCCTGTTTTCATTCAAAAGGCGTGTAACCTGGTCATTAGGCTGCTTTTTAACAATCGTCGTCGTCGGATATCCATATAAGGCCAGCGATGCACCCATCCATTCCCAGTTTCCAATGTGACCTGTCAGCACAATAACGCCTTTATTTTCTTTCAGCGCGGCATCCAGCCGTTCTGCATGCTCCAACGTAACATACTCCGATATATTTTCCTTATTCAGCCGGGGCGTATACAGAATTTCCATCAGGGACTGACCTAAATTACGAAATAACTCATCAATAATTTGGTTTGCTTCCGCTTCGCTGCATTTCATGCCGCGCATGACATGAAAAATGCCTCGTTTGCGTTGTTTCTGCAATATCCGTCCAACAAGGGGGCCTAGTTTGCGTCCCAATGAAATGATCGTTGGATAAGAAAAATGGCAAAGCACATTTCCTATTCCGCGCGCAGCATGATACTGCCACTCATTAAACACAATACAGACGCTCCTTTCTTTTATTGATTCACTACTGTTTTGCCGCTAAAATACCGGCTAAGAACAGTATGCCATTGATTTTGTCTTTTTAAAATATGTTCAATCCATTGCCGCAGCGCGCCATGACCGCCGCGGCAAGTGGCTACAAACTGTGCCGCTTCTTTGGCTTCACAGCAGGCATCTGCCGGC
Source organism: Lachnospiraceae bacterium (assembly GCA_963657835.1). Lineage (GTDB taxonomy): Bacteria > Bacillota > Negativicutes > Veillonellales > Megasphaeraceae > Megasphaera. The sequence goes on along the minus strand of CAVKOP010000019.1, from coordinate 11,781 downwards.
GCCGCACCCAACCCGATGCGGGAAATTACTTCGACATCGTTCAAATCGTCTCCCATATACGCGGCTTCCTGCACCGTAATGCCCATATCATTGCAAATATCTTCCACTGCCTGCCATTTTACTGACACGTTTTGCATAATATAATCCACATGCAGATCACTTGCTCTTTTTTCTACCATAGGAGACCGCCGTCCCGTAATCACTGCCGTTTTGATTCCCGCGGCTCGTGCCAGCGAAATTCCCATGCCGTCGCGGGCTGAAAACCCTTTTAAGGCATCTCCCTGCGGCCCATAATAAATGGTGCCGTCCGTCAACACGCCATCGACATCAAAAGCAATCAGCTTAATCATTGGGGCATCCATTACACTACACCTTGGCGAAGTAAATCCGTCAAATGAATCATACCTACAGCATGATTATCTTTATCGACAACCGGCAGTACCGTAATAGGACGCGGCTGGTTTTTTTCCATGATGTGAAGTGCTTCAGCTGCCAGTTTATCACTGGAAATAAGGCGCGGATTTTTCGTCATCATAGCATCTACCGGCCACTGCAGGAAATTAGAACCCGTTTCCAGGCCGCGGCGTACATCGCCGTCCGTAACCAGGCCGATCAACTTGTTTTCTTCATCGACTACCGATACGGCACCCAATCCCTTTTCCGTCATCATAAACAAGGCATCCTGTACGGTACTGTCTTCAGAAATGACAGGATTGTCCTCGCCTTTATGCATGACATTTTCTACGGTAAGCAGCAGCTTGCGTCCCAATGCACCGCCTGGATGGAAAATAGCAAACTGATTCTTTGTAAAATGATGTTCAGACAGCAATACAACGGCCAATGCATCTCCCAATGCCAAAGCCACAGTCGTACTCGTCGTAGGTGCCAAGCCCAATGGGCAGGCTTCTTTTTCTACGGATGCGTCTAAAATGACATCCGAATTTTTAGCCAATGTAGAATTGTGATTGCCTACGACAGCAATCAATTTAGCGCCGATACGTTTGAGAGACGGCAGTATATTGAGGATTTCCATCGTTTCCCCGCTGTTGGAAAAAGCGAGTACAACATCTTCGCTGGTAACCATGCCCAAATCACCGTGAATACCTTCAGCAGGATGTAGGAAAATAGACGGCGTTCCCGTACTGGAAAGCGTAGCCGAAACTTTGCGGGCAATATGGCCTGATTTTCCCATGCCGGTAACAATAACGCGGCCTTTGGATTCTATAATCAAATTGACAGCATTGACAAAATTTTGATTGAGTGTAGGAATCAATTTTTCAATGCCCTGTGCTTCTTGATGAAGCACATCTCTTGCTTCTGCTAATATATCCATTCCATTCACCTCTAGCTTATACTTTAGCTGTGCTGACGCTTTTCTGCGTAATTTCATTAATAGCAATCATATCCCGCAGTACATTTTCAACCTGCGACAGATAGAGCATATTCGGACCGTCACACAACGCTTCTGCCGGATTATCATGCACTTCCATAAACACGCCGTCTATGCCGGCACCCGCTGCAGCCCGCGCCAAGTTGCCGATGTACTGCCGCTGGCCGGATGACGATGTGCCGGCGCCGCCTGGCAGCTGCACGCTGTGCGTAGCATCAAATACAACAGGATAGCCAAAACTGCGCATAATCGGAAAGCTACGCATATCGACAACCAAATTATGATATCCCAGGCTGAATCCCCGTTCTGTCAATATCAGGTTTTCGTTGCCAAGATGCGACATTTTTTCCAATACATTTTTCATGTCAGACGGTGCCATAAACTGACCTTTTTTGACGCTGACGCATTTGCCTGTTTTAGCAGCTGCTTCCAGCAAATCGGTCTGCCGGCAGAGAAATGCCGGAATCTGCAGGACATCCAATACTTCTGCTGCCGGTTCAATTTGTTCAATCGAATGAACATCGCTGATAATCGGCACCTGCAGTTCTTTTTTTATTTCTTTTAATATCTTTAATCCTTCTACGAGGCCTGGACCCCGAAACGATTTGTATGAAGAACGATTGGCCTTATCATAGGAAGCCTTAAAAATATAGGTCACGCCTAATTTTTCACAAATGCGCTTCATTTCCTGACCGATTTTCAAAATACGGTCCGGATCTTCAATAACACAAGGCCCTGCCATGACAAACAGTTTGCCGTCGCCGCCAACTGTTGTATTGCCAATCACAACGGATTTTACGTTTTCCATTATATATCTCCTTTATCAGCAAAATATTTCCGGATATGTATCAAATCTTCCGGCGTATCAATACCAATAAACTGGTGGTTTGTAGTGATTACTTTTATCTTATATCCATTTTCTAGAACTCGCAACTGTTCCAGCGATTCTACTTTTTCAGCCGGCGTCTGTTCCATATGGGCATACTGCAGCAGAAAATCGCGGCGGTACGCATAAATGCCAATGTGTTTATACGGTTTCATTACACCTGCAAACGCATTTCTTGGATAGGGTATCAAAGAACGGGAAAAATACATCGCTTCACCATGAAGGTTTAAAACTACTTTGACCGCGCTGGGGTCATCATATTCTTCCTTGGCAAGCGGCGTGGCTACCGTCGCCATGGTCAGCTGCGGGTCTTCTTCAAAAGCTTGGCACAATGCGTCAATAACGTCCGGCGCAATAAGGGGTTCATCTCCCTGTACATTGACGATAACATCTGCATCGGGAAAATGTTCTACCGCTTCGGCCAGCCGGTCTGTACCATTTGCATGATCTTCCCGCGTCATGACAGCATGGCCGCCAAATGTAACTACCGTATCATATACTTTAGGATTGTCCACAGCTACTACGACTTGGGACAATTTAGCAGCCTTAGCAGCCTGTTCATACACCCGCTGCACCATAGGCTTGCCGGCAATATCACATAATGGTTTTCCCGGTAAACGCGTTGAAGCATACCGTGACGGAATAATACATACAAAATTCATAAACCTAGCCTCCTACTACTTGTTTTAAAACGTTCTCTATGTTTGTATTTCCCTTAATAATCTCAATTTCAATCCCTAATACATACAAAGGCACATGGTGCGCTGCAATATACGCTGCATCCATTTTCACGGCATCTTTTTCTGTCGTAACTAAAACAGCTCCCTGTTCTTGGGCTTTCTTCGCCATGGCAGCCAAATCATCCCTGCTATATTGGTGATGGTCATCATACCGCATCGTATCGGCAATCGTATAGCCAAAAGACCGAATCGTTGCCTCAAAAGATGCCGGATTGCCCAACGCCGACACAGCTATAACAGCCTGTCCGTCAGCAAGATCCGGACAATCGGTTCGTTTTTGCAAACTATTCCAATCAGCAAAGGAAATACACCATTTCGGCCGATGAACGGCTTCTGCTACGGGTACATGGGGATGATACTGCTGCAGCACGGTATAGATAGATTGCAGCTGCCGGTCTGTAGCTAAATCTGCTTTTGTAATGATGACCAGCCCTGCCCGCCGCAGATGTTCCAACGGCTCGCGCAAGATACCTCTGGGCAGTACATATCCATTGCCAAACGGATTAGTACCGTCAATCAAAACAATATCCAAATCGCGATAGAGCTGCCAATGCTGAAACCCATCGTCTAATAAAAGGACTTGAGAATGAAACATATCAATGGCCATTTGGCCGCTGCTGCTTCGTTTTCGTCCTACTAAAACCGGTATCCCCGGCAGGCTCCGCGCCATCAGGCACGCTTCATCGCCGCCGGCAGATGCCGTAAGCAAAATATGTTCTCCGTCGGACATGACGGCTGCTTTTTCTTCTGTTTCCGATCGATAGCCTCGATTGAGAAGGGCTGTGCGAAATCCTTTTTGTTGTAAATACCGAGCCAGCAAACAAGTCATTGGTGTTTTGCCGGTGCCGCCGACGGTTATATTTCCCAGACTAATTACTTTGGCAGATAATTTAGTCTGTTTCTGTGGATTTCGTTGATATGAGTTATATTTTTTTTCTACTCCCTTTTTATATGCCAGGGAGGCCCATTCCAATACCTTTAATATAGGAATATCTATGCCGTGATGCGGTGTATCCTGCATCAAATATAAGAAATATGCTGCCAGTTTTGTACGCAACGACATAGAATCATCTCCATTAATACTTTTCCTGCAGTAACTGCTGCAATTCATCCAAGTTCTTTTTGGTAGCCCCTTGATTTTCTTTAACGATTTCCAAGCAGTGCCGTTTCATCGCTTCTGCCTTATCTTTATGTATCAAAAGGTCGAGGCAGGTATCAATAAATTCCTCTTCATTTTTGACCATAATGCAGGCACCCCGACTGCTCAGCAAATCAAAAATTTCCACAAAATTGAACATGTTGGGCCCGACAATAATCGGTTTGCCATGGGCTGCCGGTTCCAAAATATTATGCCCGCCAATATGAGCTAAACTGCCGCCGACAAAAATCAAATCTCCCAGGCTGTATACACGCCCCAATTCTCCAATCGTATCGAGAATAACGCCGTCATATGAATCACTGACTGGTTTCCCTGCTTTCATATCACTGCGCTTGACCATCGTAATTTCATACTTAAGGCCTTCATCGCGAATCAAGTCGGCCTGATAAATATACCGCGGCGCAATGATTAACTTAGCCGCTGGAAAACGCTGGCGGACTTTGCTGAATGCCTTGTACACAGCGCCGTTTTCCCCTTTATGGGTGCTGCCGGCAATCATGATAGGATACGTGCCTTCGGCAAAGCCTAATTCATGAAGGAACCGTTTCTTTTCAGCTTCCGTCACGATGCCGTACGTCTGGTCATATTTAGTATTGCCTGTAACAATAACTTTGTTGGGATCGGCACCAATATCAATAATATACTGCGCGTCAATACGGCTTTGCATGCAGAACATGCGGATCGTCGAAAGCACTTTGCGTGTAAAGAATGTAATCAGGCGGTACCGTACGGCACTGCGCTGGCTGATACGGCCGTTCATCATCATGACCGGAATATGTTTATCTGCTGCAATACGCAGAAAGTTCGGCCAAATTTCCGTTTCTACCAATACAATCGCCTGCGGTTTGACAATCGTCAAAATGCGGTTGGTCAAATACGGCAAATCTAACGGGAAATACAGAATACCGTCAGCCCCTTTGATGATTTGATGAGCCATACGAAATCCCGTCGCTGTAACGACTGACACAATGATGACTTCATTAGGATATGTCTTGCGCATTTCACGTACAATCGGGCTTGCCGCAACGATTTCACCTACCGATGCAGCATGTACCCAAATAGCATGACGATTTGATATTTTTTCTTTTAAATCTTCCGGCAAAAATCCTATGCTTTGTTTAATTCGCTGATAAAATCCTTCTTCGCGAATCAAGCGGTAAATAAGCTGTGGAATCAAAATAGCCCAATAAACGAGCAAGAGCATATTGTACAGCCAATACATAGGATGTGCTTTTAAGTTTGTTTTCATTCCACTTATCCTTCTGCTTTATCTTTAAACTGAACAGCATATAAATTGGCATACAGTCCTTTTTTAGCCAAAAGTTCAGCATGCGTTCCTTCTTCTACAATCCGGCCGTGATCGATAACGACAATATCATCGGCATTGCGTATGGTACTCAAGCGATGGGCGATTACTACAGCCGTTCTCCCTTCCATCAACCGGTCCAAGGCAGCCTGCACAATTTTTTCACTTTCTGTATCCAGTGCCGAAGTAGCTTCATCCAAAATCAATATCTGCGGATTTTTCAGAATGGCCCTGGCAATGGCTATACGCTGCCGCTGACCGCCGGACAACGCGCTGCCGCGGTCCCCGACATTCGTATCATATCCCTGGGGCAGTGCCATAATAAAATCATGGGCATTGGCCGCTTTCGCCGCCGCAATGACTTCCTCTTCTGAAGCATTCAAGCGGCCGTATAAAATATTATCCCGTACAGTCGCATTGAAAAGCATCGTTTCCTGCGGCACTAAGCCGATTTGCTGACGCAGTGACGAAAATGTAACATCTTTAATGTTGATGCCGTCAATAGTTAATTGGCCTCCTGTTACATCATAAAACCGCGGCAGCAAATTCGCAACGGTGGATTTACCGGCACCGCTCGGCCCAACCAATGCAACGACTTGTCCCGGCTTTACTTCCAAATTGAAATCCGTCAAGGCTTCATGTTCTTCATCATACGAAAAGGATACATGGTCAAACACAATATGTCCCTGTACTTTGGGCAACGTTATGGCATTTTCTTTTTCCTTTACTTCCGGCACTGTATCCAAGGTTTCAAACACACGGTCAGCTGCTGCCAGTGATTTTTGGATTTCTCCATAAATTTCGCTGATACGCCGTACCGGATTCGCCAAATTGATGGCATAAATCAAAAACGCAATCAAAGCCCCGGCAGTCATTTGTCCTTCAATAACACTCATGCCGCCATACCAAATAATCCCTGTAACAGCAATCGCTGCAAAAAATTGAATAAACGGCGTCAGCATGGACGTTAATTTCGTCGTTGTCATCAATGCCCAAAAATTGCTGTCGTTTTGTACGACAAAACGCTTAATTTCAAAGGCTTCACGGTTAAACGAGCGAATAATCCGAATGCCCGAAATCGCTTCTTCCAAAAGAGCTGTAATATCGGCCATTTTCCCCTGTACATTATGGCCGGCTTTTCGCAGTCTGCTGCCAAAGAAATTAATTGTCACCACGACAAGAGGCACAATAACCAGCGTCAGCAAAGTAAGTTTCCAATACAATGCAATCATAGAAACCAACGAGCCAACCAAAATGACGACTTCCTGCACAAAAGAAATCAGATTGCCGGCAATTGCCGTCTGCAGTGCCGATACATCATTGGTTAAATTGCTCATGATATTGCCGGTCTTGCGTCTGTCAAAATACGACAAGGACAAGGTCTGCAAATGCCGGTACAGCTTTTCCCGAATATCATTGACAATTTTTTGGCCGACAAAACTCATCAAATACCGTTCGCCAAAATAGAAAAAGCCGCGCAATAAAAACAATACCAAAATGCCAACGACAATTAAGTTTAATGTCGCCGTATCCTTATTAGCCAATACTTTATCAATAACATCTTTTATCAGCCAAGGAACGACAACGTTGCTGGCTCCTGAAAAAGCCATGCAGATAACGGCCACTACCAACCGCTTTTTATATGGCAGCACAAACATCAACAATCGCTTGTAGCTCTGCCAGCTATTATAATTTTTCATTCACCATGCTTCTCCTTAGCAAATTCTAGTATAGTTTCGGCAATGCGCTGTACGGCGCCGCCGCTTCCCATCGTGCGGCGGACTTCAGCCATGGCCTGTTTCAGTTCTTCATGCCGTGCCGTATCCGTCAGCATAGGTATGATACTATGGGCAATGTTTTCAGCCGTCACCTCATCCTGCCACAATTCCGGCATAATCCGCCGTCCCATGATAATGTTGGGCAGGCCAATATTGTCTATATGCACTAAGAGCTTAGACAACCAGTATGTTAAACTGCTGACACGATAAATAAGAAGCGTCGGCAGCTCCATCAAAGCGGTTTCCAGCGTAGCCGTGCCGGAAGCGGCAATGGCTGCCGTACTGGCTGCCATCATATCATATACATTGCTCTCTCCTATATGCACGGCAACGCCGCTTTCTGCAATCATCTGTTCCAACACGCTGCGGTCGATAGTAGACGCACGGGGCAGCAAAAACTGCACCTGCGGTACGGCGCTGCTGATTTCTTTGGCTGCTTCCAGCATAGCCGGCAGCAGTCCGCTAACTTCCTGCATGCGGCTTCCCGGCATGAGCAGCACCGTTTTCTTTCGCGCGTCCAGTCCCAAATACGCAACAGCCTCATCCCGGCTGTGCGTTGCATGGACAGTATCCAGCAGGGGATGCCCCACATATACAACATGCGTCCCCATTTCTTCGTACATTTGGGCTTCAAAGGGAAATAAAGAAATAGCCAAATCGGTATATTGGGCAATCGTATGGCCCCGGCTTTTATGCCATGCCCAAATAGTCGGCAAAATATAATAAACAACAGGAATGCCTGCTTCTTTAGCCTTTTTGATCAGGCGCATATTAAACCCCGGATAATCAATGCAAACAAGGACATCCGGTTTTTCGTCCAACATCGTCTGTACCAAAAAATCCCGAAGTCGAAAAAAGAAGGGGATTTTACGCAAGATCTCGCCTACGCCAATAAAGCCTAGGTTTTTAATATCATATACAATCCGTACGCCCGCTTCTTTCATTTGCTCTCCGCCCATGCCCATAAGTTCAATGGATGGATCTTGCCGTTTCATTACTTCTGCTAACTTGGCACCATGCATATCTCCCGATGCTTCACCTGCTGAAAACATGATTTTCATACATATCTACCTCAAAAAATTAAAAGGTCTTATCTACAGCACAAATACAAATGTTGTTTTTATCAGCGGCTTTCAATACTTCGTCCTGTTCTACAAACAGCGTGCGTCCCGCTTCCATAGCCAAGACATTGCAGCCGCTTTCTATCATGGACTCTAAGGTCGCCAAGCCGACAGCTGGTACATCAAACCGCGTGTCCTGATTCGGTTTTGCGACTTTTACAACGACGGATTTGCCTCTGCCCAGAGCACCGCCGCGGCGGATGCAGGCATCAGTTCCTTCAATGGCTTCAACAGCCATGACGGCCTTATGTTTGACGACAACAGTCTGTCCAATATCCATGCCGCCCATCGCCTTAGCCGTGGCAAAGCCAAAACGTATATCAGCTTCTTCGTCTTGACTCGGTTTGCGCTTTGTCAAAACGCCGGCCGCCGGCATAAGCGGTTTCAAATACAACGTCTGATCTACTACTTCAATCCCATCTTTGGCCAATTCATCAACAATGGCCAGCATGATGGTATCATCTTTTCGGTTGCGCAATTTAGCCAGCATTTTTATGGCGCGGAAATCAGGAAATTTCAATCCTTTAAACAGGATTTCCTTGGTGACCTTGCCAATCATCGTAACTTTTGCCACGCCTTCTTTACGCATTGTTTTTATAATTTTATCGAGTTTAGCTACATTAATCGCATAATAGGTATCTGCTTCCGCTTCCAGCTCCGGTGCCACCCCATCGACAACCGCAATAACGACAACTTCGTGTCCCATTTGCTGGGCAGCACGCATAAATTCTACCGGCAGTTTGCCTACACCGGCAAACAACCCTACTTTTTCCATACTCATCACCCTTATAAATGAATAAAATATCCATTTTTATATTATACAAAAAAATGTGTCTGATGTCAGTAACTACCGAGGCAACTTGCAGAAAAAAAGGAAGGCAAGAACCTCTTACCCTCCCTTTTGTATGTTCATTAGTCTTTTGTACCCCGACAAATTCCACGATCAGCATCGCGAAGGAAGCGGAGAAAATGTTCTGTTTCTTCCGAACTATCCAATTCTTCTTCCATCCGGGCAATCGCATCCCGTAAATTTAAGCCGGAACGATATAAGAGACGAAATGCTTTTTTCAGTTCACGGCGTACATTTTCCGGAATCCCCGCACGGGACAGTCCGACGCTGTTCAAGCCAATGCAGCGTGCCGGCTGGCCGTCAGCAATAACAAACGGCGGGATATCCTGCACTACTTTGGCAAGGCCGCCAATCATGCTGTTGCGGCCGATTTTGACAAATTGATGTACACCAGCAATACCGCCGATAACTACACGGTCTTCTACTACTACATGCCCGGCAAGGCCTGCGCAGTTGCTCATAATGACATGATTTCCTATGATACAGTTATGTGCCACATGCGTGCATGCCTGAAAGAGGCAGTCGCTGCCAATGCGTGTTTCTTCGCCTTCACCGGTTGCGCGGCTGACGGTGACATATTCGCGAAATACCGAACGGTCGCCTATGATAACATAACTTTTTTCACCTTTGAATTTTAAATCCTGCGGTTCCGATCCAATGGATGCACTGGGAAAAAACCGGCAGTTCTTGCCGATTGTCGTCCAGCCATCAATAACGACGTGAGCCATAATTTCAGTTCCATCGCCAATAGTAACATGGGGGCCAATTACAGCGTAGGGTCCAATCTTCACGCCCGCACCGATTTTTGCCTGTGGATCTATAATAGCCGTTGGATGTATCATGCGCTGCTGCATGGTTTCTCTTTCCTCGGTCATTAAAGTCACTCCTTGCTTACCTGCCGCTAAAGCAGGTGCCTAATAATAAATTTCTATATAGTGATATATTCACCCATACAATAACAAAATATACTAGTTATTTTATGGGAAAAGTACTATATTTCAGCTTATATACTTCATTTTTCGTCATTTTTCATAGTGAAAGAACATAAATTCTTTTTATTTTTTAGGGTTTTGTCCCGGCATAAGAGCAAAAAGATATTCGCCTTCTGCGCAGAGTGTATCTCCTACATGGCACTGTGCTTTGACTTTTCCCATGCGGCCTTTGATTTTTTCAATATCGGCGCGCATTACAACCTGATCGCCAGGGCGTACAGGATGACGGAAACGCAGTTTGTCAATTCCTGTAAAATACGGAATTAATCCTCTGTTTTCTTCCGGATACAGCAACGCTACGCCACCTACCTGAGCCATAGCTTCTGCCAGCAGTACGCCCGGCATAACCGGCTGTCCTGGGAAGTGGCCCTGGAAAAATTGTTCATTAAAGGTTGCATTTTTAATGCCGACAGCATATTTCATCGGTTCCAATTCAATAATGCGGTCCACGAGCAGCATCGGGTATCGATGCGGTAAAATTTCCATAATATCCGTAACTTCCAAAGTCATTCTAATTCCTCCTAACCTATTTCTTTAAAAATATCATGCGTCAGTAAATTATTTAACTTGTGACTTGATTTTACAGCAATAATATGTCCCCGTATAGGTTTCCCCAATAAGGATATATCGCCAATAACATCCAACACTTTATGACGGACCAATTCGTCAGCGCTTCTCACCTTGGACAGGCACGTCGTCTTATCATAGACAATCGTATTTTCCAAATTGCCGCCTTTGCCAAGTCCCAGTTTCCGAATCATTTCCAATTCTTCTGTAAACGCAATGGTTCGTGCATAGGCAATTTCTTTGACATACACATCCGGCGTGATTTCGGCATCAAAGAACTGTACGCCTAATAACGGATGGGGATTGATAGATGTGAACGTAATCCGAAACCCATCATACGGAATCACGGCGATGAATTTATCATCTTCCTGAATCAAATGCTGTTTTTGAATGACAATTTCCTGCCGCGGTTCTTTTAATGACTGTATGCCGGCCTTTTGGATTAATTCCACAAAATTTAAACTGCTGCCGTCAGCAACAGGGGGTTCTGCTGAATCCATTTCTACAATACAATTATCTACCTGCAAGCCATTGAGCGCAGACAGTACATGCTCAACAGTAAACACCTTTGCTTCGCCGTCTTCCAACGTCGTTGCCCGCATAGTATTCGTTACCTTTGACAAATGTGCCCGAACTGACGGCTGTCCCGGCAAATCGGTACGAATAAATACAATACCCGTATTGGCTGGTGCCGGCCGCATAACCATATGAACTTCCTGAGCCGCATGTAAGCCTATTCCACTGTATGAAACGGAGTCGGCTAATGTCGTTTGTGCTATAGACATAAGTACGCCTCTCCTTTCCTTTAGTTTACTAAAATATAAAAATTTCCCATACTAAATTATTATACCGCATTTAAAGTTTATTTGACAACTATAAAAGCAAATAGATAGTGTCAAGTTGTTGTGGGTATTTTATTTAACTGGAACTTGTTGGCAATAAAATCAGTTTGTTATTTATGAAATATGATGGTATCCTCCGTTCTTGATGTC
>CAVKOP010000018.1:1534-20925 GCA_963657835.1 Lachnospiraceae bacterium | reverse complement strand
GTTCCAAAACAACTTTTTCGCCGCTCCGTTTAACCCGGCCAGCCAGTCGTTCTGCCAATTGCTTCAATGTTTCTTCCCGACGGTGACGGTAATTTTCTACGTCCAGCATAATAAAATGACGATTTTCCTGTCCCTGGTTTGTCGTAAGGTTGGTTAAATATTGGAGTGCATCCAATGTCTGACCATGTTTTCCAATAAGAATACCCAGGTTTTTGCCATGAAGATGAAGGATAATTTTATCCGCTTTAATCATCTTTTCAATCATGACATCAATCCCCATATTCTGAAGAACTTCCATCAGAAAGTCTTTCGCTTTGGCTGCCGCATCTTCTGCTGTAAATGTTTCTTCTGCAGCAGCTTTTTCTGCTTGCGGTGCTTCCGGCAAATCTTCTGTGCCGGATACGGCTGTATCGGCTGCAGCAGGGGTTTCTTCAGTTTGTACTGCTGCCGGTTTTGTTTCTTCTATATGTTCGGGTACGGCAGATACCTTTTTGCCGGATTTCGTTTTTTCAGTAAGACGAACAACAGCCGGCTTGCTTCCAAAACCCAAAAAACCGCTTTTCGGTTCTGCCAATACTTCAATGTCTACTTCTTCTTTGATTTTTCCGAGACGAACCAGGCCGGAACGAACGGCATCTTCAATCGTCTTACCGGTTACTTCAATGCTGCTCATGCCTGTGCTCCTCTCTTCTTTTTACCATGAAACATGATAACCTGCTGTACCCACTGGAAAACGTTTGAAATAACCCAATAGATAACCAAACCGCTTGGGAAGCTTAAACTAATCCAGCCAATGAACAGCGGCATAATAATCTGCATGATTTTCTGCTGTTTGGCTTGTGCATCAGAAGCTGCTACCTGAGCACCGCTCATCTGCTTTTGAATGCCAAATGTAGAAATAGCAGACAATACCGGCATAATATATGTCGGGTCTGCCTGACCCAAGCTTGGCAGCCACAAGAATTGTGCAAAATTAGGGTCGTAAGGATATTCCCGCAATGCCCAGAAAATGGAAATCAGGAACGGCATTTGAATGAGAATAGGCAAACATCCGGATAATGGATTGACTCCTGTTTCTTTGTAGAGCTTAGCCATTTCTTCCTGCATTTTTTTCTGATTGCCCTTATATTTCTGCTGCAGTGCTTTGATTTTAGGCTGCAGGGTCTGCATGCCTTCCATCGAACGAATCTGCTTAGCCGTAAGCGGCGACAATACCAACTTAATAATAAGAGTCAGCATAATGATAGCCAAGCCGTAGCTAGGATATCCGATGCTTTGTGTGAATGCATAACAGTAATCCATGAAGGTTGTCATAATCTGCGTCAGGATGTCTGCTATTCCACTAAAAAATCCCAATACTCTCAACTCCTGTCGGGTAAAAAAATAATCTCAGTCAGCCTTTATTTCATCTGACCGAATATTACGGCACAGGATCATATCCGCCTTTATGAAAGGGATGGCATTTCAAAATGCGCCTTATTGCTAAATAACTCCCTTTCACCGCGCCGTATTTCTGCAGCGCTTCCAGCGCATATGCAGAACAAGTAGGATAAAACCGGCAGCACGGCGGTTTTAACGGTGATATACAAGTTTGATAAAACCGTATAAGGATGATAAGAAACCGTTTCATGCATCATCACTTCTTTTGTAATACCTTAGCATGCCGGAACAGCTGCATAATGCTGCGTTCAGCTTGTTCATATCCAGCATATTTTAATTTACTGCGCCCAATAAGGACCAAATCGACGCCGTTAATCAATTCAAACTGATGAAGACGATATACTTCCTTCATCAGCCGGCGGCAGCGATTGCGTTCTACAGCGCATCCAATTTTTTTGCCCGTTACAAAACCGATGCGGGCAGGCTGTTTGGGAGAACGGGGCAGTACGTATAAAACAGCTAATCTGTTTACATACGACCGGCCGCGCCGATACACATACTGATACTCCCGATTCTTAGTCAGTCGTTTTTCTTTTTTTAGCTCATACATTCATTTTGTCCTAAAAATGCCAGAAAAACAGAAAAATTCCATGACGGAACTTTTCTGTTCATCTTGTAATGATTAAGCGGAGAGTTTCTTTCTGCCTTTCATACGACGTTTTTTCAAAACCATGCGGCCGCCTTTTGTTTTCATTCTTTCGCGGAAGCCATGTGTTCTTTTTCTCCACAATGTATTCGGCTGATATGTCTGTTTCAATATAGACACCTCCTTTGTCTCAATAGACAGTCAATGAATTTACACCATAACAGCATAATTATAGTCAAAAAGAAATATACTGTCAATTACTTTTTTTTGCTTTCTCAATATGCATTTTGCATGCTATATCTTTTTTGCATACTTGACACGGCATATCGGGGGAGCTAATTTGACAAATTCACTTCCCATGTGCATAGTTTTGTTGTAAAATGTGGATAGATGCAAGTGTGGATAGAAAAAAGATTTATCAACAGCTTATCCACATTTTGTGGATAAGTATGACAGGGGCCGGAAATTCGATGTTTATCGCGTTTCCGCTTTTTTCAGCTCTTAATTATGCACTTATCCACAATACGATATATCAACATATCCACAATAAAAAAGACAGGAAGGATGTATCATGGAATCAATGGATTTAGCCACGTTATGGACGGGCATGCTGGACGAACTTAAACAATCGCTGCCACCGCCGCTATATATGAACTGGTTTGAATCATCACTCATCCCTTTTTCTTACGAAAAAAATGAATTAGTCTTAGCAACACCGCAAAAATTTATTTTTACATTTATCAACAAAAACTATGCCGCCCTGCTGAACGAAGTGGCGCAAAAAGTAACAGGACATCCTATACAGGTACGCATTATCCTCATGGATAATACCGCTCCGACTCCGGCACCAGCACCGCAGCCAGCTGCTCCAGCTATGCCGGAACAGGATTTGTATGAAACAGTGCATATAGATAAGGTATCGCCGCATCAATCCGTAGAATGGGTGCAGCCGGAACTGCCGGTTATAGACACACCTGCTTCTGCCAAGGTACAGCAGCCAGCGTCTTTTATCGTAAAACCGGCAGAAAAAATCACGCCGCCGGATATGCATCAGGAAACGAACTTAAATCCAAACTATACCTTTGAAAATTTTATCGTCGGCAACAGCAATCGGGTTCCCTATACATTTGCCACCACCGTCGCCGATGCGCCGGCACAAAAATATAATCCTTTATATATATATGGAGACAGCGGCCTGGGCAAGACACATTTGATGCACGCTATCGGCAATCGAATCCTGCAAAAATTTCCTCACATGCGCCTTCGCTGCATAACCAGTGAAGACTTTGTTAATGATTTTATCCAGTCTATTCAAGATAAAAGTACGGAAAATTTCCGCCAGCAATACCGAAATATTGATGTTCTTCTCGTCGATGATATTCAATTTTTGGGTTTTGGTGAAAAAGACAGCTCTAAAGAAGAGTTTTTCCACACCTTTAACAAACTCTACCAAGGACAAAAACAAATGATTTTTACCAGCGATAGAGCGCCTCAGGATATCAATAAACTCGAAGATCGTCTTCGTTCCCGCTTCCAAAGCGGCATGGTTACCTGGATAGATCCGCCGGATTTAGAAACGCGTATTGCCATTTTACGAACGTGGGCGCAAAAGCAGGGAATTACAATTGAAAATGATGCCATTACTTATATTGCTACCAATGGCAGTGAAAACATTCGTGAATTATCCGGTGCATTTAATAATGTTGTTTACCTAGCTTCCGTAGAAGATGCACGTACCATTACCGAACAGCATGCACACCGTGCACTGCAGTATTTAGTAAAAAATAAGGAAGAAAAGAAATATATTACCATTGATGAAATTACGTCAGCTGTATGCTCTTTTTATAATGTAAATTATAAAGAACTGATGGGCAAGAAAAAAACAAAAGATATTGCGCTGCCGCGACAGATTGCTATGTATTTATGCCGTGAATTGACAGGCAATACGTATCCGCATATTGGGACTGCCTTCAACGGTCGTGACCATACGACGGTAATGCATGCCTGCATGAAAGTAATGAAATTAATAGAAAAAGATGCTCGGTTTAAAGAGTCCATAGAAAAACTTCAAAACAAAATCAAAGGTGTGGATAAGTAGGATGATAGGCTGTAGATACTTTGTGCATGATTTAAAATTTCAGAAAAAAAGTGGATTTGTGGATAAATAAAACCGATTTATCCACAGGTTATACACATTTGTGGACAGCTTAAAATAGCCATTTTTATTGACTTATCCACAAATTCACAGCCTCTACTACTACGACTACTATCTTTTTAATTCACTTAAACTAAAAAACTAAGCGCAGAAAAGGGGATACACCAATGAAACTAAAACTAAAAAAAGAAGATCTAAACAAAGGCTTACAGACTGTACAAAAAGTTGCACAGAACAAAAGCAACAATCTCGCCTCTGAAAACGGTCTTCTTATTAAAGCAATCAACAATATTATTGAATTTCAAGCCAATGACTACGACATGGGCATCAAAACCATTGTCCCCGGTATCATTGAAGAAAGCGGTGAAGCATTTATTGCCAATCCATACTTAATGGAACTGACAAGAAAATTACCGAGTGATGAAATTGAAATTCTTAAGGAAGACGCAGATACACAGTTAATTATTAAAGGCGGCAAATTAAAATTCGAATGCCTGACTATGAATCCCAACGATTTTACCGAAGTCGAAATTGTAGAAAACGGCTATGCACATTTTGATACAACAAGCGTCATTATGAAAGATTTAATTGACAACACTTCCTATGCCTGCGCTACAGATGTAGCCCGTCCGATTTTCATGGGCACTTTTTTAGATGTACAGCAAAACAATATTTCGATGGTTGCGACAGATACGCACCGGCTGGCTTTAAAATCTTCTTCGCTGGAAACGCCGATTGAAACGCCTCTTCAAGCCGTAATTCCCAGCCGATTGTTATCTGAAATTTCACGTCAGCTGCCAACAGATATTCCGGAAACGGTTGAAATAACAGCTGTTCGCAGCTATTTGGCCATTAAATTTGGAAATGTATATATTCGTACTCGGTTAATTGAAGGCGAATTTCCGAATTACCGCCGTGTTATCCCGACAGATTTTCAATGTACTATTACGATTAACCGAGCAGAATTTACCGGTGCGGTTGAACGTGCATCCATTGTAGCCAAAGATGCACAATACAACGTTATCAACTTTGTCATTGCAGACAATGAAATTAAAATGATGAGTCAGCATCCGGATTACGGCACAATTGAAGATTCTGTTCCCTGCCAGATGGAGGGCGAACCGCTGGATATTTCGTTTAACGGCAAATTTATTTTAGACATGCTCAAACATTGCCATGATGATGAAGTCGTTTTGAAATTACGCAAAAACAGTCCGATGCTGGTACAAGATAAAGGACAAACAGATTGCGTATTTGTTGTTACACCAATGAGGACAAAATAAATGGAAAAAATAAAAATTGAAACTGATATGATACAATTAGACCAATTTATGAAATGGGCCAGCATTTTGCAAAGTGGCGGAGAAATTCGATTTTTGCTAGATGAGAATAGAATTTATATCAATGGAAATTTATGCAAAGCCAAACGCAAGAAGCTGTATCCAGGAGACATTGTCGATATTAAAGACGTCGGCAAATATGAAATAGTTGGTGCATAAATATGAATATACAATCTGTCCGTCTTCACCAATTCCGTAATTATAAACAGGAAGAAATTTCATTTCCAAAATCTATTATTGTACTATATGGAAAAAATGGGCAGGGAAAAACCAATTTGCTGGAAGCGCTGTACATGGGGGGCGTCGGCAAATCGTATCGGGGAATTGCCGATGCTGACTTAATTCAATGGAATAGCAGCGATGCCAGTATTATCATTAATTTTTTTCGCAGCGGCGTGTCGCAGCAGGTAAAAATTATCCTATCCAAACTTGCTAAAAAAGAGTTGTGGATTAATGAAACCAAAGTGCCGCAGCGCGAACTCGTAGGGACATTGAATGAAGTTTTGTTTTCGCCAGAAGACCTGCAGCTGATTAAAGGCAGTCCGGCACTGCGGCGCCGTTTTATGGATATGGAAATATCTCAGGTCAATCCTACGTACTATAAAGAACTGCTGCAGTATAACCGGGCTGTGTCTCAACGGAATCTTTTGCTGAAGAAAATGAAATATGAAGGCCCTTTTTCTATTGAGGAATGGGATCATCAGATTGCCGCCTTTGCTGCGTCTATTGTCAAAAAGCGATTGGCAGCTCTTCATAAAATCAGTTTTCTTTCCGGCGTAATTCACCGCCGTTTGACCGGCGGCAGCGAAAACCTGACGATATCCTATGTGCAGTCTTATGATACGGCCCAGGATGGCATGCAGGCATATCGCTGTGACTCATCATGGTACTATCAATTGCTGCAGGAACATTTGCAGGAAGATATGTACCGCATGTCTACCTCCGTAGGGCCTCATCGCGATGATTTGGCCTTTGCTGTAGACGGGGCAGACTTGAAAAAATTTGGCTCCCAGGGGCAGCAGCGTACGGCCGTGCTGGCATTAAAATTATCTGAATTAGAATATGTAAAGTCTGAAACAGGAGAATATCCGGTATTGCTGCTGGATGATGTCATGAGTGAACTGGATGCGGCACGGCGCGAGGCTCTTTTGGAATTTGTCCGTGAACGCATTCAGACGTTTATTACGACGACAGAGCCGACTCTTTTTAAATCTATACCGGGGTATCATTATGTTTGCATTGAAGAAGGCAAGGTAAAAGGCCATGGAAGAACGGACACATACGTTGGAAAAAGCGGGAATGGCGATTCCGAAAATATTGGAAGAACATAAGCTGCTGACGCCGTATAAACTGTATCAGGCAAAGCTCTCCTGGTCCGCTATTGTCGGCGCGCAGATTGCCAAATATTCTTATATACAGCAGTTTGACGGTCAGACGGTTATCGTTGCCGTACTGAATTCTGTTTGGATGAATCAGCTGTTTATGCATAAAAAACAACTGATTGAAAAAATAAATACATTTATTCATGAGAACTACATTCGTGATATACGGCTGGTACGCAGCGGCAGAAAACCGGCAGCTGTTGTCTATGAAAATTTGGACGGCGAAGAAGAACGTGCTTTTCCGGCAGAAAATTTAAAACAAATTATCCTGCCTAAAGAGCTGGTAGATAAAATTTACCAGGAAACAGCCCATTTGCCGTCCCGGCTGCAGGAGCAGCTCAGGCAGCTGCGGTTTCTGCAGGAAAAAAGAAAAATTGCTTATACGCAGGCAGGACGGGGCGTTTGTCCCTGCTGCGGCAGGTTTTTGCAGCCGGGAGAAACTATCTGTTATTTGTGCCGTTTGGAAATCAGGCAGAAAAAAAAGAAACAGCTGCATGATATACTTATCAAAATGCCCTGGCTGACAGTAGAGGAACTGACGCAGCACGGCTATATACCGCAGGAAAAAAAAGAATATATCGAGCTGTATAATGAAATCCGCCGTGACTGTATTTATCGATACATAGAGCGGATTCATCATAATTGTGATACAGCAGAAGATGATATGATGCTGGCATTGTTTGTCACTCGTAAAAATCCTACGGAGATGACCGATTCTTTTATTCATAATTTGGCAGAAAAGTATAGGAGAAAAGAAGATGTATCTACACATCGGCGGCAATCAAATGATTGATGTACGGCGTATCGTAGCGATGTTTAAAGCCCATCCGCGCAAATCGAACAAATCCAATCCGCTGCAGCAGTATTATCAGCCCTTTATTTCCGTATCGGGAAAAGAAGCGGGGCCGGTTCGCTGTTATGTGGTGACGGAAGATGGGATTTATGCTGCGCCGATTACGTTGGAAACACTTGTGGAACGGTATAAAAAATTATTTAAAAAGCCCAGGTTTGCACCGTCCTCCCCTATAAAATAATACAAAAATGCGATATAATAAGATGTTAAAAAGTGTTTCGAATAGGAGGAATTGTTACATGTCGCAAGACAAAAATATAGATTATGGCGCTGAGCAGATTCAAGTATTGGAAGGCTTAGAAGCCGTTCGCAAACGTCCTGGTATGTATATTGGCAGTACGTCGCTTCGCGGCCTGCATCACCTCGTGTATGAAGTTGTCGATAATAGTATCGACGAAGCATTGGCTGGATATTGCACCCATATTGAAGTCACGATAGAAGAAGACAACAGCATTACTGTTGTTGATAACGGACGCGGTATTCCTGTAGCTATGCATAAAGTGGGAAAACCGGCAGTTGAAGTCGTATTGACGGTTCTGCATGCCGGCGGCAAGTTTGGCGGCGAAGGCTATCCTATTTCCGGCGGTCTGCATGGTGTTGGTATTTCTGTCGTCAATGCCCTGAGTGTATGGACCAAGGTAGCTGTCAAGCGAGACGGTTATTTGTGGAATATTTCTTTTACGCGCGGACGCACCGAACAACCGCTGAAAAAAATTCGTCCGTTGGAAAAGAACGAAGAAACAGGGACACGGGTAAGCTTCAAACCGGACCATGAAATTTTCCCGGATACGGTATATGATTTTGATACGTTGAAAACACGTCTTCGTGAATTGGCATTTTTGAATAAAGGCCTGCATATTACACTGACTGATAAACGGGGTCAGGGAAAAAGTGAAGTATATTGCTATGAAGGCGGCTTGACATCTTTTGTTGAATTTTTGAATGAAAATAAACAACCGATTAATCCGACGATTATATCGCTGGAAGGTGAAAAAAATCAGGTTCTTGTCGATATTGCCATGCAGTATAACGACGGCTACAGTGAAAACATCCTGACGTTTGTTAATGATATTTTTACAGAAGAAGGGGGCACGCATTTAAGCGGCTTCCGTTCCGGTTTGACTAGAACTATAAATGATTACGGCCGTTCTTCCGGCATTTTGAAAGATAATGAAGACAATTTATCCGGTGATGATGTGCGTGAAGGGCTGACAGCGATTGTCAGTGTTAAAGTACGGGAACCGCAGTTTGAAGGGCAGACCAAAACCAAATTAGGCAACAGCGAAGTCAAAGGGATTGTCGATAACATCGTTTCCGACGGGCTGAAAGAATATTTGGAAGAACACCCCAGTGAAGCCAAAGCGATTATCAACAAAACGATTTCTGCATCCCGCGCGCGGCAGGCTGCCCGCCGTGCCCGCGAATTGACACGCCGTAAAAATGCATTGGAAATCAGCAGCCTTCCCGGTAAACTGGCCGACTGCTCTGAAAAAAATTCAGCCATGACAGAAATCTATCTGGTCGAAGGGGATTCGGCAGGCGGTTCTGCAAAACAAGGCCGAGACCGTAAATTCCAGGCGATTCTGCCACTGCGCGGCAAGATTATTAATGTTGAAAAAGCGCGTTTAGATAAAATTTTGGCCAATGACGAAATTCGTTCTATGATTACGGCATTTGGTACCGGTATTGGCGAAGAATTTGATATTAATAAGCGCCGCTACGACAAGATTATTATTATGACGGATGCCGATGTAGACGGCGCGCACATTCGGACACTGCTGCTGACATTCTTCTATCGGTTTATGAAACCGTTGATTACAGAAGGACATGTATATATTGCACAGCCGCCGCTGTATCAAGTGCGCAAAGGCAAGCAGGTATGGTATTATTTCTCTGATGAAGCCATGAATCAGAAATTAGATGAACTGGGACGCGACAACAGCGTCGTTGTTCAGCGCTATAAAGGGCTTGGGGAAATGAATCCGGAACAGCTTTGGGAAACGACGATGGATCCGGCAAACCGGACTATGCTCCGCGTTCATTTGGAAGATGCGGCTGAAGCGGATCGAATTTTCTCCGTTCTCATGGGGGATAAAGTAGAACCGCGGCGCAAATTTATTCAGGATAATGCTAAGAAAGTACGAAATCTGGATTTGTAATACAAAAAACGGCAGGGAGGAATAGCATATGAAATGGTGGCGTATATGTGTTCTGACAATGTTGTGCTGCTTTAGCGCAGCAGCATCCAGCCCGGCAGGAGATACAACGGCAGCGAAGATGCAGACCGTAGATCCATCTGTACAAATGAAGAACCTGGATGCCTATTATATTACTTCAGGAAGTACGTATGATAAAATTACAGCATTGCTGCAAAGTATTCCTGCCGATAAGACAGGATTGGATACAAACTACTATTTTCGCATTGATAAAAATTTGACGAGTAAATATTTTTATCATGTTAATGCTTATGATACCTACACGCATACCCTAAAGAGCAGCTATTTTGTTGCTAAAGATTCGTCTTGTGTTTGGCGGCTTCACGATGAAAAAGATGCTGAGCTTATCTTTGGCCATGCGGAAGAAATGCTGAAAAAAACAGAAGTCATTGTGTATCCGAAACGGATTCCCGTAGGAAGTTACGGCATTGTCCGGGTGCATGTGCCGGGAATGATTCCCTACGATATTAAAATGACGAGTCTGAATGCGCATGTAGCGACGATTTCAGATAAGATGAACATTGTTCCTGCTGCACCAGGAAAAACGAGTGTTGTCGTCGATATTAAGATAGGTGATGCGACGAGAACATTTACCCAGGATATTACAGTTGTCGATACGGCTGACAACTATGATGGCGGCTATCGCCGCGGTCCCAATGTCAGCGTCGGTATTGGCATCGGCTGGCATCATCATGGCGGTATCGGCATTGGAGTCGGCCCATGGTGGTAAACAAGCACTAACACAACAGGGCTGTCGCATGAAGCGGCAGCTCCTTTTTGTCTGCAGGTTTCAGTGTATAGTACTGGCATTATAATCAAAAATATCCATTTTAATTTTTCAAAGGAAAGATGCACGATACTCACACCTTTTGGATGAGAGTCCCTTTTTATAGGATAAAACTTGTTATACCTAATAAAACCATGTATAATAAATCCTAAAAAGTATGGTTGTATTATAAAAGGAGACGTGATTGGTTTTGGAATTTTCCCTAGGAAAACAATGTTTGGTTATTGTCTTGCTTATTCTTGGCAATGGTGTTTTTTCTATGTTGGAAATGTCCATTGTCAGCTGCAGACAGGCCCGGTTGGAAGCGATTGCTGAAGAAGGAAACAAGTCTGCAGAAATTGTTCTGAAATTGCGGGAAAACCCAAATAAAATGTTCTCTGCTGTCCAGTTCGGTATTACGCTGTTGGGATTGCTTACTGGTGTATACGGCGGTACGGAAATGGCGCAGCCAATGTCCAAATATGTGGCAATGATACCGGGATTGAAACCGTATGCATACAGTGTCAGCTTGACGACGATTGTAGCAGTGGTCACGTATTTAACGATTATTTTTGGAGAAATTGTTCCTAAACGAATAGCCATCGACAATCCTGAAAAATTGTCCTGCATGCTGGCTCGGCCCATGTTGTACTTTTGTACGTTGTGTACCCCCTTAATTTGGGTTTTATCCGCTTCAACCGCATTGGTTACAAGGCTGATAGGCGTATCCAAGCCAGAAGTACATCCGGTAACGGAAGAAGAAATCAAGCTTCTGTTGGAACAAGGTGCTGAATTAGGCGCGTTTGAAAAAGAAGAACCGGAATTGGTTGACAGGGTATTCCGCCTGGCAGATATGAACGTCAGCGATATTATGACGAATCGGACGCAGGTAGATTGGATTGATTTGGAAGATACAGAAGATTCGATGATCAAAGAGATTATCTCCTGCAATCACGTACATCTTCCTGTCGGTAAGGGATCTTTGGATGATTTTTTAGGTATGATTACCGTAAATACCGTGTTTCAGAAGTACTATGAAGCCGTGCAAGCGAAAAAACAAGTATCTCTGGCTGCGATTGTTGAAGAAAGCATACAAAAACCGGTCTTTGTTCCGGAATCGATGGATATTATGAAAGTAGTGTCTGTCTTTCGGGAAGAAAGTGTTCATGAAGCGGCTGTCTTGGACGAATACGGCAGTTTCAGCGGTATTTTGACACTGCATGACATCTTGGAAGAATTGGTTGGCAGCATGCCTTCTGGTGAACAAGAAAAAAAAGAAAATGCTAATCGGATTGTTAAACGAGGGACCAACCAATGGCTCATGGAAGGGCTGCTTACGATTGAAGAGTTTAAAGACTACTTTGAAATAGAAGAAGAACTTCCTGAAGAAGATGAAGATTTATACAAGACGCTGGCTGGATTTGTAACATATGGGATTGGCCGCATACCCCAAGAAAAAGATACGTATACTTGGAATGAGTTTACTTTTGAAGTTGTAAAAATGGACAATTTGCGGGTAGATAAGCTGCTCGTTACACGGCACGAGGTGCCGGCTGCTGTAGAAACGAAATAAAAGAATCCCTCATATATCTTACTGTTGCAACGAAAAGATATATGAGGGATTTTTTAATATTCTGTTTTAGTAGAACGTAAAAATAAGGAACTGAGAACTTCTTGCGGCGATTGATGGTCTTGGATAATGGCATGTACAGCAGCTGTAATGGGAAGCTCGATATGCAGCTGTTGGGATAAATCCATTAACGCTTCGGTTGTATATACGCCTTCTGCCAATTTTTTAAATGGTTTTCCTTGAATAAAATCTTCTCCAAAACGGCGATTGTTGCTATGGGAAGAAAACAGCGTTGCTTCATAATCGCCGAGGTGGCTTAAGCCGTAAACGGTCATTTCGTTGCCGCCCAACGCTTTGATTAGTACAGATAATTCATGGGTTCCCCGGGCCATCAAAGCCCCTTTCAGACTGGTCAGATGGGCGCCGTCCAGCATGCCGGCAGCAATCCCCATGACGTTTTTGGCAGCAGCGCCGATTTCGATGCCCAATAAGTCCTGTCCATAATAAAAGCGGATGAGGGGGCTGGTAAATATATCAACCAGTGTATGAGTCAATGTCGTATCTTTAGAAGCCATAACCATACAGTTTGGCATGCCGCTGACAAAATCCTGCACATGTCCCGGCCCTACCCAGACAGCTGTCTGCACTTTCGGACCGAGTTCTTCTTCCATTACGGTTGTCAATCGTTTGCCGCTGCCGATTTCCAGGCCTTTCATCGCCAAGATAATGGGCATGGTCAAAGGTACAGGCAGCGCATGCAGCTGTTTGGCAAAGGAGCGGACTTGCTGTGCGCTGATGGAAAGAATGCATATGT
Organism: Lachnospiraceae bacterium; assembly: GCA_963657835.1. GTDB lineage: Bacteria > Bacillota > Negativicutes > Veillonellales > Megasphaeraceae > Megasphaera. The sequence continues at coordinate 7,803 of CAVKOP010000018.1, read as the reverse complement.
CGGCAGAAGAAATGGCTTGTATTAAATCAGACGTCAATAGAATCGAAGAAGGGAGTGTTACATATTCATTTTTTCTGGTTGTCATTAATTCTTTTAAGTTTGGTGAACTGTCTCTGCCCCAAAGGGTAACGGTATGTCCAATATGGTCAGCATACCAGGCATGAAACGAGCCCCAGCGGCCGCAGCCTAAAACCGTTATATTCATAATGCCATCTCCTTATCGTAATTGACATCATTGTATAAAATAGATATGTCATTTGTCAATAAGATAAAAAAGGCCGGTCGTCTTGACACGACCAGCCCTTAAATACAGCGATAGATATCTATAATTTGGCTATTACGGCATCGCGATAGGCTTCGGTAGAGGCACTGCCGCCTAAGTCAGGTGTAAGATATTGTTTTTCTGCTAAAACACTGTCTACAGCTTGACGGATGTTGGCAGCAATGGCAGTTTCACCGATGTATTCCAAGAGCATGCATGCCGACCAGAGAAGTGCTGTAGGATTGGCAATATGTTTGCCTGCAATATCCGGTGCACTGCCGTGAACGGCTTCAAACATGGCATAATCGTCGCCGATATTCATAGAAGGCATCAGGCCTAAGCCGCCGATAAGCCCGCTGGTGAGGTCTGACAGAATATCACCGTAGAGGTTGGGCGTGACGATGACATCCATCGTTTCCGGATGCATAACGAGCTGCATGCAGGTGTTGTCAACGATTTTGTCATCACTTTCAATCTGCGGATAATCTTTGGCAATCGTTTTGAAAATATCGAGGAACATGCCGTCTGTCATTTTCAAAATGTTGGCTTTGTGAACACAGGTTACTTTTTTGCGGTTATGAGCTACTGCATATTCAAATGCTGCCCGGATGATGCGTTCACTGGCTTTGCGTGTAATGATTTTGATAGCATGAACAGTATCGTCATTGATTTTATATTCTACGCCAACATACAATCCTTCTGTGTTTTCACGGAAAGTGACAATATCTACGTTCGGGAAAGGTGTCGGTACGGCAGCATTGGATTTAGCCGGGCGAATATTAGCATAGAGGTCATATTTTTTGCGCAGCGTTACATTGAGAGACCGAAATCCCTTGCCGATAGGTGTCGTAATAGGGGATTTTAATAAAAGGTGCGTTTTTTCAAATGATTGAAAAGCTTCTTTGGGGATAAGCGCGCCGTTTCGTTCGTATTCAGCAGCGCCGACGTTGAAAAATTCATAGTTAAGCGGTGCGTGGGCTGCTTTTAGGATTTCAATCACGGCATCTGTAATTTCAGGGCCGATGCCGTCGCCTTTAAATACAGTAATTGTCTTCATCTTATCTATCCTCCATGGGTATGTAGTCCATTAAATCGCCAACGTATTTGGCAGCCGGGCGGACAATACGATTGTCATACAGTTTATGTTCAATATTATGAGCCAGCCAGCCGACCATACGGCTGATAACAAAGAGCGGCGTGTACAAATCGCGGGGAATGCCGAGCATATGATAGGCAAAGCCGCTGTAATAATCGACATTGCTGCAAATATCCATGCCTGTTTTTTCGGTTAATACCTTAATGGCAATGCGTTCAAAATGATTATAGAAGTTAAAAATATCTTCCATGCCTTTTTCTTTAGCCAGTTTGCCGCAGTAATGCCGCATGATTTCTGCACGAGGATCGGACAAGGTATATACAGCATGACCAAACCCATAGACAAGGCCGTCGGTATTATCTTTAAATTTTTTATCCAAAATTTTTTGTATAATCCCTTTGATTTGGCTGTCTGTAGCCTTAGTGCCGATAGCATCTATAATATTTTCCATCATAATGGACGTGCGAACATTGGCACCGCCGTGGCGCGGCCCTTTCAGCGCGCCGACAGAACTTGCCATACTGGAATAAATATCCGTATTGGTTGAAGAAACGACGACATTCGTGAACGTGGAGTTAGTACCGCCGCCGTGATCTGCATGGAGAAACAGGAGCAAGTCGAGAAGCTGTGCTTCCTGCGATGTAAATTTACTGTCAGGGCGCAGCATGGACAAGATATTTTCTGCTGTAGAATAATCTTTGCGCGGATAGTGGATGACAAGACTTTTCCGATGATAATAATGAATCTTGGACATATAAGCATAGACGGCAATAGACGGAAGCTTGCTCATAATATTTAGTCCTTTGCGAAGCGTCTGGTATACGTCGGTATTATCCGGATCGGGGTCATAATTATATAATGTCAGTAATGCATGCTGCAATTTATTCATCAAATTTTTACCGGGAAGACGCAGCAGATTCATTTCCAAAAAATCATCCGGCAGGTCATACCCGTCCTGCAATACGTTGCAGAAGGCATGCAATTCGTCTTGAGACGGTAAATACCCAAATAATAAGAGGAAGCTGGCTTGTTCATATAAATAGCCGTTATATTTCTCTTTTTTTACTAAATCGCGAATATCAATGCCGCGATAATAGAGTACGCCATCACAATTGACTTTATGCCCAGAATCGTCACGCTGATAACCAACGACATCGGCGATGCGGGTTAGTCCGACAAGTACGCCTGTATGGTCTTCATTGCGCAAGCCTCGTTTTACACCGTATTTAGAATACCATTCACGGGGAATCTGGGTGTAATTCTGTGATTTTCCATAGAATTGGGCTAAGTAGATATTTTTGTCCAAAGTGATTCCTCTCTTTCCTGCAAGGATAAATGTCCATTGTTAATTATTCCGTGATATTCATAAAAATGCCTTGCGAATATGACGGTGGCTTTTCTTGCAAATTATAAGTTATTATAGCATAGTTAAGGTAAAAATAAAATAAAAATAATGAGAAAAAAGAAAGATGCAAGGGTAGTCACAACAAGAATAATTATGATATAATATGAGGTGAATGCAGAAAAATTTTATAATGTGAAATCTAATTGCATAAATTTCTGTATGAGAAATTGCTACTATACAACAGTTTTTAGGACTGTGCAGAGGAGGCTAAACTCATGATTCAATTGTATAGAGGAGGCGCGTATTTGATTCATGGTACGGAAATTGTACCAGAACAAGAAGCGGCTAAAGTAGAACAACTTACTGGAAAGAAGCCAAACCGGGATGAAGCTCGGAAGGGAACCATTGCCTATTCCATTTTGAAAGCGCACAATACGGTGGACAATATGGAACATTTGAAAATCAAATTTGACGCCATGGCATCCCATGATATTACGTTTGTCGGTATTATTCAGACGGCAAAAGCTTCCGGTATGGAAAAGTTTCCTCTGCCTTACGTGCTGACAAACTGTCACAATTCGCTTTGTGCAGTTGGCGGTACGATTAATGAAGATGACCATGTATTTGGCTTATCTGCAGCTAAAAAATACGGCGGTATTTTTGTCCCCCCGCATGTAGCGGTTATTCATCAGTACATGCGTGAAAAAATGGCAGGATGCGGCAAAATGATTATCGGCTCAGACAGCCATACTCGCTACGGCGCGCTGGGAACGATGGCTGTCGGCGAAGGCGGCGGCGAACTGGTAAAACAGCTGCTGTGCGATACGTATGATGTGGCGTATCCTGGTGTTGTCGGCGTGTACCTGACAGGCAAGCCTAATCCGGCAGTAGGACCGCATGATATTGCCATTGCGATTGTAGGCGCTGTATTTAAAAACGGCTACGTCAAAAACAAAGTGATGGAATTTGTCGGCCCCGGTGTTGCATCTATGTCTACGGATTACCGCAACAGTGTAGATGTCATGACGACAGAAACGACATGTTTATCTTCCGTATGGCGTACTGACGAAGATACCAAAGCGTATTTGACACAGCATGGCCGCCCTCAGGATTATAAAGAATTAAATCCTGCTGACATTGCGTATTATGACGGCATGATTTATATTGACCTCAGTACGATTAAACCGATGATTGCTATGCCGATGCATCCGAGCAATGCCTTTACGATTGATGAACTGAATGCCAACTTGGCGGATATTTTGCATGAAACAGAAGAAAATATCAAAAGCCGCATGAGCAATAAAGACATTCCCTTTAGCTTGACAGATAAAATAGCAGACGGCAAACTTCATGTACAGCAGGGAATTATCGCTGGCTGTGCCGGCGGCAATTACAGCAATGTCATGGCTGCGGCCCATATTTTGAAACATGCTAGCTGCGGCAATGGCGTCTTTACGTTAGATGTCTATCCGTCGTCTATGCCTGTATATATGGATTTAGTACGCAAAGGCGCGGCAGCAGATTTGATGGCTGCCGGTGCGATTATGAAAACAGCGTTCTGCGGCCCATGTTTTGGTGCCGGAGACACGCCGGCGAATAATGCCTTTAGTATTCGTCATACGACACGTAATTTCCCGAATCGTGAAGGGTCTAAGCCGGGCAGCGGCCAATTCTCAGCAGTTGCGTTGATGGATGCCCGTTCCATTGCGGCGACAGCTGCGAATGGCGGCGTCTTGACTTCTGCTGATGGCTATATGGACGATTATACAGAAGCGCCGTACGAATATGACAATGCTTCTTATGAATCTCGTGTATATCAGGGATTTGGCAAAGCGGAAGAACAGACTTCGTTGGTTTACGGACCAAACATCAAAGACTGGCCGTCTATGGAAGCATTGGCAGATAACATTCTGCTCAAAGTTTGTTCAAAGATTATGGATCCGGTCACGACGACAGATGAATTGATTCCTTCAGGAGAAACGTCATCATATCGTTCCAACCCGTTGGGGCTGGCTGAATTTACGTTGTCGCGGCGTGATCCCGATTATGTAGGACGTGCCAAGGATGTCGATGTGGCAGAACGGGCACGCATGGCAGGCAACTGTCCGGCAAGTATCGACCCGCGGCTGAAAAAAGTGTTTGCCACGCTGCAGGAAAAATTTACTGATGCGGATATGTCTCAAGTTGAAATTGGCAGTATGATTTACTGCGTCAAACCAGGAGACGGCTCGGCGCGTGAACAAGCAGCCAGCTGCCAGCGTGTTTTGGGCGGCCTTGCCAATATCTGCAAGGAATATGCGACCAAACGGTATCGCTCCAATGTAATCAACTGGGGCATGCTGCCGTTCCAAATGAAAGCAGATGCTTCCTTTGAAGTTGGCGATTATATCTATGTGCCGCATATCAAAAAAGCCTTGGATGGTGACATGAAAGATATCAAAGCGTATGTAGTAGGTGATACGCTTACAGAAATATCGCTGTATATAGCAGACATGACTGAAGATGAAAAGAAAATTGTCAAAGCTGGATGCCTGATTAATTATAATCGGAATAGATAAATCATAAAAAAGCCCATCGTACTCATTCGAGAAGATGGGCTTTTGCCATATGCGGAATTCCTTTTTTGGGAGATTGGCCGTATTGTTTTTTCCAAGCTCTGTAAAAGGCAGAATATTGTTTGAATCCGCTGTCGTAACAGATAGTCGTCAGCGGCAGCTGCTTTTTCATGAGTTCGCGGGCCAGCAGCAGGCGTTTAGCCGTAATGTATGTCCCTACGGATTGGCCCGTTTCTTCTTTAAACAAATGCATCAGATAATCCGGGCTGATATAAAACTGTCTGGCGAGTGCTGCAACAGATAAGTCTTCTGTAATATGTTCATGGATGTACTGCAGAATAGCTGCAGTCTTTTCATTCTGCCTTCCTGTTTTTACGGAACCGATATGATGGGTTTCTAAGGCATCGGCCAGGTAAATTAAAAATTCTAAAAACAATGTTTCTTGCAGAACACGATGCCGTGGTGTCTGTCCGGTATTATAGGCCTGGCGCAGGCGGCTGGATATGCCGTATAAAGAGCCTGCTTCCTGAGGCTGCCGCAACACTGAAGCCGTAGAGGTACTGAAAATAGAAGTCAAATGGCAGCCTTGCTGGTCATACTGCTGCAGATATTCAGAAGAAATATAAGCAATAATGCGTTCGTACACCGCATCTGCATGAATAACGGGACGGTGTATTTGGCCGGCACGGACGACGACGATGTCATACGGCTGCAGTGCATAGGATTGGCCTTCTACTTCATACGTGACATGGCCCTGGAGAAAGAGCATGATTTTATCAAACCCATGATAATGATAGGGGCATGCCCAATTTTTTTTATCTAATAAATAGAACAACTTTAACGGTTCTTTTAAATAGCCGGTTTGTTTTTTCATATATCCCCCTAAAATAACAGGATTTGCAATAAGTATAACATTTTTTTGATATAATCGCTATTTTCCGTTGTATATAATAAGGTGTAGATAACATATTACACAGTTGTTGTTCCCATATGAAGGAGGACGCTAGTATG
>CAVKOP010000018.1:0-1524 GCA_963657835.1 Lachnospiraceae bacterium | reverse complement strand
TATGAAATTTGTAAAAATGCATGGCTTAGGTAATGATTTTGTATTTATAGAAGATAAACAAGGAGCTGACAAAGATTTTTCCCAATTGGCTGTCAAAATGTGCGCTCAGCATACAGGTGTTGGTGCAGACGGCTTGATTGTCATTGTGCCCAGTGAAAAGGCTGATGTACGCATGCGCATCATCAATGCTGACGGCAGTGAAGCTGAAATGTGCGGCAATGGCATTCGCTGCTTTGCCAAATACGTATATGACCACGGCATTATTACTAAAAAAGAATTTGCTGTAGAAACGTTGGCAGGCATTATGAAACCGAAAGTGACAGTAGGGGATGACGGCAAAGTCAGCTTGGTTACGATTAATATGGGCAAACCGTTTACAGACAGAGCGCAGATTCCTATGGAAGGTCCTGCCGGTCCTGTTGTAGATGAACCGATTGAAATCGACGGCAAAACGTACAAAATTACTAGCCTTTTAATGGGCGTACCCCATACGATGACGTACGTTCGCGACGTAGATGCCGTAAACCTTCATGAACTGGGTCCGAAATTTGAAACATATAAAGCTTTTCCCCGCAAGACCAACATGAACTTTATTCAGGTTATTGACAATCATACGATTAAAGTACATACATGGGAACGGGGTGCCGGTGCTACCCTGGCCTGCGGTACCGGTTCTTGTGCCTGCGCTGTCGGTTCGTATCTCAACGGATTTACCGGCCGCAGCGTCGATGTACAGCTGTATCTCGGCACACTTCATATTGAATATAATGAAGAAGACGGCAATGTATATATGACGGGTCCGGCAGCTGTTACTTTTACTGGTGACTGGCTGGAAGATTAAGGGCAATATAGAAATAGGCGTGTGAAAAGCACGTCTATTTTTTTTGCAAAAAAATAAGAAAAATTATTAGCACTCTATTGACAAGAGTGCTAATAGGACGTACAATATACTTGAAATCGGAAAGAGGTTACCGAGAGATACATCAAAAGGTCAAAAGAATAAAAAGACTAAAGAACAAACCGCTTGCCGATGACATAAAAGTTTGATGATTTTGAAAGAAGGGTTTTATGATGAAAAGCTTATTTCCAGTAACAAACAATGATTTCTTATTCCCTGATCACGTATTTAACAGCTTCTTCAATGACTTCATGAAACCGTCTGATGGTTCCTATAGTATTCCTAAAGTTGATATTGAAGATACAGACAAAGCGTACATCTTGACGACAGATTTGCCGGGTGTTGCCAAAGAAGATATCAACGTTACATATGATGACAATGTATTGACCTTATCGGCTAAACATGAAGAAACAAAAGAAGAAAAAGACGCGAAAGAAAAGAAAAATTATATTCGCAAAGAACGTACAAGCAATGTTTTCTGCCGTCAGTTCAGCGTACAGAACATTCAAAAAGAAGGCATTCAAGCCAACTTTAAAGATGGCGTTTTGACTATTGTCATGACGAAGGAAGATCCGAAGAAAGTAGCTGAAAGCCATCGAATCGCTGTACAGTAAGCTGTATATGAT
>CAVKOP010000017.1:16590-21013 GCA_963657835.1 Lachnospiraceae bacterium | reverse complement strand
GTCAATATTGAAACAAACGGCAGCTTGGATATTACGCCGTATTTTGCGTATCCTCATGTCTGGTTTACAGTGGATTATAAAAGCGTGTCGTCGCAGATGGCGGACCGGATGCTGGCTCGCAACTTTTCTTCTTTGCGGCCCCAGGATGTGTTGAAATTTGTCGTTGGCAGTGAGGCGGATTTGCAGCAGGCTTGGGAGGTCTGCCGCACGTACCAGCCGGCCTGTCCTATCTATGTCGGCCCTGTATACGGACAGATAGAAGCGGCGCAGATTGTCGATTTTATGAAAACCCATCGGCTTACGTCATGGAAACTGCAGCTGCAGCTGCATAAATATATTTGGGACCCGAATCAGCGCGGCGTATAAGAAAGAGGCAACATGGTGAACAAAACGAAACAAGCAGAAGGCAGCCGCTGGGCGCCGGTGCTGCTGGCATGGTACCGGGCCCATCGGCGGGAGTTGCCCTGGCGGGGCGATTTCCCTCGCGACCCGTACCACGTATGGGTGTCAGAAATCATGCTGCAGCAGACGAAAGTCGAAGCGGTCAAACCATATTATGACAGCTGGATGGAACAATTTCCAACGATGCAGGCATTGGCTGCAGCCAGTCAGGACGATGTTCTGCGGCAGTGGCAGGGCCTGGGCTATTATTCCCGGGCGCGCAATCTGCATGAAGCGGTGCGGGAAGTTGTCACTTCCTACGGTGGCAAGGTGCCGGACAGCAAAAAAGATATATTGTCACTAAAGGGCATTGGCGAATATACGGCCGGTGCTATCCTCAGCATGGCTTATGGAGAGCCGGAAGTCGCTGTTGACGGCAATGTACTGCGCGTGTTTGCGCGGCTGTACAACATTGCCGGCAATGTCTTGTCGGCGCCGGTAAAGAAAGAAATCACGGCACTGGCACAGGGCCAGATTCCGGCAGCACAGGCCGGGCCGTTTAATGAAGCGTTGATGGATTTCGGCGCGATGGTCTGCATTCCCAAACATCCCCGCTGCGGCGAATGTCCGCTGGCATCGTACTGCCAGGCCAAGCAAGCTGGTACAGAAAAAGAACTGCCGCTGCGCCTTACCAAGAAGCACGTGCCGACAGAAAACATAGCTGTCTGTGTCCTTTCACAGCAGCAGTGCTGGCTCATTCACCGCCGGCCCGCTAAGGGACTTTTGGCATCGATGTGGGAATTTCCCAATGTCATCGGCAGCGGCGCAGCCGGACGAACGGCCCTGCAGCAGCTTTTGGCGTCTGTGGGACTGCGTGTTGACATAGACCCGGCTCCAACCGGTACGATAAAACATGTCTTTTCCCATAAAATATGGCAGATGACTCTCTATGAAGGCCGTTTGACAGGCGGCACATTACAGACAAAGGAGGATTGGCAGTGGCTGCCTAAACACGCGTATACATCTGTGCCCTGGGCCGGACCGCACGGCAAAATCACTGCCATGGCAGAATGAAAGGTCTTTTCTTTATCAACTTTATGATTGTCATGTCCTGCGTGGCTGTTTTTTCACTGGTACTGTGGAACTACATCGTGCAGACGAGCCGCAAATGGGCTGTCGTTGTCGGCGGGCTGGCTGTAACGCTAGTTGCCGTCGGCGAGTTGGCGTATTACGGCATGTTGTTTCCTCAATGGATTAGCAGTCCGTGGAAAGGCGTGCTGTTTTACGGTGCGCTGGCTTCACTCAGCTGGCTGTTTATCTTTTGGCTGGCGTTTCCCGTGCTGCTGCTGGGAGCGATTGGTGTCTTTTTTTGGCGGAAAAAACATAGACCGCGCGAGCAGACAAATCGCAGAACACAGACAGCGGCAGTCCGTCTGCAGTCACAAGTATCGCGCCGCACGTTTCTCAAAGGCGCGGCCGCTGCCATTCCGGCAGCCGCTGTTGCGACGAGTACCTTGGGCAACATCGTAGGGGAAAGCTATCTGGACGTATCGCTTCACCGCCTTTCGTACCATACGCTTCCTGATTATTTGGAAGGCTATAAAATAGGACAAATTTCCGATGTGCATATGGGGCTCTTTTTTAGCCCGGAACGCCTGCAGGAAGCCATGGATGCTTTGGCGGCACAGGGCGTGCAGCGATTGGAAATCACGGGAGATTTGATTGATGAACTGTCACTGCTGCCGGCGTGCCGGCGCGTCATCGAAGAAAATGCGTCCCGCTTTCCTGACGGCGTCGATTTTTGCTATGGCAATCATGAATATTACCGCAGCTTGCCGGCTATCCGCGACATGCTGGAGCAGACGCCGGTCCGCATTCTTTGCAACAGCCATATAGAAGTCAGTCCCGGCAGGGGAAAACAGCTGGCACACGGTACGGGCCATGATGACAGACCGTTTTATATAGCCGGCGTCGATTACAGCTTTGCCAAAGGGGATGAGGCTTTTGCGGCAGAACGGGAAGCGTTTGTACAGGATGCCTTGGAAGGAATTCCGGATGATGCTTTTGTCGTCATGCTGGCCCATCACTCGGCATTTATTGATGAAGCCTTTGCCCATCATATTCCGCTTACGCTTTGCGGCCATACGCACGGTGCGCAGTTTGCGCCGATCGGCCCCCTTGTGGAAGCTGTCGGCTTCAAATATCTGCGGGGGCTGTTCCGGCAGGGTGAATCCGTCGGCTATGTCAACCGCGGGACCGGCCATTGGCTGCCGCTGCGGGTATTTTGTTCGCGCGAAGTCAGCGTGTTTGAATTACATAGAAACTAACAAAGGAATGAGTAGTATATGATGATACAGAAAGCGATACTGCATATTTTGGATTTTAATACCAACATGTGCATTTTGTCGCAGAAAGAATTGGATTTTTCCAGCGATATTGTCTATGAGTATGTAGACAAACGTATTTCCCGCATACTGACCGATGCCGGCCAGCAGACCGGCGCGTTTTATGCGACGAGTCAGTATCAGGTACTGCTGCAGCAGTTTCTCCAGGAAGACATTTCCTTTGCTGACTTTGCAGCGCAGACGGCCCGTTCGCTTTTCGATATTTTGGCGCACTGCGATGTGCCGGAATCACTGGATTTGCTGGTCGTCGATTTTCAAGATGAAGAAGACAAGCGGCAGATAGGTATACTGCTGCTGAACAATAAGACGGCATATACGCATCAGATTATGGATGAAGACGGCGCAGTATACAATAAACTCATCAAGCACCATGCCATTTTGCCAAGTACATCTCAAAAAGTAGAAGCGTACGCATTGATACAATGCCAAGACTATACCATTCGGTTTGTTGATACCAAACGGCAGATGAACGGCGAAGACGTATATATCCTGCCGGACAGGCTGCTGCAGTGCACGGCCGTCATTTCCGCTAAAGAAGCTGTGAAGCTCGTCAGCAAAATCGCAGTAAAAGTCGCTGAAGACCACGGCAGCAGTACCGTAGAAGCCTTGTCCAAAGCCAAAAACTACTTGGCTGAAAATGCAGAAACAGCAGATACCTTTTCGCCGCAGGAATTGGGCGCCGATATTTTTGCCCATTCACAGACGATGCAGCAGGAATTTAAAGAACAGCTCCAGGAAGCTAAACTGCCTGATGATGTAGCCATTCAAAAAGAATTTGCCAGACGAACGGGACGCAGCCATAAAATCAAGACCGATACAGGCATAGAAATCACGTTTCCGTCGGAGTATGTAGAAAACACGGATTATATCCAGTTTATCAACAACCCGGACGGCACGATTTCCATTGAATTAAAAAATATTGGCAAAATTACCAATAAATAACGTGCCGTATCAGCACGATGCAGAACAGTCATGACGAGATATTGCATGGCTGTTTTTTCGTAGTATAATAAGGATACTTGATAGATAGTTGCAATTTGAAGAAAGGATGATAGGTCATGAAACTATTTCAAATCGGTTTGGCGTTCGTGATGATGGCAGGGTCAATCGCTGTACAGGCGGACAGTGTAAAAAATCAACAATCTGCACCTGTCGTTTCGCAGTATGAATTCAGTTCCGTATCGTACGGCAGCAATCAGGACGGCAATACGTACAGCCGTGTCGTCACCATGCACAACGGCGTCAAGGATTCGGACATTACGACGGTCAACGGCGTTGTCAGCAACGTACTTTGGGATAAAAATTCACAAGGTACATATGCTCCCGGCTATATCCAAGGTGTCGGGCTGAAAGACGGCAACGTTACTGCCAATGCAGTGGCCGCGAAAAACGTACAAGCCTCTTCGGCAACCATTGGTATGATGTATGGGAATCATTTGACGGTGCCCGCTGCGGCGCTGGGAAATGTCGTATTCAGCGGCAATGGCAGCATATCCGGCGTGCAGACGAACGGCAGCGACCCGACTTCGGCTGTCAGTGTGCAGTATTTGCAGGAGTATCTGGCTGTCAACCAAAATGGCACGAATATGCAAAATTCATTCATAAAGACCTTGTCAGATTTACAAACGAAAGTAGCC
>CAVKOP010000017.1:9872-16580 GCA_963657835.1 Lachnospiraceae bacterium | reverse complement strand
GCTGGAAGCGGAAAATAAGCAGCTAAAAGCTGAAATAGAATCATTAAAAAAATAAAAAGAAATCTTAAAAATATTCTTTTAGATACACGGCAAATAGAAAAAATCAAAGCTATGCTAAAATCGCATAGAAAACATCTCAAAATTAGCAGATGAATTACGGAAAAGCAATGGAAATCAAGCTGTTTTTGTATTATCCTATAAATGGTTTGTGACAAAAGACTACAAAATGTTATTTTTATGCATTACTGTATAAAGGAGAAAAATATGCCTGATTTCCAGTCCCGTTTTGAAGAACTCTCTCGTCGAGTTCCTATTGATGAACACAATTGTGCTGTAAAGTTTGATGTGACAAAGTGCAAAAATTGTACCTTATGCCGCCGGGCCTGCGCCAACACGCAGACCGTTATGGATTATTACCACCTGTCCAGTACGGGCGACATGCCTATCTGCGTTCATTGTGGGCAGTGCGCGTCAGCATGTCCCTTTGGTGCCATCACAGAAGTAAACGATGTAGATAAAGTCAAAGCTGCGATTCAAGACCCGAATAAAATCGTCGTCTTTCAGACCGCACCGGCTGTCCGCGTCGGCTTGGGGGAATCCTTCGGCATGGACCCCGGCACGTTCGTAGAAGGCAAAATGGTAGCGGCACTGCGTTCGTTAGGCGGCGACTATGTATTTGATACAGATTTCGGCGCTGATTTGACGATTATGGAAGAAGCGACAGAACTGCTGCATCGGCTGCAGTCTGAAGAAATTCCTATTCCGCAGTTTACCAGCTGCTGTCCGGCATGGGTAGAATTTGCGGAAACCTTTTATCCGGAATTGATTCCGCATCTGTCTTCTACCAAAAGTCCTATCAGTATTTTGAGCCCAGTTATTAAAACTTGGTTTGCCAAGAAAAATAATATAGATCCGAAAAAAATTGTGAACGTGTGTGTCACCCCCTGCACGGCTAAAAAAGCAGAAATTCGCCGTCCTGAATTTAACAGCTCATCTATCTATTGGGATATTCCGGAACTTCGTGATACAGATATTTGTATTACGACCCGTGAATTAGCCGCATGGATTCAGGAAGAAGGCATTGATTTTGCTAACTTGGAAGACAGCGAATTTGACCGCACATTTGGCGAATCGTCCGGCGGCGGCAAGATTTTTGGCAACTCCGGCGGCGTTATGGAAGCGGCTATCCGCACGGCATACCATATGTTTACAGGCCGTCCGGCACCGAAGGATTTTATTCCGTTTGAACCGGTGCGCGGTTTGGACGGCGTCAAAAAAGCGACTGTCGTGTTTGGCCACTTTGTCATTCACGTTGCGGCTATCAGCGGCTTGGGAAATGCCCGCAAATTTATTGATGAACTCGTGAAAAACGAAGACTTTGAAAATTATTCGTTTATTGAAGTTATGGCCTGCCCGGGCGGCTGCATTGGCGGCGGCGGACAGCCGAAAGTCAAACTGCCGCAGGTCAAAAAAGTGCAGGAAGCTCGTGTTGCTTCGCTGTACAAATCGGATGAAGACACAGACGTAAAATCCAGCTGGCAGAATAAAAAAATTGATGAATTGTACAAAGAATTCTTAGACGAACCGTTGTCAGAAACGGCCGAATGGATACTGCATACGTATTTCTCCGACAAATCTGACCTCTTGGGCAAGATGAAAAATCTTACACCGGAAACGAACCCGTCTTCGAACCGCTTTAAATCTGTACAGGATTTGAACGTATAAGCGTACGTAAATAGAAAAAAGGGACATGTCGCGCAAAGCGATGTGTCCCTTTTCGTGGTTTGTGGTTCCTTTAGTGTTTGTTGAAAACTCTTTACAACAGTAAAAAACAGGATGCACGGCAAAATCAGAACGTACGAACAGTGATTTTTCACGACAAACGAGATACAATCCACGACAAACGGTATGTAAAAAAGAATGGTACATACAGAGAATCTCCTTTATACCGTAATTTTTTCAAGCATAGATAAGATTAAATGAAAACGATAACTCATTGTAATGATAAAACAGCTCAATTATCTTGACAAAAATATAACGAATACGGTATAATTTTTTTAGTGCAAAAACATTACTATTGCATGTATTTCCTTATAATATCTGATAGGGTATGAATCAATCCTTTAGTAAAAGAGAGGAAACTAGGAACACTCGTCAATGAACTTGGTGAGAATGATGCCCATATGATAATCAAATAAGGAAAATCTATTATTAGTTTTGGGAAGGGGCAATCTCACAATGAAAACCAAAGTATTAGCAGCACTCGCTGCCACGATGGCTGTAGGTGCTACGTGCGCATTCGCAGCAAATCCGTTCGTTGATGTACCGTCCGACAGCTGGGCATACAAATCCGTCGTAGAACTCGCTGACGCTGGCATTATCCAGGGCGTTGACGGTCAGTATTTCCAAGGCGGCCGCAATATTACCCGTTATGAAGCAGCTGAAATGGTAGCCAAAGCTATGGCTCACATGGACAAAGCTTCCGTTGAACAGCGCGCGCTCATCAACAAACTCGCTGATGAATACGCTGCAGAACTCAATAACCTCGGCGTTCGCGTCGCAGCATTGGAAAACAAAGTCGGCAATGTAAAATTGACTGGCGATGCGCGTATCCGTTATCGTCATCAGGGGCTTTATAAAGATGCTGCTGGTGAAGACAATAGAAATTTAGGTAGCTTGAAAAACGATGCTTCTTGGGATTATCAGGTAAATATCGTTGCTGAAGCTCAGGTCAATGACCGTACAAAAGTTACATATGGCTTAACAACGGATGATCAGAATTTCTCTGATAATACAGCTGCATCCAGCTCCAATAATAATCCGTACACAAGTTTGGCTAACGTAGAATATCAAGTTGGCGGTAACTGGACTGCTACTGTTGGCCGTTATGATTATCAGATTGGCAATGGTATGGGATTGCAGTACAGTGATACGTTTGATGGTGCACAACTTGCATATGGCGGCAATAACTGGAACTTTGCTGTTGGCTATGGTAAATTCAAGAAAGACAGTGATTTTGCCTATAATAATATGCAAAACCTTAAAGCAGGATATGCTTCTGTAGATGCTACATTTGGTAAAGTGGGTGTAGGTGTATACTACGATCAGTTCAATCATTCTGATAGTTCCAATCCGAGCAACAGTACAACCACGGCTAATGCAGCTAATTTGAAAAATATTTGGGGCGGCTATCTCTCTGCTGATTTGGGAAGCAAATGGAATTTATTAGCTGATTACCAAAAAGTTTCTAAAGAAAAAGAAACAACAGCTGACCAGAATGGCAACCTTTGGGGTGCAAAACTTACTTATGGTTCTGCAGAACCAGAAGTTAAAGGTTCATGGGATGCATGGGTTGAATACATCAATGCTGATATGAATACACTCTACGGTTCTACTGGTTCCTGGAGAAGAGGCGACCTTATCGATAATGTTAAATCTTGGGGTATAGGCGTTGACTATACATTGGCCAAGAACCTTACATTGACAGTAGCTCAATCTTTGGGTACGAAAGCTAAAAAGGCTAACGGAGACGATCCAAAAGAATTGACAAACGTTGAACTCAACTTCTTGTTCTAATTTCAAAAAAGCAATACAAGGGGCAGCCGCATGAAGCGGCATGCCCTTTTTGCTTTTAGCTTGTAGTGTGTAGTATGAATCTTATAAACCGAAAGTATTTTCTTTAGACGTGAAACACCCAGTTCAACATTTTTGAAGAAAAGGGTCGATGCATGATGTGAAATATTTCATGTGACAGCCCATACATCAGGCATAGGAAAAAGAGTCGAAAACGGCTCTTTTTTTGGTTTCTTTTGTTGACTGGCTGCATGGCAAGATGCTATGATGATACGAGGAAGGCTTTATTATGCTAAAGTGAGGGAGGTCCTTTCATGGACATACGATATATCAAAGCAGACCCAAGCGGGAATACTACTATTTTTGTACTCAGCCAGACCGCACCGGCACAGCGCAGTTCTCTGGCGGCGGCGCTGCTGCGTCCGGACTGTGTAGGCGCTGAACAGGTAGGGTATTTGACCATGTCTCAGGATAAACCGATTCGTGTAGACATGATGGGCGGCGAATTTTGCGGCAATGCATCACGGTCTGCAGCTGCGTATGCCTTGATGTGTGCCGGCAAAAAAGAGGGCGATTATGCTGTTTCCTGTTCCGGCTGTGACCATGTGCTGCAGGCCCATGCCGTACAGCGGGGAATGCGTACCTATGATGCTTATATCGAAATGCCCTTGCCTCTTTCCGTAGAGGCCATCCTTATGGACGTAGGCGGACTGCCGAGCCGTTTCTTTCGCGTTGCCCTGCCCGGAATCGTTCATTTTGTTCATTTTGTTGACGACATAGCATTGGCAGACAAAACGATATTTTGGCAGACTGTACAGGAATATGTGTCAGATGAAGCGTTGGAAGCCTATGGCTTGATACTTTTTTCACCCAAACAGCTGCAAATGATTCCGGCAGTATATGTGACGGCTACGGATACCTTGTATTGGGAAAACAGCTGTGGTTCCGGCTCGGCGGCAGTCGCCGCAGCTTTGGCCTGTATGGGTAAAAAAGACGTATCCTGTACGATACATCAGCCCGGCGGTACGATTGATATTATGGCCCACGTCGAAGACGGACAGCTTTGCCGCATCGTCATTGGCGGGCCTGTGGGATTTGAAGCAGAAAACGTCATTACGATGGATTAGATATGAAGAGTTTAAAAAAGTTGCAACATAACGTTTTTTTCTATCATGCATCAGGCTTTTTCTTTAAACGTTTTTAGTTGGAAGTAAAAAATAAATAGTAATGCTGCAAACTATGTACTTAAAACTGCATAGTCAAAGGACTGTGACTCAATGGACTAAAAATTCTCATTTTGTTACAGTCTTTTTTGTGCTGTCTTTTTACGATATATACGTTTGCATACTAGCAGTATGCAAACGGTTTTCGCTATACTAAACGTAACAGATAATGGGATGAAGTATAAAGGAGACGCACATGTCATTTTATACGTATGCTTTTATTGAAAATCAGGCACATATCAACAACATGGTACAGTATGCCCTTTCGTTTTTGATTCTGGTAGGACTGTTTGTTGCCGGCGTCAAGTATTTGGAAAACCGCCTCATGACGAAATACCGCGATTTATGTATTATTCTCATATTGGTGGTTATTTTTTTCTTTGGCATCCGCTGGGATGATTATGCACGGGACCAGGACACGATGGAAGCCAATTCCCGTATGGTGTCGTTTATGCAGGCTGTCAGCGAGACGCTGCGTGTTCCCAAAGAGGCCGTGGCTGTCAATTCCCGACAGCTGAAGCAGGGCATGATTGTCAAATACAGAGATTCGTTTTATAAAGTAGATTTTGCCTCTGATTTTGCGGCGTATCGACTAGAGCGGATTTACTTGATTCATCAAGATATCAAGATAGTCGATAAAGAAGAAGGGAGATGAGGTCATGCTGATGTATTATGCCCTTATCTTTGCCAAACTCGGCTTGGGGCTGTTAGCGCTCATTTTGCAGATTAATCTGTTGGGCAAAGGCAACCTGGCGCCCACGTCAGCAACAGACCAGGTGCAGAACTACGTACTAGGCGGCATTATTGGCGGCGTGATTTATAATGATGCCATCGGCATTGTCCAATTTTTGCTTATTTTAATTAGCTGGACGCTGCTGATTATGCTGTTGAAGTTTTTGAAAATGAACCATCGCCAGGCTAAAATATGGATTGACGGCAAGCCGGTTATTTTGATTGAAAAAGGCGTTGTTCGGGTAGAAACCTGCATGCGCTACGGCGTGCAGGCCTATGAGCTGCATCTCAAGCTGCGTACAGCCGGTGTCTACCGCGTGCAGGACGTGAAGCGGGCCGTGCTGGAACAAAACGGGCAGTTGACTGTCGTTCAATATGGGGAACAAAATATTCGTTTCCCCCTTGTCTTGGACGGGCAAATGGATGAAGACGTGCTGGAATTGATTGGCAGAGATGCGGCGTGGCTGGGCAGTGAAATCGCTCGGCAGGGTTATACGCTGCGCGACGTATATATTGCTGAGTATGTCGAAGGCCGTGTCGTCCTGTATCCCTACGTGCCGCATACGCAGGAGAAGCCGGCCTGATAAAGGCGTTGTAACATAACGTTTTTTGCTATCATACACCGTGCTTTTCCTTTAAAAGTTTTTAGTTTGAAGTTTGAAGAAAATAAAGGGACTGTGACAACATGAACTCTCATTTTGTCACAGTCCCTTTAGCAGTAATTTTTAGTTTAGTTTGCAGTACTGGCGTTATGCATTCCATCCATTTCAAACTGTAAACGAATAAGAAAAAAGATGGGAGCATGGTAACGAAACCCGTCATGCGGGCAACAGAATCAGCCGTGTAATTGGTCCAACAAGTGATGCAGACTGTCAATCTGTGCGGCAGCTTCTTTCCGGACGGCTTCCGGGTCTACGGTGATGCGGGCTGTACCGCTGTCCATGGCTGCTTGGGCAACCGCTGCGGCGACGGCCGGAGCAACGCGTTTGTCAAAGGAGTCGGGAATGACGTATTCATCAGTCAGTTCGTCGTCTTTGATGAGAGAGGCAATGGCATGCGAAGCGGCGAGCTTCATGTCTTCATTGATGCTGCGGGCGCGAACGGCCAGGGCACCGCGGAAAATGCCGGGGAACACCATGACATTGTTGATTTGGTTCGGTGAATCAGAACGGCCTGTACC
>CAVKOP010000017.1:0-9862 GCA_963657835.1 Lachnospiraceae bacterium | reverse complement strand
CTCTGGCACCGGCTGCTTTAGCCGACTGATAATCTGTTTCCGGAATGGGGTTGGCCATGGCAAAGACGACAGCGTCTTTGTTCATGGAAGCGATGATTTCTTTGGTAAACAGATGCGGACCGGATACACCGAGAAGCAAGTCTGCCCCTTGGACAGCGTCTGCCAGCGTGCCGTGCTGTTTGGTTTTGTTGGTCAGAGCGGCCAGTTCAGCCTGTACCGGATTCAGTCCGTCCATGCCTTCGTACAGCATGCCGACTTTATCGACCATAGTAACGTTGGCGGCACCGGCCCGGACGAGCAGGCGGCCGATAGATGCACCGGCAGCGCCGGCACCGTTGATGACGATTTTGGCTGTTTTCAAGTCTTTATGGACATGACGGAACGCGCCGATGACCCCGGCGAGAGCGGCGATGGCTGTACCATGCTGATCGTCATGAAAGACAGGAATATCCATTTCTTTTTTCAGTGTTGTTTCAATTTCATAGCATTTGGGGGACGCAATGTCTTCCAAATTGATGCCGGCAAAAGACGGCTGCAGCCGTTTGACTGTTTCGATAAATTGCTGCGGGTCTTTGGTGTCCAAGCAGATAGGAACGGCATTGACGCCGCCAAAAATCTTGAAGAGAATCGATTTCCCTTCCATGACCGGCATAGCAGCTTCTGGCCCAATATCTCCCAGCCCCAATACGCGCGTACCGTCGGATATGACGGCAATCATGTTGCCGCGGCAGGTCAGGTCAAATGACAAATCGCTGTCTTTGGCAATTTCCCGGCACGGCTGCGCCACACCGGGGGTATACAACGTACTCAAATCATCATGGGTCTTGAGGACGGCGCGGGGCATCGTTTCCAGGATACCCTGTTTGCCGCGGCGGACCTTCATGGCTTCTTCATCAAAATTCATGGGTATAGTCACCTCTCATCAAAATATAAGCACACCTTACATTATATAAAAATTGCTCTCCTTCGACAAGACGGCGGTTTTGCATTGACAGGACCTCGGCTGTTCTTGTATAATAAAGCCGTAATCATGTGACTGACGGAAGTGGAGCATACCACGGGGAGCATGATAGATACTAAGCCGACCGTCTGGGCAATTTCCAGAATGTCGGTGTTTTTTTATGTAATGAACAGGAGTGAAGCAATTCATGGCAAAGGTATTAAGCGATATTGAGATTGCACAGCAAACAACACTGGAACCGATTGTAAAGATTGCGGAACAAGTCGGTCTTTCTGAAGATGATTTGGAATTATACGGTAAATATAAAGCGAAAATTTCATTTGATGCGATTAAACGGCTTTCAAAAGAAAAAGACGGCAAACTCGTCTTGGTGACGGCTATTACGCCGACGCCGGCCGGTGAAGGCAAGACGTTGACGACTATTGGCCTGGCACAGGCATTGAACCAGATGGGACACAAAACGGTCGTCGCACTTCGTGAACCGTCTCTGGGTCCGGTATTCGGCATCAAAGGCGGCGCAGCCGGCGGCGGCTATGCCCAGGTCCTGCCGATGGAAGACATCAACCTTCATTTTACCGGCGATATGCATGCCATTACGGCAGCCAACAACCTGCTGGCGGCAGCGATTGACAACCACGTCCATCAAGGCAATGCCCTGCGTATTGACGTGCGCCGCATCATTTGGAAACGTGTCATGGATATGAATGACCGGGCCTTGCGCAACATCGTCGTCGGCATGGGCGGCAAAGTCTGCGGTTTTCCGCGGGAAGACCATTTCATGATTACCGTCGCTTCGGAAATCATGGCAGCTCTTTGCTTGGCGCACGACTTGATGGATTTGAAAAAACGCATGGGTGATATTACCGTGGCCTATGATTTGGACGGCAACCTCGTAACGGCCCGCCAGCTCGGTGTCGAAGGCGCCATGGCGATTCTCATGAAAGATGCTATCAAGCCAAATCTGGTACAGACAATCGAACATACACCAGCTCTTGTACACGGCGGTCCTTTTGCCAACATTGCTCACGGCTGCAACTCTGTCGTTGCTACCAAACTGGCCATGAAAATGGGGGATATTGCCGTTACGGAAGCCGGATTCGGCGCAGACCTCGGCGCGGAAAAATTCATGGATATCAAATGCCGTTTTGCCGGCATCAAACCGAATGCAGTCGTCATCGTAGCGACCGTGCGCGCGCTCAAGATGCACGGCGGCGTAGACAAGAAAAACCTGCAGGAAGAAAATATCCCAGCCTTGAAAAAAGGGTTTGCCAATTTGGCTAAACATATCGAAAACATGCGCCAGTTTGACGTGCCGGTTCTCGTAGGCATCAACAAGTTCATTACGGATACAGATGAAGAAATCGCAACGCTGCGCACGCTCTGTGAAGAATACGGCGTAGACGTAGCCCTTAACAACTGCTGGGCTGAAGGCGGCAAAGGCGGCCTGGAAATGGGCGAAAAAGTTCTGCAGCTTCTGCAGCAGCCGCAGACACCGTACAAACCGCTCTATGATGTCAACGACACGATTCCGCAGAAGATGGAAACCATCGTCAAGAAAATCTACGGCGGCGACGGCGTCGTGTTTGAAAAAAATGCCCAGAAACAGATTAAAGAACTGGAAAAATTCGGCCTCGACAAGATGCCGATTTGCGTAGCCAAGACACAGTATTCCTTGTCCGACGACCCGTCCCTGCTGGGTGCGCCCAGCGGCTTTACCGTTACGGTACAGGATGTCCGCGTCTGCACGGGCGCAGGCTTTATCGTCTGCCAGACCAGCAATATTATGACCATGCCGGGATTGCCGAAAGTACCGGCTGCCAACCGAATGGATATAGACGAAAATGGCGTCATTACCGGATTGTTCTAAGCCCGATTTCAGCCATTTCAAATCCATGCCGCTGGATGAGCTCTTGGAAGCAGCTGCATCCAAAGAACCGGTTCCCGGCGGCGGCGGTATCGCTGCTATGACAGCTGCATCGGCAGCAGCTCTCGTAGAAATGGTAGCGAACCTGACAATTGGCAAAAAAGGCTATGAAGATGTGGAACAGCAAATGAAAGACATTCGGCAGCAGGCCCGGACACTGCGCGCCCATTATCTCAAAGGCATCGAAGAGGACGCATTGGCATTTGACGGCGTTATCCGGGCAGTGCGCCTGCCTAAAGACACGCCGGACAGGGCGGCTATCGTGCAACAGGCCTTTAAGGATGCGGCAACGATTCCCTTTACCTTGGGGAAGGATATTTTTACGTTGCTGCAGCTGGCAGCCCAGACCGTACAATACGGCAACGCCTGGGTCATTACGGACGGCGCTATTGCCGCCATGAATGCCCGCTCGGCCATGCGGTCTGCTTTTTACAGCGTCCGCATCAACCTCAAATCCATCAAAGACCAGGCATTTGTCGATACGATGATGCAGTCTATTTTGGATATAGAAGAACAGGCCCGGCATGTAGAAGAACAAGTAGAAACATTATACGCAAGTCGATAACATACGAGGAACTGCAGCATAAGGAAAATGTCCTGCATGCGCAGTTCCTTTTTTTTTGTATCTGTTTGTCGTAGTGTAAATCAACACGAACTGGAAATGTATCTCTAAGCATTGCATCGCAGGCAGACTGCTGTCCTATTTTTCCCTGCAGCAATCTATGGTATAATAACAAAGATATTATGAAGATAGTGTGTAAAGAAACAGAGGAGGACGTATGGCAGAGTTATTGGCTCCGGCCGGGTCGCTGGCCCATGTGTGGGCGGCAATAGATGCCGGCGCGGACGCAGTATATTTGGGCGGCAAGGCGTTTAATGCGCGCAAGTTTGCCCATAATCTTTCGGATGAGGAATTAGCAAAGGCTGTGCGCACGGCACATGCGTTTGGCGTGAAGATATATGTGACTGTCAATATTATTATGGCAGATAGAGAATTGAAAGAACTCGCAGCGTATTTGCGGCGTCTCGACGCGATGCAGGTCGATGGGATTATTGTGCAGGATATGGCCGTTGCCGTGCTGGCGCGGCAGGTTGCGCCGAATTTGCCGCTTCACGGCAGTACGCAGATGGCCGTGGCTGATTTGGCAGGCGTGCAGTTTTTGGAATCGCTGGGATTTACGCAGGCTGTATTGGCACGAGAAGTGCCGCTCGATGAAATCCGCGAGATTTGCGCTCATACGTCGATGGCGATTGAAGTCTTTATTCATGGCGCGTCCTGCATGTCCTATTCGGGACAATGCCTGATGAGCAGTTTTATTGGCGGCCGCAGCGGCAACCGCGGTGCTTGTGCGCAGCCATGCCGTTTGCCGTACCGGCTGTTGGAAGACGGGCATGCGCTGACAAAAGGGGACGCGTATCTGCTGAGTTTAAAGGATTTAAATAGCTTGGAATATATACAAGCCCTGCTGGATGCCGGCGTGTCCTCGTTTAAAATTGAAGGGCGCATGAAAGGAACCGGCTATGTCCGCACGGTCACGGCTGCGTACCGCCGAATGATAGACAGCTGCAGCCGCTCGCCGCAGGAACAGCAAAAGGCTCTGCGCCAGTCGCGGGAAGAAACGGCTGGGAGCTTTAATCGGACGTATCAGCATGATTTTTTGGCCCGCACGATTGGCAGACAGACCATTACGGAAAAAAGCAGCGGCAATCAGGGCCATCGCGTCGGCCGCGTGACGGCTGTACAGGACCACTTTGCCGATGCACTGCTGGATGAACCGTTGGCAGAAGGGGATATGATTAAAATCGTCGGTTCGGACGGGCAGGAATATATGGATGAAGTACAGGCCGCCATTGGCTCATTTACTAATAAAAAGCAATTTACGCTGGAACTGCGCCGTCATGATGCCTGTACGGGCACGCTGTACCGACTGGCCCGCAAAGAAGACCGCCAGCCCAGTCACGATGGCCTGACGCGCCGTATTCCCCTCTATGGGCATGTCGATGTCAATGAACAGGGACTGCTGCGGCTGACTGTTTGGGATGAAAGCGGCCATACGGCAGAAATACTGTCTGATTATACGGCACAATGGGCCAAACGGCGTCCGGCAGACCAAGCATGGGTCTATGACCAGCTGAACCGTCTGGGCGATACAATATTTACACTGGCAGACGTTACGCTTTGGGCAGAAGGCTATATGATTCCTGCCAGCGTGCTCAATACGCTGCGTCGCCAAGCTGTCGATATACTGATGGACGCCATAGAAACGGAATATGTTCGTCCTCAAGCAGGTCGTGATACTTGGCCGGCAGCGGCTGTCCCTATGCGTTACAGCAAACGCGGCTTGGGGATTGCTGTTCGCTGTGATACGCTGGATGGCATGACAGCCGCAGCACGCCAGGGAGCCGGGCGTATTATTTTCGGCGGTGAGTCGTACACGCACCGTCCCGTTACGGCAGCCCAGTGGCAGCAGGCCGCAGCGATTGCAGCGCAGGCTGGTGCAGAATTGTGGGCTGCTACGCCGCGTATTGTAACGCAGCGGAATGTACAGGCTGTCCGGCAGGACATGCAGACGGCTGTCCAATGCGGTGCCGTTGGCATATATGCCGGCGCCATGAGCGTGTTTACGCTGTATAAAGAACTGGGCCTGCACGTGCCTATATATGCCGATTGGTCACTGAATATTTTCAACAGTACAGCAGCGCAGGAATACGTGCGACTGGGTTGTCAGGGCATTACTGTATCTACAGAAGCGACGCTGCGGCAGATTCAGAAAATGGCAGCTGGCAGCACGGTGCCGCTGGAAGTCGTCGTACAGGGAAAACTGGAAATGATGATTACAGAATACTGCTCTATCGCAGCTTTTGCCGGCAAGGGATGCAAAGAAAATTGTCCGGCACCGTGCCTGCATCATGTGTTTGCCCTGCAGGACCGCCGGGATGAACAATTCCCTATCGTAACGGACCAGTACTGCCGCAACCATATTCTCAACAGTAAAGACTTGGACATGGTGCCGTATTTCCATGAATTGAAGCGGGCCGGCATCCAATGGCTGCGCATCGAAGGGCGGGGCCGTTCTGCTGCATGGATTGAAACGATGACAGGCCGGTACAGCCGGCTGTGCGACGGCTCGGAAACGATGCTCTTTGGCAAAGAAGACCAGACCGTGACGCGGGGACATTTTTTACGAGGAATTTTATAAAGCAGGAGTACACATGAATGAATAAACGAAGTTTGCGTATATTAGGATTTTATCAAGTACAGCAAATGCTGGTACGGCTGGCACCGTCCCGCCTTTCCAAAGAAATCGCCCGAAGGCTCCGGCCCAGCAGTGACAGCACGGTCGTTGCCTCTTGGCTCAATGATACGGAAGAAGCTGTGCATTGTCTGCAGTGCGAAGCATCTACGCCTTTTGGCGGTATTGTCGATATCCGGCCGGCTCTGGAAAAAGCCAGTCGGGAAGTGACACTGGATGGCCAGGAATGCCTTGATATTTGGAACAACGTGCAGCGGTATGGCGACATCCGAGCGTATTTTGCCGATAAAAAAGAATTGTACCCCCAACTGGAAGAAAAATCGCAGGCCATTGGTGATTTTTCCCAGCTGGCCCATAAAATGGCCACGGTGTTTGACAACAACCATCAGATTCGGGATAATGCGTCGCCGGAATTGATGCGGCTGCGCAGCCGTATTGTTGAGCTGGAACGCCAGACCAAGCGATATATTAACAGCGTGCTGCAAAATAAAGAATACCAAAAATACTTTCAGGATGTGTTGGTAACTGTGCGCAACAACCGCTATGTTGTGCCGATTAAGCAGGAATATCGCCACGCGTTTCCCGGTATTGTCCACGATACGTCAGCCAGTGGCTCGACACTGTATGTAGAACCCTTGGCGATTGTCAATGCCAACAATGACCTGCAGGCTGCCCGGATTGGCGAAACGAAAGAAATTGAACGGATTTTCCGTCGCCTGACGAGTATTGTCCAGGGACAGTACGAAGAACTGACAGACAGCACGGCCTGCGTCGGCAATTTGGAATTTATTTTTGCCAAGGCCCAGCTGGCATTGCAGATGAAAGCCTGCCGGCCCCTTGTGTCTAAAAAGCGGCTGGTAAAACTGGTACAGGCGCGGCATCCGCTGATTGATGCCAAACACGTCGTGCCCAACACGATTATCATTGGTGACGGCTATCGGATTTTGCTGATTACAGGCTCCAATACAGGCGGCAAAACCGTTTCCATGAAGACGCTGGGCTTGTTGGTGCTGATGCATCAGGCCGGCTTGTTTCTGCCTGTTGGTGAAGAATCGGAGCTGCCCGTTTTCCGCGATGTTTTTGCAGATATTGGCGATGAACAGGACATTTCGCAAAACCTGAGTACCTTTTCCAGCCATATGAAGCAGCTCATTTATATCTTGAAGCACTGCACGGCAGATGATTTGATTTTGGCCGATGAATTGGGTTCCGGCACGGACCCGGCTGAAGGCAGTGCCATTGCGATTGCCATTTTGGATGCGCTCTACCAAAAAGGCGTGTATGTGATGGTTACGACCCATTACAATGATTTGAAAAACTATGCCTACAACACGCCGGGCATTGAAAACGGCCACGTGGAATTTGATGTCAACACGCTTCAGCCGACGTACAAGCTGCGCATCGGCGCGGCCGGCAGCAGCCATGCCTTCAGTATCAGCGAACGACTCGGCATGCCGCTGGATATTTTGGCAAAAGCCAAAGAACTGCGCAGCAAAGCCCAGGATGTCGATATGGAAGCGATTTTGACCAAACTCAACATGCAATCCAAACGAATGGACGAAGAGGAAGCGGAACTGGAACAGCGCCTGACATCCATTCGCCATACAGAAGACGAACTGCGCAAAGAAAAAGAAAAAGTATCTTCCAAACGGCAGGATATTATCGATTCGAGCCGGCGGGAAGCTGTCGATTTAAAACGCAATCTCCGCATCGAAGCGGAACGCATTATCCGTGAACTCAAACAGCAGTCCAAGGACAGTACGGATCGAGAAAAAGCCAAGGCGATTGACAAGGCAAGGCGGGCCATTCAGCAGATTTCTCTGCCGGATAAAGAAAAGCCGCATCGTGACCCTGTCGATGCCAGCCAGCTGAAAATCGGCCAGAGCGTCTTTATCAACTCTCTGGATGGCCTGGGGACCGTGACGGAAATCAACGGCAAAAAACTTACCGTATCGGTACGCGGCATGACCGTCCGAGTCAAACTCCAAGATGTCAGTGCGCCGTATTTAGATGAAATCAAAAAAGAAAAGCAGGAAGAAAAGAAAGCCAATGCCAAATCGTCGTATCGCCCTATCCGGACGAACAGCGTAGCGACGGAATTGAACATTATCGGCAAGACTTTTAACGAAGCCCTGCCGGATGTGGAACGCTTTTTGGATCAGGCACTGGCAGCCGGATTCAGCCCTGTCAAAATCATTCACGGCAAAGGCAGCGGTGCGCTGCGGCGGCAGATTCATGAATTTTTGGCACGACAGCCTTTTGTCAAATCATACCAGCTCGATGACGTAGAAGGCGGCGGTGCCGGCGTGACCGTAGTATATTTTTAATTACATAGGATCTATGCAGCGGATTGATGCAGCAAGGCAGCATGCCTGTATGTGTCAGTCCGTTTTTTGCTGATACGTATGCCATGGCAGTACAGCATATAAAAAAAATATGGTGTACCATGAGTTTTGCAGCGTATATCGTTAAACCTTATAAAATAGGAGAAGAATACTCATAAAAACGTTTGACAACTCGATACGAAAGCGTACAATGTAAGTACACTAATAAAAGAAAAGAGGTCTTTTAGATGGCAAATGTTGATTGGTCTAAACTGGGATTTGAATACCAGCCGATTACAAAACGCTATGTTGCAAATTATAAAGATGGAAAATGGGGCAAAGGTGCTCTTACAGATGATGCAAATGTCGTCATTAACGAATGTGCCGGCATTCTGCAGTATTGTCAGGAAGTTTTTGAAGGATTGAAAGCATATAAAACCAAAGACGGCAAAGTTGTTACGTTCCGTCCGGACATGAATGCTAAACGCATGATTGATTCTGCCAAACGGTTGGAAATGCCGCCTGTATCGGAAGAAATGTTCTTGGATGCTGTCGATCAGGTCGTCAAAGCCAATGCAGACTGGATTCCGCCGTATGAAACAGGCGGCGCATTATACCTGCGTCCGTATCTCTTTGCAACCGGCCCGGTCATTGGCGTAAAACCGTCCGATGAATACCAGTTCCGTCTCTTTGGTACGCCTGTTGGCTCGTATTTTAAAAACGGTGTCAAACCGATTACGATTTGCGTCAGTGATTATGACCGTGCAGCTCCACACGGCACAGGCAACATCAAAGCCGGCTTAAACTATGCCATGAGCTTGTATCCGTACATTCTCGCACATCAAAACGGCTTTGACGAAAACATGTATTTGGATGCAGCTACCCGTACTTACGTAGAAGAAACAGGCGGCGCCAACTTCTTATTTGTCAAGAAAGACAACACAATTGTTACACCGAAGTCTGATTCTATTCTGCCGTCCATTACACGTCGTTCTCTCGTAAAGATTGCCGAAGATTTAGGCTACAAAGTAGAACATCGTCCTGTTAAATTTACAGAACTGAAAGACTTCGCAGAAGCAGGCCTTTGCGGTACTGCCGCTGTTATTTGCCCGGTCGGCAAAGTCGTCAACCACGATGAAGTCATCGCCTTCCCAAGCGGTATGGACGAAATGGGTCCGGTTCTTACTAAACTCTACAAGACACTGCGCGGCATCCAGATGGGTACCGTAGAAGCACCAGAAGGCTGGATTCGCGTTATCAAATAAGGCAAATAGCTATTGCATGAAGTAAATATACAACAACATAACGTATATATAGTAAGGGAGCTGTTGCACAAAGCGACAGCTCCCTTTTGCGTTTGGCTAGCAGTATTACTGTTATAAAATGAAAGTGTTTTTTC
>CAVKOP010000016.1:0-21371 GCA_963657835.1 Lachnospiraceae bacterium | reverse complement strand
TAACGACAATGGGATTGATAAAATAGGCTAGGCTGGACTGCAGAATATGTTGATGTGTCATCGCATAGATAAATGTTCCCCAGTTGATGGTAATCATAATGCAGGCACCGGCTATATAGGGCCATTCGTGACGGCACTGTGCGACGGCTTTTAGATTGGGAAGGAGCTTTTTTTGGACAATCAGTCCGTAACAAAACAAGGCGGACCAGACAATCCGCGTTGCCAAAATATAAAAAGCGGAAATATCCTGCAGGAGCATCCAAAACAGCGGCAGGAGTCCCCACATGATTTGTCCTAGTAACGTATAGCTAATATAGATATTCATGTAATATCTGTCCTTTCTTTGTGAATATGTTACGATTATATCAGGAAGAACGTAAATCCTCAAATACTAGCGGACAGGCTGGCTGCAGTCCTCAGCCTAATCTGTCTGATTTTTGTGCAGGCTTCATTGCTGTAAAAAAACTATATAAAATTAATAAATCAGAAAACATATCTTTACAAAATAATTAAAAAGAGATATACTATCTACAGTAAATAAAGAGAAACACTTATATAAAATTAAATTATAAACGCAAGGAAGCGTCAGCATGAATGTCGTTTCCCTGCGTTTTTCTTTTTTGTAAGTGTATGAGGAGGGGACTGGTATGAAGAGTACGGGGATTTTTAGAACAAAGAGTATAGCCGATTTTATGGCAGAGACGAAACAAGATGGGGGCATGAAGCGTACCTTGGGTACCTTTGGTTTGACGATGTTGGGAATTGGCTGTATCGTCGGCACAGGGATTTTTGTGTTGACTGGCATTGCAGCGGCTAATTTTTCAGGTCCGGCATTGGTTATTTCCTTTATCATTGCGGCGCTGGCATGCGGCTGCGCGGCATTATGCTATTCGGAATTTGCTGCGATGATTCCAGTTGCCGGGAGTGCCTATACGTATGGCTATGCGGTGTTAGGCGAATTTTGGGCCTGGATTATTGGCTGGGACTTATTGTTGGAATACAGTTTAGGACTCAGTGCCGTGTCCATTGGCTGGGCTGCTTATCTTTCCAATATCTTTTTGAATTTGGGCATTGCCATACCTTCTTTTCTCATGGCCAGTCCCTTGGAAGGCGGCCTTGTCAATTTACCGGCCATGGCTATTATTTGGCTGATTTGCTTGATTAATATGCGCGGCGTAACGCAAAGCAGTTTTGTTAATAATTTAATCGTTGTCATCAAGTTGGCAGTTGTCGCCTTATTTATCATTTTGGGAATCGGTCATGTAGATGCAGCAAATTGGGAACCGTTTATGCCATATGGCTGGTCCGGTGTATTGACCGGCGCATCTGTTGTATTTTTTGCTTACATTGGGTTTGATGCCGTATCCACCGCGGCTGAAGAAGTAAAAAATCCGCAGAAATCTATGCCTAGAGGCATTATTTTATCCTTGGTTATCTGCACCGTATTGTATATTGCTGTTTCCGGCATTTTGACAGGTATTGTTCCGTATCTGCAGTTTAAAAGCGTAGCTGCGCCGGTAGCCTTTGCTTTACAGACCATAGGCTATCATTGGGGTGCTGCCGTAGTTTCTGTCGGCGCTATCTGCGGCCTGACATCGGTATTATTAGTATTATTCTTTGGGCAAAGCCGTATTTTGTTTGTTATGTCCCGTGATGGATTGCTGCCCAAATTTTTTGGCCGGATTAGCCATAAGACGAAAGTTCCTGTCCGCAGTTCACTGCTGGTAGCTTGTATTACTTCTGTGTTAGCAGGTGTTACGCCGATTGGCATAGTCGCAGAAATGGTAAATATTGGTACGTTAGGTGCCTTTATTATTGTTGCCGGTGCTGTTTTGGTCCTGCGCAAAAGACAGCCGAACCGCACCCGTCCGTTTAAATGTCCGTTTGTTCCGGTACTGCCGGTTTTGGCTATTGTTTTCTGCGGCATTTTGATTGTTATGCTGCCGACCATTACGCAGGTTCGTTTCCTCGTATGGCTGGTCATTGGCCTGGGAGTATATTTTGGGTATGGCTATAAGCACAGCGTCATTACCAAAGCCAAAATGGGGACGCTGCATGACACAGCGCCTGCTTCTGCTCCCAAAGATGCAGTGACGAGTGATTCTCTCCGTTCTACGCACGCTCATTAGTTTTTTATATAATTTCTATAAGAAGAGGCTGTAACAAAATGAAAATTTGAGCTGATCCCAAAAATTGTAGTTCATTTTGTCACAGCCCTTTTACTATACCGTTTTGCGTGTATAGGTTGCAGCATTACGATTCATTCTCTTCAAACTTCAAACCAAAAACTAAAAACTTTTAAAGAAAGGGCAGGGCGTATGATAACAGAAAGCGGTATGTTACAGTCCCTTTTTGTCAAATCCTAAAAGATTCAGTATAATAAATTTGACAAAGAGTATACCTACAGGAGCGTGTTTTATGATGAAAAAACGTATATATATCATTGCTTGCGGCGGTACGATTGCCGGCAAAGCCGCGTCACCGGAAGATTTGACAGGATATACAGCCGGCGAGGCGACGATTGATGAATTGCTGACAGCTGTGCCGGAGGTTGCCCAATATGCTGACGTGCAGGGCGAACAGTTTTGCAATATAGATAGTTCCAATATGAGTGAAGCTTTGTGGCTGGCATTGGCAAAACGAGTCACGGAAGTAGCTGCCGACGATGGCGTAGACGGTATTGTCATTACTCATGGAACGGATTCTTTGGAAGAAACGGCGTATTTTCTGCATTTGACTGTGCATACAACAAAGCCTATTGTTATGGTTGGCTCTATGCGGCCCTCGACGGCCGTCAGTGCCGATGGCCCCCTGAATTTGCTGGAAGCGGTACAGGCAGCGACGGAACCTGTACTGGGGCAAGTCGGCGTCGTCGTGGTCATGAATGGCGTCATCCACAGTGCGCGGTTTGTAGAAAAAACAGATACAACACATGTAGACACGTTTAAGAGCCGGCAGATGGGCTGTTTGGGATTTATGCAGGATGGCCGTCCCCAGATATACCAAGCACCTCTGCGCAGACATACCAACGAATCCTGCTTATCCTGCAGTCAGGCTGCCAGTCTGCCGCCGGTAGCCGTCTTGTATGCCTATGTAGGCATGGCTCCGTCGCTGGTATATGCTGCAGCAGCAGAGGCAAACGGTATTATTTTAGCCGGACTGGGACATGGCCAAATGCCGGATGCCGTGTGGGAAGCTGTGCAAAAACTAGAAGCGCAGGGAACTATTGTCGTGCGGGCATCGAGAACCCTGGGCGGCATCGTCAGCACCGTGCCCAAGTATGCATCGCTGGTTTGCGCCGATACACTGACGCCGCAAAAAGCAAAAATTTTGCTGCAGTTGGCATTGCTGCAGACGCAGGATAAAAAAACAATTCGGCAAATTTTTCAAGAATATTAAGGAGATAAGGGAATAGCGCTGTTGGCCTATTCCCTATTTTTTATGGGTGTGATAAAATAATAAAGATATGTAATGTGCATGAATTAAGCAGGTAACTTACGATATGCTGTGTATAGATAGGAGAGATACAAATGAAAAAATATACTAAGATTTTAGCAGCAGCGGCATTAGCTGCCAGTATCAGCACAGGTGCTTTTGCAGCATCGGCTGCCAGCCCATTGAATGATATTAATGGCTATTGGGGTAAAACGGCTATTGAATATTTTTATGATAATCATTATGTCAGCGGCACGAACGGTCAGTTCCGCCCGAATGATGATATTACGCGTGAAGGCATTGCCGCTATTATCAACAACATGCTGGGTGAAGATGCTGTCGTCAAAACGGCATCCTTTTCGGATGTAAAAGGACGCTGGTCCGAACGAGCTATTTCTTCTTTGGTAGATAAACAGATTATGCAGGGATACAGCAACAATACGTTTAAACCGCAGCAGAAAATCACGCGTGAAGAATTTGCCGTGATTGTATACAATTATATGAGCTATAAAGGCATCAATGTTGGCGGCCAGCCTGTTTCGTATGCAGACGGCGCCTCCATTTCCCCTTGGGCAAGAGATGCGGTCAGCACGTTGGGAGCTGCCGGATATATGACAGGTGCGTATAATCGGTTTAATCCGAAAAAATATGTCACCCGCGGCGAAGCTGTCAATGTATTGTACCGCGTTGTGACTGGCAATACGGCGGCCAGCAAAGAAGCAGCGGCTACGCAGGGCTCTTTGGAAACCCAAGTATTTAAGGATATTAAGGATACCTATGGTTCTGTCAAAGAATTTGCTAAAGACGGCATTATGTACTGGCAGGGCGATAAGCTGCGTATCGGCGTAAAAACGAAGAAAAATAAAGAAAAATTAGAACAGGCGATTGCAGCCGACAAGGATATTCCCGCAGAAGCTGTATATGTACAGTCTGCAACATACAGCTATGATGACTATAAAAACTTAATGGCCCAGGCTGAAAAGATTTACCGTGCTACCGAATCAACCAATGCTTCTGTACAGACCGATGTAGATTACTTAAATGAAAAAGTAGTTTTGACAGTTGGCTCAATTTCCAAAGAAACACAGGCTAATTTGAACAAAGCGCTGGGAAGTGCGCTGCGAATTGTAATTCAGTAATATCCTTTGTAAAGGAGTTTGGCGATGAAACATAAAACATGGGCTGCTTTTATGGCAGCAGCTACAATTTTAGGTGCCTCTTTTACGGCCTTGGCAGCAGCTCCGTATACGGATTTGGATACGCTGCCAAGCCGCGACGCTGTAGATTATTTATATGATACGCACTGCCTGTCATTTGTCACAGGCAGTCAGTTCCTGCCCAACCAGATTATCACGCGCGGTGATTTGGCACAGCTGATATATTATGCAGCAGCGAGCATGCCGGCATCTTCCAGCTCATTTACGGATGTTAAGGCAGGTACGGCAGCTGATGCTATGGCTGCTGTAGCGGCAGAAGGGATTTTGTCCGGCTATGCCGACGGTTCGTTCCAGCCGGATAAAATAGTCAGCCGGGAAGAATTTGCCAGTGTCATGTATCGCTATCTGCAGTACTGCCATACTGCGGATGTTACAGAAACAAACGTGCCGCCGTATGCAGACGAAGCGCTTATCTCGGCAGAACATAAAACGGCTGTAGAAGCCTTGCATGCTAAACATCTGATGGTGCCGGCAGACAATCGGTTCCGGCCCAAAGAAGGCATGACGAGAGCAGATGCGGCAGAAGTCATGTATCAAATGCTACATTCTGATAAAAAATATGTTTCCCATGTGCAGATAGAATCTCAGGTCATCAAAATCCTCAATGCAGAATACGGATCGACCGTTGCCTTTTTACAGCAAGGCACGATGTACTGGGACGGTGATACGCTGGTATTGGGCATGAAAGGAAATCCGAGCAAATACTTGAAGAAACGATTGGCAGAAGATGTAGCGCGTCCCGATGCCGTATCGATTCGGCAAGTTCACTTCAGCCGCTTGGATTATACGCAGCTTATGACGCGGGCTATTAATGCTATTGTGGATGCAGACGGCGTTCAAAATTATATAGGTGCCGTTCCTGATTATGTGCACGAACAGATTGTCGTTACGGTTCGCCATCCGCTGAGTGAAGCGGCGCGGGCAGAAGTGCTGAAACGAGTGGGAGCCGGAATCGTGCGCGTTGAAACAGCAGAAACGTCCGGCCAGATTGGCAGACAGCAGACGGCAGAAGCAGCACCTGCTGCAGCCCGTACCGCCAACCATGGAATAACAGCAGAGGGAAAAGTTAGTTATTCTCCCCTTATTGACCAAGCTGCATCCGATGCGATTGCATCTGTACAGCAGGATGTTATTCGGTAATTTGGTCTACATACCAAACAAGGCAGCGATACCGATGGGGAATCACTGCCTTGTTTTTCACACTGTATGCAATTAATGAGCACGACAGAATAAATCAGCTAATTCCTGACGGGAATCAACGAGATAATCTGGATGCAGGCTTTCAAGAAATGGTTTGTCGCGAAAGCCCCAGGACACGAGAACCGATGTCAATCCGGCATTATCGGCTGTCAATTTATCGACTTCTGAATCACCGACATATGCGGCATCTTCTTTGGCACATCCCAGCCGCTTCAGTGCTTCCCAGACCATATCCGGCGCTGGTTTTTTCTTATAGGCAGGCGATTCGCCCATAGAAAAGTCAACAAGGTCTTTAAAAAATTCTTCGTGCAGGGAAGAAACAGCAGCTTGCCCTTTATTGGATACGATGGCTGTACGGTATCCGGCGCTGCGCAGCTGAGATAGTACGTCTAAAATACCGGTGTACGGGTGCGTATGTCCCTGGCAGTGGCTGCTGTAATACGATTTGAATTCTTCCGTAAGCTGTGCCTTTTGGGCAGCCGGAACAGCAGCTGCAGCTCGTTCAATTAGCCCTTCATAGCCGTAACCAAGACAGGTGCGTACTTCTTGGGCCGTTTTGGGAGGTAACTGATGGAGCTGAAAAATATGATTGAGACTGGTCGTCAATTCATCTAAGGTGTCGAGGACGGTTCCGTCCATATCAAAAATAATTGCTTTATATAATTTCATAGTACTGCGGGATAGTGAACCCTGCCTCCTTTTTTAGACTATGTTTCTATTATAGAAAATAAATGCAGGATTGCCAAGAAAATGTTGGATTCCATTTGATACATTAGTGCCAAACGGCATCGTGTATGATACAATGAATAAAAGAACTTTGAGAGAGTACGAATAGGGGAGAGAATGAAATGACTAACTTTTTGCCATACGCTATTATAGCGGGTATTGTGATTGTCTTTTTTGTCGTGTGTTATGTGCTGTATTCCGGCGGCAATCATGATGCAGGGGTAAAAAAAGAAAAGAAAACAGCTGAAAAAAAAGAAGGAATGATGATGCGCCGGAGAATGCCTGCGCATAGGACGGAAACACCGCATCGTACAGCGCATCAGCAACGGTATGCTAAAGAAAATACATCGCCGCTTCCGAAGATTTCTACGGTTACTGTACGGGAAAGACAAGAACATCCGGAAGAAACGGCTTTTGTTACGACGAAAGGAGAAGCCGTGCGCCGCAATGGTAAAATTGTGTATCAAGCAGCCAAACGGCAGGCTCCGCAGGATGAACAGGAAAACCTGGATATTACGCGCGTATTGTCACGGGATGAAATTTTAGCTGCGATGGATAAGGTAGATAAAGAAGAAGCAGCTGCCTATAAAGCCAAATCGGAAGAAGCTAAAAAAGAAAGAGAACGCCGGGCGGCAGCAGAAAAAGCTGTAGAAGCACAGCATATTGCTGAAGATCAGGCACTGCGGGCTCGAAGCCAGCGGGAACGAACACTGCGGCAGCAGGAAGAACTGAAACGGCAGCAGCAGGAACAGTGGGCTGATGAAGTGGCTCAAACAGAAGCTGAAGAACCGCAGCTGGCAGATATGGCTGCCGTAGTAGCTGCTGATTTGGCATCGCAGCACGGAGACAAAACACCTGTCGTGCAGAAGCAGCATGCCGCAGAAACAGAAAAACAGCGGCCGGAAGAAACATCTCATAGAAAGCACATTGTTCAAGCTGTTATGGCAGAAACTGCCAAAGCAGCAGGCCGTCCGCTGCCGGAAGAAACGGCCGTATCGCAGACAGAAACGGTAGCAGCGGAAGTGCCGCACGACGCATTGACTGACGAAACGCAGATTATTGACCCAGCTATGCTGCGGCAGAAAGAACGGGAAGCTGCGGCTCAAAAACAGGCTCAGATGGCTGCTGTTGCCGCTTCGCTGGAACAGACACAGCGCATGGAACCGATTCATATCGATACGGCTGTTCCTAAAAAACAGGCCGCTGAAGAAACGGCTGTCATGCCGCCGATTCATCCTCGTCAGACAACAAGACGGCCGCAGGCTTCATCGCAGCAGCCGGAAATGGATATTCCGCTTACGCAAAAGAGTCCGTGGGGCAATGATTTGTCGGCAACGAAAGCGGCACCGCTGGCTGGGGCAGGCCGCCGCTCTATTTGGAACGAACAGGAAGAAGAACAGGATTCGTCCCCGCTTATTCAGCAGTGTGCCGATCATTTCTTAAATCAATTCGGCATGGTGACGCCGGAATTGAAAAAACAAGCCGAACATATTACAGCGGCTGCATTTCAGCGTATTGGCTGTACCAACGATGAACAGCGTCAGCAGGCAATGTCTACGCTGCTGGCTCAGGAAGCACTGCTCAATTTGCAAAAGGCCTATGCGGCCCATCCGGAAAGCCATGTAGAAGCATTGGCTCTGCAGGCATTTGATGATATTGTACAAGGCTCGCCTGTATCTACACGGCATTTGGTTGCTATCGATGCGCTGAAGGTCATGCCGTATTTATCGAATGAACATTACAAAATTTTAGCTATTTTGCTGCTGTTTTTGTATTCGCGCAACTCGCACAATGTCGATAAAGAAACATTCAGCGAATACATTGATAAATATGTCGTTCCGTTTTTGGATGGATTCCCGACAGAACGGCCGTATTATCAGCAGTTGGATTATTTGCGCTGCACGGCATTTGAAAGCAAAGAAACACATTTTGCTGAAATCTTGTCCGATTCGTACCCATTGTTGTTCCGGTACCGCGGCTTTACGGAAGAAGAACTGCGGAAAGCACTGCGGGGTAAACGGATACCGTCAGAATTTATTGTGCAGTCGTTCAACTCGCCGCTGATTAAGCTGGCCATGGTAGATGAAAGTATGACGACACGCTTTTTCCGCATGACAGGCATTCAGGACCGCATGCTGCAAGATCAGATTATGCGGTTGGCTAGAAAACGTCCGGCAAGCTTCACAGGTGAAGAAGCCTTAGATATTATGGAAGATATTTCTCCGGTTCTGGCAGACTTAGGAGATATTTGGGACAGCACGATGCTTCGTATTTCTACGTTGTCTCTCTTAGGTCTGTATTTGGCACAGGGATATGTCAAAGAACGAATTGGTGAAGAATTTGATTTATCTCGCTGGTTTGAATAAAGACAATCTTTTTCATAAAAACGAAACATGGCTCATGCCTGCGATAGGAAAAGCAAGGCAGTGAGCCATGTTTTGCTATGGCCTGCATACAGGCTGTATCGGGATAAAGAGAGAAAATGCTGCAACATGCAAAAAAGATATTTACAGTCCAGCCCTTTTCCTGTATAATACAAGACGTAAATAAATATCAATATAAGTAAAAAGGAGAGGTGCCTTATGTTTCAGAATAGCGATTTTTGGATTGGTTTAGGTATTGGTGTTGTTGCAGGTGTATTTGGTTACAAACTGCTTAGCGAAAGAGAACAACAACTCCTTGCATTGCAGCAGCCGGCTGCCGGCGCAGTAACTGCTAATGTTCCTTTAGCTGAATTACAGCGTCAAAAAGAAGAATTAGAAGACATGATTGCAGCACAGGAAGCAGCAAAATAATTGTACATGACTCAACAAAAGACTGTTGCCACTTGTGGTAATGGTCTTTTTTAAACATTTGGCAAGAGAAAGGGTTGCTTAACATCGTGTTTCTACCTGTATCAAAATGGGATTTAATTATTCGTGCCGTGCAAATCTCGTCCTATATACCAGGGCGGATTCGCCTGCACAGCCGAAAATTGATTGGCAATGCAGAATTGAGCCGCAAAGTATACGCATATATTGCAAGTTATAAAGAAATTGACAAGGTAGATATAAACGTTGTCACCGGCTCGATTCTGATTGTGTATCGTCCGGATGTTTTGCGGATGAACACCGAATTAGCAAGAGTGGAACAATATATTATGAGCCACGTAGAAAGGAGAGGATAACCATGTCTTATGCTTCTGGATTCATGCTGGGGGCGTCGATTGGCAAGGCGATTCACGGCATGTTTTGTAAGAATGATATACCAGCTGGTGCGTATCAGGACGCTAAGATACCTAAGGTACAGCCCCAGATAACAGCACCGCTTTCGATGGGCGAAACGGCTATGCCAGCATTTACTTGCGTATCTGCCATAAAGGGGCGCCGCCGCTACCGTGCTGCTGCCTTGGTAGGCAATCGGGCGTTGGCGGAAATGCTGCAAAGCAAGATAGCAGGTCTCAAAGCGATACAAACAGTACAGGTCAGTGCGGTAACAGGCAGTATTCTTCTTTGCGCCAAAAATGAAGGAATCATGGATAAATTAGAAGTTTTTCTGCGCAGCCGTGTATTTACAGAAAATGAAAATCAACAGCGTGAAGCACTCATTATGCAGCAAAACAGCAACCGGGCTGCGTATCGGGATGCGCTGTATGAAACACTGGATTTGTTTAACGGTATCATTTCTAAAAAAACGGCAAATGTATTGGATCTGCGCTCACTTGTGTCCTTTATTTTCATTATCCGGGGCATGCGTAAAATGATTATGCTTAACCAACGGCCGTCAGGTCCGCAAATGTTATGGTGGGCAGCAGCTTTGATGAGAGGTGGACGATAAATGATGTATACATGCTGCACTATGGAGCTGCATAGTACCCTGCCAGTGAGAATGCGTCCTATTCTAGGTGTCAAACTCCGTCAGATTCGGGGTATTGTAGCAGCTTCGACGAATGAAAAAAAATTAACCTTTTATTATACCGGCCAGGTAGACTTGCGTGCTGTCCGTATGCTGGTTCGTTCGTTTGAAACGAAGTACGGCAAGAAAAAAGAAGAAAAGAAAGAATGGGATGTAGCAGCATACCGCCGTGAAGCCATTCTTTCCGTAGGCGGCTTTATTGCCATGAATATTTTGCGTAAAACGAATCCGGAATTTTACGGAAGTATTTTGTTATTCCGCCGTCTGTTTACGATGTATATTGCCCGCCGCTTTATTTACAACGGTGTTATGGGGCTGGTCAAAGACCATCAGGCCAACGCAGATACATTGACAGCCACGGCTGTAGCTGCTTCGGTATTGGCAGGCAAGCCGGAATCCAGCTTGACACTGCTGGCATTGTCCAACGGCGCAGAAATGCTGACGGAATATGCAGCTGAACGTGCGCGCCGCCAGATTTCCGGCCTGCTCAAACTGGATCAGCGGGATGTTTGGGTCATTGAAAACGGCCGCGAACGGAAAGTACCTGTAGAATCGCTGAAAGTCGGCGACCATATTGCCGTTCATTTGGGTGAAAAGATTTGTGTTGACGGCCGCGTATTAGCTGGCAACGCGGCTGTTAATCAGGCCTCTATTACAGGCGAATCTAATCCGGCTATTAAGCAGGCAGGTTCGTCTGTCTATGCAGGCAGCGTCATCGAAGCCGGTGACTTGGTCATTGAAGTCGAAAAAGTCGGCGCGGATACGTCGCTGGCACAGATTATTCATTTGGTAGAAGAAGCCCAGACACGCCGGGCACCTGTTCAGAACTTTGCCGATAAGATGGCTAACATGCTCGTACCGATTTCCTTTATCGGCGCAGCTATTGTGTACGGTGCCACAAAAGATTGGCAGCGCGTCCTGAATCTGCTGTTCATTGATTTCTCCTGCGGCTTGAAATTATCTACGGCAACAGCCATTTCCGCAGCTATCGGCATGGCAGCCCGCAAGGGAATTTTGATTAAGGGCGGCAACTACATCGAAAACTTGGCAGATATTGATACTGTCGTTTTGGATAAGACCGGTACGATTACGATGGGCGTGCCGCAGATTGCCCATATTGAAACGGCTAAGGGCGTAGAAGAAAAAGAAATGATTCTGCTGGCGGCGTCCGCAGAAATGCATTCAGTTCATCCATTGGCTGTAGCCATTCAAAAGTATGTCAAGGGACAGGACTGGGAAACGCCGCCTCATGAAACATCTGAAACGATTGTGGCTCGCGGCATGAAAGCGACAGTACCTGATTTTGAAACCTATCAGGGCGGCGATGTCCTCGTTGGCAGCCGTCGGTTCATGCAGGAAGAAGACGTACAAGGCGTTCCTGAAATCAGCGATAAATCGTGGGGTAAAAACTTGCTCTATGTTGCCAGAGACAAACAATATCTCGGCTGCCTGACGATTGAAGATCCGGTTCGTCCGGCCATGAAAAAGACATTGAATCAGATGCGCCGTATTGGCATCGATGAAGTCGTCATGCTGACAGGGGACTCCAAAGAAATGGCAGCAGAAGTAGCGCATGCTATGGATATTGATTCATATCATGCTGAAATCCTGCCGGAAGACAAAGCCAATTATGTCATGAAACTGCAAAAACGCGGCAATGTCATGATGGTTGGCGATGGTATTAATGATGCGCCGGCGTTAGCATTTGCCGACATCGGTGTAAGTTTGGGCGGCAATAAAACGGATATTGCGGCTGAATCGGCAGCGATTACGATTCGCTCTGAAGACCCGAGCAAGCTTTGCGATGCCCTGCAGATTGGCCGTCGTACGATGAAAGTTATTAATCAAAACTTTACAGCGACGATTGTCGTCAACTCGGCAGCTATGCTCCTTGGCGCGTTGGGTCGTATCAGTCCGCTTTGGGCAGCTGTTATTCATAATACAGCAACCTTAGCTGTCGTATTGAACAGTGTCCGTATTCTGGGCCCGTCCCGCCGTGTCATTCGATAATATTTTGGGATAGATACTATAAAAAAGATGTTTGCTTCTCTGTGGAGAGCAAACATCTTTTTTAGTTGGCGTACCAATTCATATATACCTGTACCCGTCTGGCATACGGGACAGCTTCAGCGCAGGACAAATTGTTCAATCGCTTCGGCTACAGCCCCTTCGTTGTTGGTTGCATCTGTGATGACATCACAGTATGAACGAATGGCCGGATTTAAGTTGTGAACGCCGACACTGAGGCCGGCTGCTTTTAGCATTTCGACATCATTGATGTTGTCGCCAATGGCCATTGTTTCGGCTGGCTGGACGTGTAAAAGCTGGGCTAATTTTAATAAGCCGACGCCTTTAGTGACGCCTTTGTGCATGAATTCAATATAGCGGTTGCTGGAGAAGCTGACTGTAATATCAGCCAGCAGCGGCTGCATATCTTGATGAATGGCTTGCAGTACGGCATCGTCCGTGTTCATAATAATGAGCTTGCAGACTTCTTCTTTGCCGCGGATAAAATTAAGTGTCGCGGCATCCGTAGGCACATAGGCCATGCGGCCGTGCAAAAACGCTTCTTCATCAGGCGTAACTGCACGGATATATACAGTATCACGCGTATAGATATGCATGCACATGCCGTACGATACACCTTTT
This sequence comes from Lachnospiraceae bacterium, assembly GCA_963657835.1. GTDB lineage: Bacteria > Bacillota > Negativicutes > Veillonellales > Megasphaeraceae > Megasphaera. The sequence continues at coordinate 8,250 of CAVKOP010000016.1, read as the reverse complement.
TGGTATATAGTATTGGCCAAATCAAAGGGAATAGGGTCCCAAAATAGGGAACGATGTCCGTTGTTTTCTGTAATGCTGGCGCCGTTAAAGCCAATGACGTATTGGTCTGCCTGGTTGAGTAGTCCCAGTGTAGTTAATACCCCTTCTACGGAACGAAATCCCCGTCCGGTGCAGGGAACAAATTTAACACCTTGTGCTACTGCTTTTTGAATGACATCTATATTGCGCTGACAAATGGAAGCATCGCTGCTGAGAAGGGTTTCATCCATGTCGCAGGCGATAATTTTGTAAGCTGTCATAAAAATTCCTCCTTTTGTAATGGTGTGCCAATCTAATAAACTGCATCGTATGCTGCATACGATTTATCCTTTCCATTCACTAAAGCAGGTAGATCCCAGTACTAAGACGGCTCCCAGCAAACCCGGGCCGGTCAAAGGCTCATGCAGTACGACGGCAGAAAGAAAAATAGCAAAAATAGGATCTAAATAACTGAATAGGGCAATCGTCTGCCCACGCAAAAAGGATAAAGAACCAAAATATAGTGTGTAGGCAAAGCCGGTATGAACGATGCCGAGAACCAAAAGAAGAATCCAAGCCAATGGCGGCACGGCGATGGAGGCGATATCCTCTGTGGCAAAGACGTAGGGAAGCAAAATCAAAGAGGCAATACCTAGCTGCATGATGGTTTTGTCGTATGCGGCAATGGGAGAGAGCTTTTTGTTCAGGATAATGATGGCGGCATACATTACGGCAGCTCCTAAGCCAAAAAAGATACCTGTACCATTTGTCGTTCCCGTGTCCTGACCAACGCCGGAGACGAGTACCATGCCGATGAGTGCCAGCGCGACGCAGCACAGTTTACACACGGTCAGCCGTTCTTTCAAAACGATGGGTGAAACTAAAATGACAATAATAGGAGCCATATAGTAGCAAAGCGTAGCAATGGCGACCGACGTATACCGATAGGCTTCAAAGAGAAAAATCCAGTTAAAACCGATACAGATACCGCAAAGAATCAGGCGGCCTATATTTTGGCGGATAGCTGTCCAAGAGATAGGAATTCGTTTTACAGCAAGAAACAAGACAATGAACAGCGTGCCAATAAAACCGCGGGAAAAGGCTATCAGTGAAGACGGCAGGGGGATATAGCGGATAAAAAGACCTATAGTACCGAAAATGAGCATTGCCGACAGTAACGAAAGTTTTGCTTGTCCATCTTGGGATGGCGCAGCATGCAGCATAATGTATCACCTCAAAAAAATAAAGTTGTTATAAGTATACCATACATACGAAACAGGGTCATATATTTTCCTTGTAATTCTTGGTATTTTCCAGTACCATAATACATAGACAGGTATGGTTCATATATCGACATAGGAGGATGCACGATGATTAGTACTGAAGATATGATGAAATTGCAAAATGGCAGTGATGTGCGGGGTGTAGCCGTAGCCGGTGAAGCAGGCGAACCGGTTACGTTGTTTCCGGAAGCAGCCAATCGGATTGCTGCCGGCTTTGCCGTTTTTTTAGCTAAAAAGTTAGGAAAAGAAACGAAAGCGCTGCGGATTGCAGTAGGCCATGATTCGCGTATTTCGGCAGGTGCCATGAAAAAAGCCGTATTTCAGGGGCTGCAGGAACAGGGCGCTGCCATGGCTGACTGCGGACTGGCATCGACGCCGGCCATGTTTATGTCTATCGTTTTTCCGCAGACACAGATGGATGGAGCCATTATGATTACGGCCAGCCATTTGCCGTACAACCGCAACGGCCTTAAATTTTTTACAAAAGACGGCGGTTTGGAAAAAAGTGAAATAAAAGAAGTGTTGACATATGCATCTGGCATAGCAGAAGCCCAGGTGCCTGTACCGGCTGCAGCACCATTGAATATTATAGATATATATGCTGCGCATTTATGCCGTAAAATCAGAGACGGCTTGGGAGCTGCGGCAGCCAGCCAGCCGTTGGCAGGAATGCATATTGTCGTCGATGCCGGCAATGGCGGCGGCGGTTTCTTTGCTGACAAAGTACTGGCTGCGTTGGGTGCCGATACGACAGGCAGCCAGTTCCTGGAACCGGACGGCATGTTCCCCAATCATATTCCCAATCCGGAAAACAAAGAAGCGATGGAAGCCATTCGCCAGGCTGTTCTGCAGCATCATGCCGACTTGGGCTTGATTTTTGATACGGACGTAGACCGCATGAGCGCTGTTCTTCCTGATGGGGAAGAAATCAACCGCAATGCCTTGATTGCGATGATGGCCGCTATTTTAGCACCGGATTATCCGGGCAGTACGATTGTCACGGATTCTGTTACCTCTGATGAATTGACAGCATTCCTGCAGGACGAACTGCATCTGGTGCATCATCGGTATATGCGCGGCTATAAAAACGTCATTGATGAATGCATCCGGCTGAACCAGCAGGGAACTGTTTCGCCGCTGGCCATTGAAACGTCAGGCCACGGTGCGCTCAGCGAAAATTACTATTTGGATGATGGCGCGTATTTGGCTGTCAAACTGCTCATCGCTGCGGCAAAAGCCAAAAAAGAAGGAAAAGCCCTTGGTGATTTGATTGCTAAATTGGCGCAGCCGGCAGAAAGCAAAGAATACCGGCTGAAAATACAGGGAACAGATGATGCCAAGGCCTATGGCGCAGCTGTACTGCAGCAGTTTGAAGCACAGGCAGCGCAGGCAGGCATTACGATTGCCAAACCGTCGTATGAAGGTGTTCGCCTTGTTTTTGCCAATGGCTGGGCGCTGCTGCGCATGTCCCTGCACGATCCCAATATGCCGCTCAATGTAGAAAGCAGCGAACAAGGCGGCAGCCAAGCGATTGCCGCTCAGGTACAAGACTTGCTACAGGGGTTTGACTGCCTGGATATGAGTGTATTCAAAAAATAATACCGTATGAAATAAGCAGCACATCATGGACTGTCCCTCAAATGGTCTGTGCATTAGCTGCTTATTTTTTATTTTCCTATTGACTATTTGACTTTTTATTGTATTATATAAACAGAGACTGGCACTCGAACGAAGAGAGTGCTAATACATTTAAGAAGGAGACTGCTGATTATGGCAAAAGAAACATTTGAATTTCAGGCAGAAACGAAACAGTTACTGGACTTGATGGTCCATTCTATTTATACGAATCATGAAATTTTCTTACGTGAATTGATTTCCAACGCATCTGATGCGATTGATAAACTGCATTATCAGTCATTGACAAACAGCGATTTGCTCGAAGGGGATACAGGATTTGAAATCCATTTGACGCCGGATGAAGCAGCGCATACGCTGACGATTTCTGATAATGGCTTAGGCATGAACAAAGAAGACCTCATGCAGAATTTGGGGACCATAGCAAAATCCGGGACGAAAGCATTTTTGGAAAAATTGAAAGAAGCGCAAGATTCAGACAGCAGTACGGATAAAGACCTCATCGGTCAATTCGGCGTTGGCTTTTATTCCGCTTTCATGGTTGCCGATACGGTTACGGTCGTTACGCGTAAGGCCGGTGAAGCACAGGCATACAAATGGGAATCTGCCGGCGACGGCCAGTACACGTTGGAAGAATGTGAAAAGCCAAAACACGGCACGTCCATTATTCTGCATTTAGGCAAAGATTTTTACGGCAGCGATTCAGAAGAAAATTACACGGATAAAATGACGCTGCAGAGTTTGGTCAAGAAATATTCTGATTATATTCGCTATCCGATTACGATGGAATTTACGACCAAAGAAAAACCAAAAGATAAAGACGGTAAAGTCCTCGAAGATGCGCCGGAAGAAGAACATACGGAAACACGGACGCTCAATTCTATGCAGCCGTTGTGGACCCGCAATAAATCGGACATTAAACCAGAAGAATACAAAGAATTTTTCCAGCATCAGTTCTATGAATGGGATGACCCCATGGAAATTTTCCATACACGCGTTGAAGGTGCCGTTGATTACACAGCGCTCTTGTTTATTCCGGGCAGCGCACCGTTTAACCTCTATTACTCTGATTATGAACCGGGCATTCAGCTGTTTTCCCGCCATGTTTTCATCATGGACAAATGCAAAGACTTGCTGCCGGATTACCTGCGCTTCGTCAAAGGGCTGGTAGATTCTCCGGATTTATCGCTGAACATTTCTCGTGAACTGCTGCAGAAGAGCCGTGAACTGAAGCTGATTGGCCGCAATTTGGAAAAGAATATTTTGAAAACCTTGGCCCGCAACTTGGAAAAGAACCGTGAAAAATATGAAAAATTCTGGGCTGAATATGGTAAATCCCTGAAAATCGGCGTCTATAGCGGCATGATGACCGGTGAAAACAATGTCGATAAATTGAAAGATTTGCTTCTCTTTATGTCTTCTAAAGACGGCAAGCTCTGCACGCTGAAAGAATATGTCAGCCGCATGAAAGACGGCCAGAAAAAGATTTATTATGCAACGGGCAAAGACAAAGATGCCATTGAAGCCCTGCCGCAGATGGAAATGCTCCGCGACAGAGATATTGAAGTCCTCTGTATGACCGATCCTGTCGATGAATTTGCTGTAGAAGCCATTCGGGAATATGACGGCAAACAGTTCCATTCTATCAGCCGCGGTGACTTGGATTTGGAAGATGATGCTTTCAAAGAAGAAAAGAAGAAAAATGAAGATTTGGCCAAAAATAATGAAGGCCTTTTGAAAGATATGAAAGACTTCCTCGATGGAAAAGTTGTCGATGTACGCTTATCCAACCGCCTGAAAACCGGCGCTGTCTGCCTCGTTGCCGATGCAGCCGGCCCGTCCCTGGCTATGGAACAAGCTTTTGCCGCCGCAGACAATCCGATGCTGAAAGCGCGCCGTATTTTGGAAATCAACCCGCAGCACCAGCTGTTTGCTAAACTGCAGGCCGTGCATGATGCTGGCAAAGATACGCCGGAATTTAAGGATTACTGCAAGATGCTTTACGATCAGGCATTACTGTTGGAAGGCATTATGCCGGATGACCCGGCAGCCTTTGCCAATAAGGTAGCCGAAATGATGGCAAAATAAAAATAAAAGAAGAATACATATAAAAATGATAAACCTGTGTTTTCCCATCTGCATCGTGGAAGACACAGGTTTTTTCTTATGATATAATAGATACGAATTTAAGACTATATTGCTGTTTGTATATATGTATATACCATATCAGGAGGAACTATATGAAATGTCGTTTTTGTGATAGAGAAGCTGTATATGACGATGGATTGTGTGAAGTATGCCATCGCATTGCGCAGCAGGAAGAAGCCAAGGTAATGTCCAATCATGAACGGGACAGCTTTCGCGGTCAGACTATAGAAGAAGATGGCACCGTGCAGGAACAAAAGAATTTATACGAAGAATCGTATAGACAGCAGCAAGGACCGCAGGGACCCAGCGGTATTCATATTATGACATCCGGGCTGTCTTGGCGTGTCAAGCTGGCTTTGGGCGTGATTGTGTTCTGCATTTTGGCCATTATTGTCAGTGCCTTGGGCTTTTTAATCATGGCAATGCCCTATTTGATTGGTGCATTTCTTATTTATTGTGTATATAATCTTGTCAGATCTTTTTTGAAACGGTAACCGGAGGGACGTATGAAAGAAAAATTAGTAATTATTGACGGCAGCAGTCTCTTGTACCGTGCATTTTATGCGATTCCTCATTTGACAGACAGCCAGGGACGGCCGACCAATGCCGTGTATGGCTTTTTAAATATGCTGCTGAAACTGTATGAACAGCTCGATCCGCAGTATGTAGCTGTCGCCTTTGACAAGGGAAAGCATACCTTTCGCAATGATTTGTTTGACGGATATAAAGCGACCCGAAAACCGGCACCGGATGATTTGCGGCCTCAGTTTGCCTTAATCCGGGAAGTATTGGCATGCCTGGGAATTCATGTTCTGGAATTGGAAGGCTATGAAGGAGACGACATTATCGGTACGATTGCCCGGCATATGGAAGAAACACTGGATGTAGCTGTCGTCACTGGCGATAGAGATGCGCTGCAGCTCGTAGACGATACGGTTACGGTTCATCTGACTAAAAAAGGAATTACCAATATGCTGGCTGTTACGCCGGACGTTATGCTGGCAGAATATGGGTATACGCCCAAACAAGTTATTGATATGAAAGCACTGATGGGAGATACAGCCGACAATATTCCCGGCGTTCCCGGCGTTGGAGAAAAAACGGCGTTAAAATTGATTACGCAGTTTCAAAGCGTCGAAGGCGTGTATGACCATTTAGCAGAAGTAAAGGGGAAAAAGCTGCAGGAAAAGCTGGCTGATAATAAAGATAACGCCATGTTGTCTAAAGAATTGGCGACGATTCGCTGCGATGTCCCTATTGAATATACCTTGGAAATGTTTTTGCCCCAGCCGCGTGAAGAAGATGTAACGGCACTGTTCCGCAGTTTGGGCTTTCGCAATTTATTGGAACGGTTTGCTGCCTTTGACCGTTTTTCGGCCTTGGCTGCCAACGAACCGGAAACCAAGCTGACGATACGCACAGCTCGTGACATGCCGCCGACGTGCATCGCAGGGCAGCGCGTGGCTGTAGAAGCGGTGTATACCCAGGCCGTGCCTGTACCGGAAGTACAAGTGCTGGCTTTGGCGTCTAAGCAGGGCGTATGCATCATCCCGCCGGACCAATATGCCGCCTATATGACAGCGCTTACGACTGCCAAAGAAGTTATTACAACGGACGGCAAGCGGCTGGTAAAAGTATTGTCGCAGTATACGGATACGCCGATAGTACTGCAGGATGTCGTTTTAGGGGCGTACTTGCTGGAACCGACCAGAACGTCTTACGGCATGCTGTATTTATCCGAAGCATTTGATGTAGTTCTGCATGAAGATACAGAAAATGACAATACGCGCACAGCCAGTGATGCGCTGTTTTCGTATCACGTTTGGCCGAAGGAAAAAGAAGCACTGGAAACGGCCGGCCTGATGCAGCTCTATGAACGCATTGAAATTCCGCTGATTCATACGCTGGCTGTCATGGAAATGAACGGGTTTACCGTGGATATGCAGCGGCTTATGGAAATGAAGCAGGAATTATCCTTAGAAGCGGATGCCTTGGAAGAAGCGATTTATGAAGATGCTGGCGAAACATTCAATATCAACTCCCCCAAGCAGCTGGGCGTGATTTTGTTTGAAAAACTGCAGCTGCCAGTCATTAAAAAGACGAAAACCGGCTATTCAACGGATTCGGCAGTATTGGATGCTCTGCTGAACAAGCACCCGATGATTCCTAAAATTTTGCAGTTCCGGGCATTGAAAAAGCTGATTTCTACATATTTAGATGGGTTGGAACCGTTGGTTTCTGCTGAAACAGGGCGAATTTATACGTCGTTTAACCAAATGGTGACGGCTACGGGACGTCTCAGCAGCTCCGATCCGAATCTGCAGAATATTCCTATCCGTACCGAACAGGGACGTAAAATTCGTTCCTTGTTTGTGCCGGGAAAAGGGTATGATTATATCTTATCCGGCGATTACTCGCAGATTGAGCTGCGCCTGTTGGCGCATTTATCTCAAGACCCGACGATGGTGGACGGCTTTTTGAAGAATCAGGACATTCACCGTCGGACTGCGTCTGAAGTATTTGGCATTCCTTGGGACGATGTCACGCCGGAACAGCGTTCGCATGCCAAGGCCGTTAATTTTGGCATAATCTACGGCATCAGTGATTTTGGGCTGGCACGTAATATTTCTATTTCACGCCAGCAGGCTAAACAGTATATAGACTCGTATTTTGCACGCTACAGTACCGTTCATGCGTATATGGACGGGCTCATTGCGCAGGCCCATCAGACCGGCTTTGCTAAAACCATGTTTGGACGGATTCGGGCACTGCCGGAAATCAACAGCAAAAACTTTACGCGCCGTTCATTTGCCGAACGAACGGCAATGAATACGCCGATTCAAGGCAGCGCGGCAGATATTATCAAAATGGCCATGAATGCCGTACAGCAGAAATTGGAAGAACGGCACCTAAAGAGCCAGCTGTTAGTACAGGTCCATGACGAATTGGTCTTGGAAGTGCCTGCAGATGAACGGGAAGAAGCGGCAGCGCTGCTCAAAGATACGATGGAACACATCGTTACGCTGTCTGTGCCGCTTATTGTGGATATTCATTATGGAAAAAATTGGGAAGAAGCGAAATAGGAGGACGTATGCCTGAATTACCGGAAGTAGAAACAGTCCGTGCTTATATCAATCAATACGTTTCAGGCAAACAAATGACACAC
>CAVKOP010000015.1:3970-22381 GCA_963657835.1 Lachnospiraceae bacterium | reverse complement strand
CCAATAATGTAGCGCAAGTAGGCCTCGTCGGCAAAGCTCCGTTGGCAGACAACCTCGATGTCTATGGTAAAGTAGGCATCGGCACGAAAGATACAACGACGTGGGAAGCCGGTCTTTCCTACAAAGCTACCAATGATTTGGATATTAACGCCGGCTACCGCTACGTAGACACAGCAGGCCGTCACGACAATGATCCCAGTGTTACGTATAAAGGCTTTGTCACTGGTTTGTCCTATCGTTTCGGCGGCTAATGATACGTTTTCTGAATGAGTTTCTTTCCATACACACATACTAAAAAGGCTATCGCGTAAAGCGATAGTCTTTTTTAGTATGCAGTGTGCAATTTTTTTAGAAACGCGGCTGTAACAGAAGAAAAATTTTTAGTCCATTTTATTACAGCCCGTTTGCTATATCATTTTGCGAGCATCGTTTGCAGTCTTACGAATCATTTTCTTCAAACTCAAAACACCAAACTATATTATTTCCCTTTCAGGCAGATGGAAAGCCAGTGCGGCAGGGGAAGATGGTTGATGATAGAAGCATAAGCAGCCGCACAGCCGGCAACGATGAAATAAATGGCTACGATGTATGCAGACCGCAAATAGATGTGAAAATGAGCAGCCAGCCCCGTGCAGGCACTGAGAAAGACGGGGTGAACGAGGTAGATGGGATAGGAGTCGTTGCCAAGCAGGGAGAAAAGCCGATGCATCCAGCCGGGTACGGTACGGCATTCCCACCAGTACAGCAAAAAGAGCATCGTAGACAAGGTGTACAGCATGCCAATCGGACTGAGCTGGTGAATCGTAAAGACGGCAGACAGGGCATCATACTGCAGATAGTGCATGACGCCCCAATAGGCGGCCAGCATGCCCAGCGTCGTCAGGACTTGAAAGACGTTGACCCCTAGGGCATGGCGGCGAATCCAGTCCGTGACAGCAGTAAAATGTTCTGCCGTGAAGGCACCGAACATAAAGATAAAGAGATAATGGAATACGATATAGTTGAGCCGGAACGCAAAGGCATCTTTCAGCCAGGGACTGGCGTCCTGCGGTACCGACCAGAGGTAGCTGGAATAGAAATTGAAGACCATGTTGGCTGCCAGCAAGATTGTAAAGGACACCCAGGGCTTGCGGTTCATCAGACGAAGCAGGGGACGCCACAGCGGCATCAGTACGTAAAACCAAAGCAAAATTACGAGAAAATAGATATGATACATGGCCAGGCCGTACCACAGGGTTCGGACCAGCGCAGTCGGCTGAAAGACGCTGAAGTTGTGGCTGATGACTGATACATAGAACATGTAGAAAAACGACCAGATCAGATAGGGAATAAAAACAGTACGGGCCCGGCGGCGCAAGTAGTCTTTATAGTTGAACGGCTGCGATAAGGGCTGACTGTAAAACATGCCGAACGCAGAAAGAAAGAAAAATGCCGGCACAGAAAAACGGGAAAGTATTTCCAAGAGCGCAATCAGCCCTAAATTGGGCGCAGGATTGACGATAGCGACGGAGCCGACATGAATGGCAATGACGCCGAGCATGCAAAGACCCCGCATATAGTTAATGGAATGAATAAAACGTTTTGACATCTGACACCTCTGACTATACAATAAAATTGATGATAAGACATGGAATCTATAAGATACTCTATGGTATAATAAATAGATGTCTTTATTATAACAAATTTTACAGATTTAGGTAGGGATATAGAAGATGAATGACAGGATGCTATACATTGTCACGCGGACGGGACTGCTGCTGGCAGTGACGCTGCTGCTGCAGGGAATACGGCTGCTGCTTCCTATACCGCCGCAGGTCAGCATGTTTTTAATTGGCTCGCTGGTCAACGCTTGCTTGATATTGGCCGTTTTGAAAGTCGGCTGGAAATCCGGCTTGGCTGTTGCCTGCATTACGCCTGTTTTTGCCTGGCTGGAAGGCATGCTGCCCTTTATGCCGTTTATTATCCCGGTGGCTGTCGGCAACAGCGTGCTCGTAGGAGCTGTCTATCGCCTGCGTGCCTATAAGCTGCCAGGACTGTATGGGGCGGCAGTTTGCAAGATGGCTGCCATATACGGCGCGTTTTATCTGTTGTTTGGCTGCGTGGATTTTCCGGCGGCAGTGCGGCATATGATACTCATGAGCATGAGCTGGCCGCAGCTGGTTACGGGCGTGCTGGGCGGGACGATTGCCTATCGTATTGCCGGGCGAATCCATTCATCACGATGAACTTTGACTATGTAACTTAGGAGGAATACACAATGAGTATGCTGTATTATATACCGGCGGTGCTGGGCGTATTGTTTATTGCCGTAGGGGCGTATCATGGCTGGAAGCTGCGGGCGCTGACACGGCACTGCACGGCAGCGACGACGGGAAAACTGCTTGGGTTTGAAGAAAAGAAGATGAAGAGCGGCAGTTTATATTTTCCGGTTGTCGAATTTACGGTCCAAAACAAGACATATAAAAGCAAATATAAAATTGGCAATGCCGAATGGCAAAGTGTAGCCGGCGATGCTGTCGATGTGCGGTATAATCCGTCCAATCCGGATGAAATTTATTTGTATCATGAACAAAATATCTGGCAGCAGTATGCCAGCCCGTTTTTTATCATTGTCGGAGGCTTTATTTTTATTCTGGCCTACTATTATGTATTGTAATCGTCCGTTGAGCGGACTACGTGTGTGAAATAAACTGTAAAAAGGAGCAGGACATGGCAGATTTAATGAGTAACAATGCTGTTAATAAAAAAGCTGTCAAGGCGATGGCACAATTTTTGGAAGCATTAGGAGTAGATATTGCGGCCTTGGGCATGGAAAAAACGCCCTACCGGGTGGCCGAAGCGTTTGGGCAGTTTTTTTCCGGCCTGCGGGAAAATCCGGATGCAGAATGGAATAACCCGATTGTAACGCAGACTAACGGCTTGGTGGCCGTTCGGCATATTCGCTTTCATTCGATGTGTGAACATCATTTGCTGCCGTTTTTTGGGACCGCTCATATTGCCTATTACCCGCGCGGCGGCCGTATTGCCGGGTTTGGCCATTTTGTACAGGCCGTGGATATTTTGGCCCGCCGGCCTCAGCTGCAGGAACGCTTGACAGACCAGCTTTGTCAGTCTATTAACAGGGGGCTGCAGCCGGAAGGCGTACTGGTCATTGTACAGGCGACGCATCTTTGCTTGACGATGCGCAGTGCCATGGCTGCAGATTCCAATATTATTACGGCTTCATCCAGCGGCTGTCTGGCAGCCGGCACGGAAGCGTATAAAGAAGCCTGGGATATGTTGATGGCCGGAAAACACAGCGGCGATACGCAGAAAGGATAACACCATGGATACTATTACGCTGCAGGGCATGCAGTTTTATGGCTATCACGGCTGCCTGCCGGAAGAACAGCGAAACGGCCAGCCTTTTTATGTCGATGCCGTTTTGACGGCAGACTTGACGGCTGCAGGAGCCAGTGATGCCTTGACGGATACGATTGATTACAGTAAAGTGTATGCCGTTATTCAGGAAATTGTCGAAAAACGGACATACCACCTTATTGAACGATTGGCAGCAGTTATTGCAGAAACGGTGCTGGCACAATTTGCCGTAGACGCCGTGGCGATTACCGTGCATAAGCCGCATGCGCCGATTGGCGGCCCCCTGGCAGATACAGCCGTGACGATAGAGAGGAGCCGCCATGCATAAGTATTATTTGAGTTTGGGGGCCAACCTGGGAAACCGGGAAAAGACATTGCAGACGGCGGTTGCCCTGCTCAAGAAACAAAAAGCACTGCAGGTCACGGCCGTTTCGTCGTTGTATGAAACCCCGCCTTGGGGAAAAACGGACCAGCCCGTATTTATCAATATGGCCTGTACGGTAGAAACGGCTCTTTCCGGGTCTTCTTTGCTGGCGGTCTGTCAGCAGATAGAGCAACAGCTGGGACGGGTGCGGCATGAAAAATGGGGAGCCCGCACGATTGATATTGATATTGTGTACAGCGATGATGTTATCAGTCATACCGATACACTGGAAATACCGCATCCCTATGTGACGCAGCGGGCCTTTGTCCTTGTGCCGCTACAGGAAATTGCGCCGGACCTATGCATTAGCGGCCGTTCTGTTTCCTATTGGCTGCAGCAGCTGCCGGATGTACAGGATGTCAAGAAAATCCTTGGATAGTATGAGATGATTGGAACAGAGGGAGACGACATGGAAAAAATCTTAATAGCCGATGATGAACAATTAATGCGTCAGTTGGTAGTTGATTTTCTAAAGCCGGAAGGCTATGAAATGCTGGAAGCTGCCGATGGCAAAGAAGCGTTAAAACTATACCATGAACAGCATCCGGATTTGGTACTGCTGGATGTCATGATGCCAGGATACGATGGCTGGACGGTATGCCGGGAAATTCGCCGGGAATCATCTGTCCCCATCATGATGCTGACCGCCAAGGGCGAAGAAATTGACCAGCTGTTTGCCTATGATTTGGGTGTCGATGAATACATTACCAAACCGTTCAGTCCCAAAATTTTGGTGGCTAAAATTAAAGCGCTGCTGCGGCGCACACAAAAAGAAGCAACCGAACTAGCGTCTGCTGTCGACGGCGTATCCATTGACCGGGACGCACGGCAGGTCGTACTGGACGGCAAACATATTGACCTCAGTCCTACGGAATACAAACTGCTCGCGTATTTGGCTGCCAATGCCGGCAAAGCACTTAGTCGTCGGCAGATTCTCAACCAAGTATGGAATTACGACTATTACGGCGACTTACGCACTGTAGATACCCATATCAACCGCCTGCGTATCAAACTGGGGGACAAAGGCAAATATATTCAAACCGTGCGCGGCTACGGATACCGCTATGATGCAAAATGATACGATTATCGCTTCGCATGAAATCGGGACTGTATGTCATCGGCTTTACGCTGTTCTTTATTATTACGCTGATGCTGGCTATTGGCATAGGCTTTAATAAATTCTTTTATTCTGTCAAAAAAGACGGCATGATAGAAGCCAGCCAGGAAATCAGCACGATTTATAAAGAAAAGAAAATGGACGGCGAAAGCCAGTTTGACCTCATCAGTCAGAATTTGGGTGCAGAAATCCTTATTATTGACAACAGCCAGCTTGTCTATTCGTCGCGGCCGGGACGGCGTATTTTTATTGGGTCGCCGAAAGCGGATACGAAAGACGTTGTTGTTGCCGTAGGCAAAGAAGAAGAAGCAAAAGCGCATCAGGACAAAATGGTACAGCCCAAGCATATCCAAGAGATGATCGATTTGCTGCAGGGCCGGCAGCCTGATGAAGCCGAACTGGGCAAAGTCAAACATTATCGTCCCAGTGAAACATTCCAGTATTTTAATCTGATTTCCCGTATAGACGGACAATCCTATGTACTTATCAGTCAGCCCGTCGCCCCGATGCAAAAAACTATTGGCATTGTGCAGCATTTTATCTTCACATGCGGCATTATTTGGCTGCTGATTGCCGTGATTGGTACTATTCTGCTGACTAATAAAATGGTCAAGCCCCTGTTGGAGCTGAAAAAAATATCCGTCGCCATGACGCATTTCAATTTTACGAAAAAATGGCACGGCAGCAATACCGATGAAATCGGAGAATTGGGACGCAGCCTCAATACTTTGTCGGACCAACTCAATCAGGCACTGGACGAACTGCAGAAATCCAATACCCAATTAAAGCAGCAGCTGGACAAAGCCAAAGAAGTAGAACATATGCGGAAATCCTTTATCTTTGCCGTATCCCATGAGCTGAAGACACCGCTGGCGATTATCCAGGGGTATGCCGAAGGGTTGGACAGCCTGCACAGCGATGAACAAACACGGCAGCGGTACTGCAAGGTCATTCAAAATGAAACTGTGAAAATGGATAATTTGGTAAAAAGTCTGCTCAATTTATCTCGGTTGGAAACAGGGGCATTTAAACTGGAAAAAATGGCTTTTGATTTTGGCGCTCTTGTTGATGAAGCCAAAGCACGCTTTGCGCAGACTGTGCAAAAAAAAGAAATTCGGATTACTTGGAAGCTGCCGCCGGATATGACAACCTATGGCGACCCGGAACAAATAGACTGCATCATGAGCAATTTTTTGAGCAATGCCATTGACTACACGCCGCAGGGCAAAGAAATAACCGTTGCCGGCGAAGATTTGGGCACGGTCTATAAAGTGTTCATACACAATCAAGGAATTCCCATTCCTGAAGAATGCCAACAACGGATTTGGGAACCGTTTTACAAAGTGGACACAGCAAGAAGCCGTAATGTACGGCGTACCTTTGGCGGTCACGGCCTGGGATTGGGCATTGTCGCAGAGCTCGTTAAACTGCACGGACAAACCTATGGAGTATACAACACAGATGACGGCGTAACCTTTTGGTTCACCATCGAAAAAGCAAAAGCATAACAACATGTCACACCAAGCTGCATGTGCGTATCGAGCAACAGATAGATACGGCAGGCAGCTTTTTTGCTGTCAGGGGTCTGTATGCGGCAGTATATGGTAGTTTAAGCAGAAAAATAAATAAGGTAAAAAATCCCTTTACAAGTGCCGTATTCAACGGTATCATAAAATTGTATATGTATGTATCAATATATGCAATATGCATCTGCATGTAGGAGTGGTAAAAGTGGAAATTTACGAAGCACTGGTAAATAGAAAAAGTTGTGCTGCTGTGGTGGGGCTTGGGTACGTCGGCTTGCCGCTGGCAGTGGCATTGGCGAAGAAAATTCGTGTTATTGGCTACGACAATAATCCAGAAAAAATAGCTATGCTGCAATCCGGCATAGATATGACGGAAGAAGTAGGCAGTCCGGCATTGAAGGAAACGACGGTAGAATTTACGTCTGATGCCAAGAAGCTGCAGGACGCTTCTTTTATTATTGTCGCAGTGCCGACCCCGATTAAAGAAGACCATACGCCGGATTTGACCTGTGTGCAGCAGGCTAGCCGTACGGTGGGAATGAATCTTAGGGGTGGCACAATTGTAGTGTATGAATCGACAGTATATCCCGGTGTCACCGAAGAACTCTGTGTCCATGAAATGGAAAAAGCGTCCGGCATGACCTGCGGGACCGATTTTTTTGTCGGGTATTCGCCGGAACGCATTAATCCAGGCGATAAAGTACATACCCTAAAAAATATCTGTAAAATTGTTTCGGGCATGAATCCAAAAGTATGCGACGAAATTGCCAAGGTGTATAAACTTGCCGTAGAGCATATTTTCAAGGTACGTTCCATCAAAGTAGCTGAAGCAGCGAAATTGTTGGAAAACACGCAGCGGGATATAAATATTGCGTTAATGAACGAAGCGGCCATGATTTTTGACAAAATAGGCATCTCGACAATGGAAGTGGTCAAAGCCATGAATACCAAATGGAATGCTCTTGGTTTCCGGCCCGGTCTGGTCGGTGGGCACTGTATCGGTGTAGATCCCTATTATCTGATATATAAAGCCGTACTGGATCAAAATACCAGCCGGCTTGTCACGACGGCAAGACAGATAAACAATTCGATGAGCCGCTTTATCGTCGATGTTACCCTGAATAAGATGATAAAGGAAAAACATTCGCTAAAAAATGATAAAATTTACTTTTTTGGCATTACATTTAAAGAAAACTGCCCGGATATTCGCAATTCGCGGGCTATTGATATTTTAAAAATTTTGCAGGAATATGATATTCATCCCCAGGTCATCGACCCTTGGGCCGATAAGCAGGCCGTAAAAAAACGATATGGCATTGATATTATGGATGATGCTGCAGTGGCTCACATAGACGATGCGGACTGCCTGATTTTTGCTGTAGAACATGCGGCCTTCGCAGCCTATTCCATAGAACAGCTGCAGGCCTTTACGAAACACTCGTTTGCCGGCAACAAATCGGTTGTGATTGACATCAAATCTATCTTTGACAAACAGGCTGTTGAATCATCCGGTTTGGCGTATTGGAGTCTATAAGTAAGGAGTCAAGATACATGAAAGGACAAAGACATGTATTAAAGAATATCGTCCGCATCGGTACGCTGGTGTCTGCCAGTGTCGGATTATGTTTGCCAAACGGCATAGTTCATGCGGCAGAAGAAGCAGAAAATGTCATTCAAATTTATGCCGATGCCAGTCCGGAAAAAAGGCCGACCAACATCACTATTACGATTGGCGGCGGCAAAGTGTCCAATGCAGCGGCAGATGCCAATACGATTCAAATTGCCATAGGGGAATCTAATACGAAACAGCCGACAGTGATTAAAATTTATTCCGGTGTTGCAGATGCCAAGCAGCAGCATACCGTACAGATGAGTACGGCCAAACCTAGGACTGTACAGCCGCTTCAAGATGCATCACGGCAATCCCTGGCAAATACAGTAGTACTGCCCCCGAATACGGCACCTACGGTACGGCCCATACGTATCATAGATGAAAAAACGGTACAACGAGCCAACGCAGCAGTACCGTTGGCTATTGTCTATACGGACGCGAAACCGATACAAACACGTACCGCCGCGGCCGAAAGTAAATGGGGCAACCCGGCTGCTGATACGGTCATTCGCCGCGAACAGTCCGTCACGGCTGACAAAGATGTCATTTCCCGCCGTATGGACATACCCAAAGTGAATACGGTCCAGCCTGTAAAGCCTGTATCCTTAGATGTCTATATGGCAGACCGGTTTAACCAGCCGGCTCCCAAATGGACGTATACCGTATTTACTATGCTGGATAAAGACGGCCTGCTGCTGCCGGATAAAGATATGAATATGAACAGTTTGTCACGGCGGGAAGGTGCTGTTTTGACAGCACGGGCCTATAATGTATATCATCGTCATCAAGAAGCGCAGTCTGCATCCCAAAGCTCGGAAGCCGGCAGATTTTCTCCTTCGGCTCTTCCCTGCATTACGCAGCTGATGGATGAGTTTGCCCCTGAAGTAGAAGCCTTGGGATATGGCAGTCTGCAGAAGCTTACAGATACAAAGGTGAAAATAGCGCATGACAAGGATTTACAGGTGCATGGTGAAATCCGCTACAGCTATGCGAATAATGAAGGTTCGCCTAAGTATACGTGGGTAGATAATCGGCTGCGGGCACGCATCTATTTGGACAAAAAGATAAATGACCATTGGACGGCCCATGCCATGGCAGAATATGATAAAAGCCATATTTCCAAGGATACGGCAGCATCCCGGGCGATTTCACGCAGCAGCCATGACGGCGACGTGCGCTTCAGCCGCTTTTATGTAGAAGGCAGCTATACGTGGTGGGATATTCCCTTTACGGTAGAAGCGGGAAAAACGTATGCCTATTTGGCTGACGGCAATGTACTGGATTCTGATTTCCGCGGCGTCAAAGTGACAGCCAAGCCCGATGTAGACACATCGTTGTCAGCAGGTATCGGCAAAGTTAATGACACGGAAAGCACGCAGTTTTTGGAAGCCTGGCAGCGGCAAAAACGCTGGGACTATATGCTTGGCTGGTATCATTGGAATAATTACGACAACCCGACGACCATTACGGCAGCAGGCAGCAATTATAATGTAGGCAATTACCGCTTGGGCGGCATGTACCTGCACAGTGATAAAAAAGACGGCAGCGGCGCCGCAGACAGCTATGTCGTATCGGCCCGCTTCGGCCAGAATTTTCCATGGATTACCCATACGTATGAATTTGATTTGAAATATTATAATATGGCAGGCAATACGTATATCAACCATACGATGAATGGCTTGGGCAACTACATGAACGGTTTTACCGGTTGGGGTGCCATGTTCTATTATACGTTGTATGAAAATCTGCTGTTTAGTTTGCAGTATTATAATTTGCAAGATAAAACAACCAGTGAAAAAAGCCGTACCGTTTGGGCTGATTTGACTTGGGGATTTTAATGCCTGACCGATAAAAAGGAGGAAACATACTATGCACGTCAAAACGAAATATGTCATAGGGGCAGTCGTCGTATTGATTTGCAGCATGTTGTATTATTTTTGGTATTTAGGCAGTTCGACTGAATCTTATGATGATATTACGGATTTATCTAGTGAATATAACGTCGATGCAGAAGTCGCAGCAGCACAGCAGCAACTGGATGAAGGAAACGTCACTGCGGCGACGGTATATACAAAAGATGCGGGAAAAACAGGGCTGGCATTGACCTTTGACGGGCTGCCCGATCCGGCGACAACGGCCAAGCTTGTTGATTTGCTCAAAAAATATGATGTCCAGGCCACTTTTTTTGTCGAAGGGTCGAATGGTGCCGTTGACAAAGATTCTGTAATGCTTCTCTTGGACAAACACGTCACCATCGGGAACTATACGTATACGGGGCTGACTAAATTGGAAAAACAGCCGCAGGATTCGGTGCTGGAACAGCTTATCAAGACGCAGAAAGTGTTGGACGTACTGACAGGAAAACAGCCGGAACTGTTTAAAGCCCCGGCCACGTCGTATGTGCCGGATGTGCTGAAAACAGCAGCGGCAGCCGGGCTGCAGTCGGCTGTCAAAACCGATGTCTATGTACCTAAAGATAGTATCAAAACGGATGAAGACGCCGCCGCATTTGTACAGTCTGTGCCGCAGGGTTCGATTGTGTCGCTTGTCGTCGGCACGCCGACTAATGCTGTCGTCTATACGCCGGGAAAGACAGATGAACGGCCGGCCAAAGACAAGCAGCCGAATTTAAAAATTCGCGAAGATACGGGAGCCAAACACGAGCCGATTGTCGATGTTACCGAACGTATTTTAAAAGCCATGAAAGAAAAAAATGTGCAGTCCTTGGCCGTAACGGATTTGCGGCAAATCAAGCGGGCCGAAGCCACCGCGGCTTCTCCGTCTGTGCCGCAGCCAGTGTCCTGGGCTGCTCAGACACCGGGTGTATCCTGGCTGCATACGGCGATAGTACAAGCAGCGGCAGCAGTCTGCCTGCCTGTGTCAGCGGCAGAGCCGGCAGCCAACCAAGCAGTAGGCCAACTAACGCCGGACGTAAAGGCCCAAATGGCAGCGCACACGACAGCCCCGGCACCGAGCCAGGCTTCTGCTACGCCGCCGCGCATGATTTATACGACAGAACCGGCTGTTGCTTTTGCGTTTGCCGGCTTGTCTAAGCCCAATGTCGTATATAAAACACTGGATTTTTTGAAGCAAAATCATGCCCACGGCACATTTTTTGTCATGGATAATGAACTAAAAGCTAATCCCAAATTAGTACAGGATATTATTGCCAGCGGCAATGAAACGGCAATTGGCATTCGTTCACTAAAAAGCAGTAATTATGAAACGACGAAGCGGCAGATTCAAACGGTACAGCAGGGACTGGCCAAAATGGGCGTGCATACGAATCTGATGATGCAGCCATGGGGTAAAATAACAGACGATACGTATCGGGCTGTAGCCGATACCAACGGGATTATGTATGCGCCGACGCTCAATATCGTCAACTCCAAGCATCAAGACTATACGTCGGCAGATGCCGTCATGAAAGAACAGTTCGGCAAATTTGTATATTCCGTCGGCCGAGGGTGGATTTTGTACTTTCGGCTGGATTACTATCATGATGATGATTTGGTAGTCAAGGTTATGGATTTAATCAAGCGGCACAAAATCGACAATATTGCCTATAATTCTTTTTATGACGACCCTAAGGTCAACTCCCACAATGATTCGGCCTATGCCATTGAATCTATCGGCCATATACTGCAGCATACGGATGAGTTGTATGCGATAGATACGCATAAGCAGTATGCGCAGGATGGCGCCGCGTATGTACGGCCGCGCGATTTGACGTTTCATCAATTTATACATGACCGCTATATTGGCAATGAAGCGATTGAAGATGACAACATGTTTGGCTTTACAGTCGAAGAAAAACGCTATCGTGACTTGACGGGATTGATACATACAGATAAACCTGTCGTATTTTTTACCTTTGACGATTTTGGCAATGATTCTGCTGTCAATCATCTTCTCTATGTATTTCGCAAGCATCATGCCAAAGCGACATTTTTTGTATTGACAAAAAATGTTATGAGAAATCCAAATTTAGTACGGGCGATTGCCATGGAAGGCCATGATGTCGCATCCCATAGTGAAGAACATCATCCCATGGACGGCACCAACTATGCTAAAGCGTATGCGCGGTATTTGGTGGATTACGGCACAGCAGATGCCAAGCTGCGCGATATTATCGGGGATGTATACCACAGCGACGGCACGCCTGTCTATCATCCGTTTTTCCGCCCGCCGACACTGACGGCAAGCCGGGCCGGATTTAAAGCTTTATATGATACGGGCTATGAATACATCGTTGCCGGTTCCTATAGTACGCATGATTATATGCAGCCTGATTTACAGCATATGATACAGGCGATTAAAGAAGGAATTTTTGACAAAAACGGGCATGTCATCAAAGGGGCTGTTCTCGTCATGCATATGAGCGATTTGGCAGTCTATACAGCACCGGCCTTGGATTTGCTCATGACGATTAATGATGCTCGCGCAGATGACGACCCGGCGAAATTTTATCCGATGCCGTTATCCGCTTATTTGTGCAACGGATACAGTCAGGCGGATACTGCCAAGTCGAAACCGTTATCCAAGGCAGAACAGGAACAGGACGAATCCATTTTATATCAAGGTATGGGGTATTGAGGCGAAGAGAAATGGATACACAGAAAAAAACAGAAACATCAACCTTACAAGGAAAAGATATACGAAACATTGTCCAGCAAAAAGAAATCAAGGAAGCCATTCGCAAAGCCATTGATACAAAAGAAGATATTTTGCTGGAACCGTTGGCAGACCGACGAAAACTGCCGAATGTGCCGGACAGCAGCCATCTGCGGACAAATGTAGACCGGCGCGGCACGGCACATGAAGAAACGGCAGAGTCCTATGCCATCAGCCAAGAAAAAGTGGCATCCGGACGGCGGTATCATGTCGATTATCCTGTGCAGTTTCGCATTCATACGGCCAGCGGCCAGGTTATTTTGGCAAAAGGCAGAGCGAAAAACATCTCCGGCTCCGGCATATTATGTGATATTCCCAGAGCCTATATCAAAGCGGTAGAACAGTCGGCCATGGTTGAACTGTCTTTTGAAATCAAACCAGGAACGATGCCGGAAGGCTATGAAATGAAAATCAAGAAAATCAAAGCCCTTTGGGTGCGTACCGTACCGGCAGCAGAAGGACAGCCTATGGTGTCCTGCGGCTTTCAGTTTCAGGAACTGCTGGCACAGTATACACATAAACACCGCCAGCGGTATATGCTGACAGTTGCTTCCGTGTTTATGCTCTTTGTTTCTCTGTTCGTTATTTTGCTGCGCGCAGAAAGCATCCTTTATTTTGAGTTTAACCGCATGCTCTATTTGTACAGTATTTTAGCGGCTACATTTTTGCTGACACGGTATTTGTTTGGCGCATTTTACCGTCCTGTACCGATTAATCCGGATTTCACGCCAGGTGTTACGGTTATTATTCCGTGTTTTAATGAAGAAAAATGGATTCGGCGGACGATTCTCAGCTGTGTTAATCAGGATTATCCGCCGGAAAAACTGGAAGTTATCGTTGTAGATGATTGCTCCAATGATAATTCGCCGGAAGAAATAAAGAAAACCATTCAGGAACTGCAGGAAGAAATGACCCGCGGCCAGCAGCATACAGCTGCGGTAGAGGAAACGTCGTCGCAGCCTTTCCGCGTGCGGTACCATCTGCAGCCTCAGAACATGGGCAAGCGGGACGCTTTGGCCGTAGGAGCCAAGCTGGCCCGTCATGAACTGCTGGTCTTTGTCGATTCCGACAGCTTTTTGGATCCCTTTGCTATCCGCAATCTCGTCCAGCCGTTTCAGGATGAAAAAATGGGCGGCGTTTCCGGCCGGACCGATGTAGCCAATACGTTTACCAACAATCTGACAAAGATGCAGTCTGTCCGCTATTATATTGCCTTTCGCATCCTGAAAGCGGCAGAAGGCATATTTGATGCTGTTACGTGCCTTTCCGGGCCGCTTTCGTGCTACCGCAAAGATTTGGTATTGAAATACAGTGACGCCTGGCTTCATCAACGATTTTTGGGACAAAAAGCTACGTTTGGCGACGACCGGGCTATGACAAACTTTATTCTGCGGCATCATCGCACGACCTATCAGGATACGGCGATTTGTTCGACGATTGTACCCAATACGTACAAGGTGTTCTTAAAACAGCAAATGCGGTGGAAGCGGTCCTGGCTGCGGGAAACATTCATTGCTGCAACGTTTATGTGGCGCAAAGAACCTTTTATGGCCTTGTCTTTTTATATGGGGTTGATTGTGCCGATTTTGGCTCCGATCATCGTTATTTACAATTTATGTTATATTCCGCTGGCGCACCGCGTATTTCCGACGACGTTCCTGGTCGGCATATTGATGATGGCCCTGCTGATGAGT
This sequence comes from Lachnospiraceae bacterium, assembly GCA_963657835.1. Classification (GTDB taxonomy): domain Bacteria; phylum Bacillota; class Negativicutes; order Veillonellales; family Megasphaeraceae; genus Megasphaera. The sequence goes on along the minus strand of CAVKOP010000015.1, from coordinate 7,974 downwards.
TTTTGCCAGCTGTTGCTGCGGCGCAGCTCTACCTGGCTGTACGGATTATGGTTTTGCCTGTATTATGAAGCCGTGCTGCTTTGGCAGATGCCGATTGCCTGGGTTACGTTTTGGAAATCTACGTGGGGTACGCGTATGACGACAGCCGATGTTTCCAGCCTGCTTAAATCGCAGAAGAAAAAGCATCATGCGGAAAGGAAGGCAAGGGCATGAAGACACCGTCCATAGGAAATGAACAATTTACCAAACGAAAAAACCGTATCAAACGCATTCGGTATTTGGCACAGTTCGCCTTCTTCTTGTTTATTATCGGCGCGGCTGTTTGGCTGTACATTACGCAGCCGATATACAAGCCATATACCGATGAAGCCCCTAGAGAAAACGGCTTTGTGGCCTTGTCGTATTTTGGCGTACAGAAAACCGAAGGCAGCCAGCTGCTGATTGGACAGGATAATTTGCGGGCTCATTTGGAAGCCTTGAAGCGGCAGGGCTTTGAAACGATAACGTCGAATGATATTGAAGCCTATTACCACGACGGCAAGAAATTACCGGAAAAGGCATTGTATCTGATGTTTGAAGACGGCCGCCGCGATACGGCAATTTTTGCCAATCCTATTTTGGAAGATCTCAATTACAGAGCGACGACGTTTACCTATCCGGAAAAATTTGACCGCAATGATACGAAGTTTTTGCTGCCCGATGACTTGAAACGGCTGCCGAAATATGGATTTTGGGATATGGGAACGAACGGATACCGTTTATTTTTCATCAATGTATACGATAGATACGGAAATTATCTTGGTGAAATGGATCCTTTGATGTATAATAAAATTGCACCCTATTTAGGACGCCGCTATAATCATTATTTGATGGATTATATTCGTGATAAAAACGGCGTGCCGAAAGAAAGCTACGAACGCATGAAAAAGCGTATATCCTATGATTATGAAAAACTGACCGATGTCTATACGGAAAAACTGGGATATGTACCGAAAGTCAGCGTTCTCATGCATGCCAATACGGGTGAGTTCGGCAACAATCCGCAGGTCAGCGCTGTCAATGCCTATTGGCTGCGCAAACTGTTTGCTATGAATTTCAACAGAGAAGGATACTGCCTGAATGTGCCGGACAGCAGCATTTATGATTTGACGCGCATGCAGCCGCAGGCATGGTGGCCTGTCAATCATTTGCTGATGCGGATTCAGTATGATACAAATAAAGATATGATTTTTAATACGGGAGAACAAAATCAATTCAGCAAATGGAAGCTGAAGCAAGGTGCGGCAGAATTTAAAGACCAGACTATTTATTTGACCAGCCTGCCAAACGATACAGGCAGTATCGTACTGAAAAACAGTGCTATGTATCCGGATGTGACGGTTACAACCCAGCTGCTGGGCAATCGGGCCGGCACGCAGACTATCTACCTGCGGGCCGACGAAGATTTGAAGAACTATATTGCTGTCAAGACGAAGGGAAATGACATCTACATTACGGAAAGCAAAGACGGCACGGAAGAAGAATTGTTTAAAAAGTCGATTCAAGAATTGGAAGGCAAGAAGCCCATTTCGGTAGATGAAGATGAACACGATGCGGAAGTGACGGAATTGGAAGCTTTCTCACGGTATGCTCCCTCTAAAGGGCTGGCCAAGGTATATACGAATCGCCTGAAGGAAAAGACGAAAGAAACTCCGAAAACCATTGCAGAAGGCGCAGAAGAATTTGTGCCGGCTATTCAGGTCAAAGACCAGGGAAACTATGCCATCCGCATTGACCTCAATGGGCAAAACCTGGCCTTGGATTTCAATGGCGAACAGATTGCCAATGTACTGGTATCTCAGCACGAAGGCGGTATGATTGCCTTGGGCGCCGCTTGGAACGATTTGGGGTGGCAGCAGCGTAATTTGGATGATGATGTATATGATGCTGTATTTCGTGATTTTACGGTAAAAAATAATCATACGGATACCGTTATATTTACGACAACGTATGAAGGCTGGGAAAAAGTGAAGTATACAGCCAAAAAATATTTAGAAAAGGTAGTTAATTGGTTTGTACAACATTTATAAATGAAAAGGAGGAGTAACGCATGATGTGGAAAAAGAGTATGGCAACCATGCTGTTTGTTGTGGCCGCAAGTACATTTCCCGTAGAATGTGCTGCTCCCGGAAAATTCATGCAGGCTACCCCGTCATTAGATGCCTGGGTCGTATATTGGGACCGCGAAAACGGCTTGGCGGAGTTTAGCAGTGCAAATGCGAAAGCACCGGTATATACGGGAATTTCATATTTTGCTGCATATTTTGATAGAGATGGCAAGTTGTTTTTACCGGAGGGGATGGTGCAGAAAGAAAAAAACAGTACGCGGCAGTATTTGTGTGTCGTTAATGATGTGCAGCAGCTGAATGAAACGAGCCTCAAAGATACGGACATACTGAAAAAAATTCTGGCTACGAAAGAACTGCAAAAAAAACACGCCGATGAAATCATTCATCTGGCGCAGAAAGCCGGCTGCAACGGCATCGATTTGGATTACGAACGGGTGTTTCGCGACCCGGAAGTCGTGCCGTTGTATTTACAGTTTATCCAAGTATTGCAGAAAAAGGCGCAAAACAAGCAGATGGCGCTGCGTGTTTTACTGGAACCCAATATTGCCTATAGCAAGTATGAATTTCCGGCAGGACCGCAGTATGTCGTCATGATGTATAACCTGCACGGTATTCACAATGACGCAGGACCAAAAGCAGATTTTGCGTTTATACGAAAAACGATTCAAAAAATGACATCCCTGCCGGGCACGCCTGGAATTGCGCTTTCTACAGGCGGCTGCTCGTGGAGCAGTACCGGCAGTAAGCAGTTTATCTCTGCCCAAGAAGCAGAAGCGCTGGCAAAAAACTATCACGTACAGCCTGTACGTGACAGCTTGAGTGATGCGCTGCATTTTTCCTATACAGATACCGATGGCAACACCATTGTTGTTTGGTATGCAGATGAACAGACAGTTATCAGTTGGATAGGAACAGCAAAGGTCTTTGGTATTACCGATATCAGCATTTGGCGGATGGGTGACCACGAAAAGACCTACTATTATCAGTTAGCAGCGGGCGGTGAAAAATGATGGATATAATGGAACTTTGGCTGTATGGAAGCGTAATTTTATTTGCAGCAGGCGTCGGTTTGTGTGCCAGAAATCTATGGCAGCGAAAAAAATGGCATAAAGCGTTGTATGTAGATGAATTAACGGGCCAATATTCGCATAAAAAATTTTGTGTAGAAGCACAAAAGTGGCTGTATAACAATCCCAATCCCAAGGCGTTGATTGCCTTTGATTTGGATAACTTCAAATTGATTAATATTGCCTTTGGGCATCGGGCTGGTGACATGGTACTGCGGGAAGTCACGGCCATTTTGAAAAAGCACCTGCACAACCGGGGTATTTTTGCCCGTAAATACGGGGATTTGTTTGCAATCATGGTGCAGTATGAAACTATTGATGAATTGAAAGAACTGTGCGAAGCGATTGCCATGGATATTGCGCAGATTCATGTTCGGCACAGACATGTGTTCCGCATTACATCTTCCATGGGGATTTATCTCATTAAAAAGGGAGAAACGAATTTAGAGAGCATGCAGAACTATGCCGTGTTGACGCGGCGGAGCATCAAAAAGCAATATAATATATATTATCGGTTTTATGATCCTGCCATGACGGCTAATATTGTCAAAAATAAGCATCTGATTGATAAAATCAGCATAGCTCTGCAAAATCATGAATTTCGTCCGTATTATCAGCCGCAGTATGATGCTAAGACGAAAAAACTGATAGGGGCAGAAGCCCTTATACGGTGGGAACAGCCAGATGGTTCGTTGGTGATGCCGGGGAAATTTATTCCGTTGTCGGAAATCGTAGGCGTCATCATGTATATTGATGATTATATGTTTGAAGAAGTATGCCGTCAGCAGCACCAGTGGAAAAAAGCAGGCTATCATACGCTGCCTATTTC
>CAVKOP010000015.1:0-3960 GCA_963657835.1 Lachnospiraceae bacterium | reverse complement strand
GAAGGAACCTTGTTCAATGCCGTAGAAATCAGTGAAAAACTGGTCAGTGATTTGCGGAACCTCGGTTTCAGCGTCTTGATTGATGATTTTGGGATGGGCTATTCGTCTATCAGTATGGTCAAACGTTTTAAAGCATCGGCATTGAAGATTGATAAAAGTTTTGTCGATGATATGAGCAGAGAAGGCAAAAAGATGACGACCTATATTATTGATATTGCCCAACTCATGCATATGCAGACCATAGCGGAAGGAGTGGAAACGAAAGAACAGTACGAATTTTTACGGGATAACGGCTGTGATATGATACAAGGCTTTTATTTTGCCAAACCGATGCCGGCCCAAGAGTTTGAAAAATTACTGCTGCATGCCGATAGTGAGTTGTAATACAGATATCATGTGATCATGGCCGATGTATCACACTCCTAAAGTTAGAATGATTTAACTTTAGGGGGGGGGGGTATAACATACAATTATCGTATCATCCAGAATTTTTATATAGGCTGGGTATCGTAAAAGGCAGTTTGTGTTGGGAGAGAAACGAATGAATAACATATGGATAGCAGAAAAAGAGCTGCTGCAGAACGGAAACATGTAGTTTCGCGTTACTGCAGCAGCTCTTTTAGCTGTCAGGATTCATCTTTCAGTTGTAACGTATGGTATACCGTTCCCTCCATGGTTTTCCATTGAAAGGTTGTACCTTCCAGTGTCATATAACTATGGGGCGAATTGTCTTTGGGCAGCGATATAGAACCGGGATTGAGATAGTACTGCTGTGTGCCAAAGGGCTGCCAGGCCGGGACATGTGTATGGCCGTGCAGCAGGATGTCGCCTGGCTGCAGCGGCGGCAGATGGGATGTGTTGTACACATGGCCGTGTGTCGCAAGAATTAGATGACTACCGACAGGCAGCAGGGCGTATGCGGCCATGATGGGAAAGTCCAGGACCATTTGGTCTACTTCGCTGTCACAGTTGCCGCGGACGCAGGCGATTTGCTGTTTGTAGGCGTTGAGCTGTGCTAGTACCTCTTTGGGCGCATAGTCCCTGGGCAGGTCGTTGCGGGGGCCGTGGTAAAGAATATCGCCTAGCAGGATAAGCCGGCAGGCGTTTTCTTTTTCAAACTGCTGTAAAAGCTGTCGGCAGTAATATGCCGAGCCATGAATGTCAGATGCAATTACATATTTCACAATAGGGTATCTCCTTTGGGTTGGTAATGGTTAGAGTATCGTATGCATAGATGGGAAATGTCTTCAGGCATAGAATTGAAACCTATGTGTATCATACTGGGTTCTATAGGAAAAAGCAAGCCTTTGGGGTTCGGCAGGGCAACGGCTCTGTACATATGTTTGTCATCATGGTATACTAATATAATCAATAACTATTATTTTTTACTTTGCTGAAACGAGGTACAACCATGGATATACAGTCTCATTTAAGTAAAGATTACGATACATCCCATCCGTTCCGCGTCGTCGCGCCGTATGAACCGATGGGCGACCAGCCCGAAGCCATTCGCTCGCTGGCAGACGGCGTGAAGTCCGGGCAGTGGGCGCAGGTGCTGCTGGGGGCGACAGGGACAGGGAAAACGTTTACGATGGCCAAAGTCATTGAAGCGGTACAGAAACCGACGCTTGTCATTGCGCACAACAAGACGCTGGCAGCTCAGCTTTGCAGCGAATTTAAAGCGTTTTTTCCCGATAATGAAGTGGCGTATTTTGTCAGTTACTATGATTATTATCAGCCGGAAGCGTATATTGCTTCGACGGATACGTATATTGAAAAAGATGCGTCGATTAATGACGAAATTGATAAACTGCGCCACTCGGCGACGATGAGTTTGTTTGAACGGCGCGATGTCATTATCGTCGCGTCGGTATCTTGTATTTACGGGTTAGGTGACCCGGAAGACTATAGCGAATTAGTCGTATCACTGCGGCTGGGACAAGAAAAGCCGCAGGAAGAAATTCTGCATAAACTCGTCGATATTCAATACACGCGCAACGACATGAATTTGGAACGCGGCACCTTCCGGGTACACGGCGATACGATAGAAGTCATGCCGGCTGCCTATGATAATGCCGTTATCCGTATTGAAATGTTCGGCGATGAAATTGACCGCCTGACGGAAATCGACGCGCTGACCGGTGAAGTCCTGGCAGAACGCAGCCATGTCGCTATTTATCCGGCAAGCCATTATGTAACGACAAAAGATAAAATGGAACGGGCTCTTGGTACGATTCGGACGGAACTGGACGCGCGGCTGAAAGAGCTGAAAGACGGCGGCCATTTGCTGGAAGCACAGCGGCTGGAACAGCGGACGCGCTATGACATGGAAATGATGGAAGAAATGGGTTACTGTTCCGGCATAGAAAATTATTCGCGCCATTTGGCAGGACGCAAAGCCGGAGAGGCTCCGTATACCTTGCTGGATTATTTTCCCGATGACTTTTTGATTATGATTGATGAATCCCACGTCACGCTGCCGCAGCTACGGGCCATGTATGCCGGCGACCGTTCCCGCAAAGAAAATTTGATTGAATATGGGTTCCGCCTGCCTTCTGCACTGGACAACCGGCCGCTGAAGTTTGAGGAATTTGTCGAACGAATCAACCAGATTATTTATGTCAGCGCGACGCCGGGGCCGTATGAAATGGAAGTGCAGACTAATCTGGCCCAACAGATTATTCGGCCGACAGGACTGTTGGATCCTAAGGTAGAAGTACGCCCGACGGCAGGGCAGATGGATGATTTGCTGAGTGAAATCCGCAAGCGCGTCGAAAAGAAAGAACGGGTTCTCGTGACGACGCTGACCAAAAAGATGGCAGAAGATTTGACGGATTACCTAAAAGAAATGGGCGTCCTCGTCCGCTACCTGCATTCGGATATTGCCACGATTGAACGGGCTGAGATTATTCGTGATTTGCGGGCCGGTGTGTTTGATGTACTGGTCGGCATCAACCTGCTTCGTGAAGGGCTGGATATGCCGGAAGTGTCGCTGGTAGCCATTTTGGACGCCGATAAAGAAGGATTCCTGCGTTCGGACACGTCCCTGATTCAGACGATGGGCCGCGCAGCCCGCAATGTCGATGGGACCGTTATCATGTATGCCGATAAAATTACCGATTCCATGGCACGGGCTATGGATGAAACGCAGCGGCGCCGTAAGGTACAGGCCGCATACAACAAGCAGCATCATATTATTCCTAAGTCCGTCAAAAAAGACGTAGTTAATTTGATAGAATTGACCAAAGTAGCGGAAGACAGCAAAGCCTATCACGGCGGCAGCGAAGGAACCATGACTAAAGAAGCGCTGCATAAAGTAATTCATACACTGACGCAGCAAATGAAAGAAGCCGCTAAAAATTTGGAATTTGAAAAAGCGGCAGCCCTGCGGGATAAACTGGGACAGCTGCGGCAGCAGTTAAGTACGATGAAGTATGATGATACGCTGCCGAAAGAGCTGCAGGGAAACGATATGCCGTCAGCCCGCTATGTGCGGAAAATAAAACGGCCCGATGCGAAACGGAAGAAAAGCAAGTAATAACAGGGCATGACAAGATTGAAAAAGAAGGAGCAGTCAGATAGGGTATGCAGGATACATATATTGTAATTAAAGGAGCAAGACAGCATAATTTAAAAAATATTGATGTAAAAATACCGCGGGACAAGCTGGTCGTGTTTACGGGACTGTCCGGTTCGGGGAAGTCATCGCTGGCATTTGATACGATTTATGCCGAAGGGCAGCGCCGCTATGTAGAATCGTTGTCTGCCTATGCACGGCAGTTTTTGGGACAGATGGATAAGCCCGATGTCGATTATATTGAAGGGCTGTCGCCGGCTATTTCCATCGACCAAAAGACGACGAGCCGCAATCCCCGCTCGACAGTCGGCACGGTCACGGAAATTTACGATTATCTGCGGCTGCTCTATGCCAGAGTCGGTGAAGCGTACTGCCCCCAGTGC
>CAVKOP010000014.1:0-22484 GCA_963657835.1 Lachnospiraceae bacterium | reverse complement strand
CGTATCATTGGAGCCTGCATTTGCCATGACTAATGTTTTATCTTTTAAGGCATCTGCTGTCATTTGATACAACTTAATTTTTTCATCAGCAGTCATTGTGGCGCCTTCGCCAGTCGTAGCGCCGACAAGAATGCCTTGTCCTTCATCGGTGTATCTCGCAGCTAACTGCAGCGCTGCTTCATAGTTGACAGAACCATCTTCATGAAACGGCGTTACCATAGCAACGATTACGTTTGGGAATGTTAACATAAAAAACCAACTCCAGTCTTCAGTATTATTTTATCATATCGTGAGCAAGCATGTATTCTGCAATCTGCAAAGCATTCAAAGCGGCGCCTTTGCGAATCTGGTCACCAGATACCCAAAGGTTAATCGCTTTGGGATTGTACAAATCTTTGCGGATACGTCCTACATAGCAGTCGTATTTTTCAGAAGTATACAACGGCATCGGATATTCCATTTCTGCCAAATTATCCTGTACCTGAGCTCCTGGGAAAGCATCGATGGCTTTGCGGACTGCATCAACAGTCAGTTCGTCTGCCGTTTCTACATAAATAGATTCAGCATGGCTGCGGAATACAGGCACACGGACCGTCGTTGCTGTAATGGCAATGTCATCGTCATGAAGCATTTTATGGGTTTCATTGACCATTTTCATTTCTTCTTTGCTGTAGTCATTATCCAGGAATTTATCAATCTGCGGAATCAAGTTGAAGGCAATCGGATAATGTTTCGGCAAGCTCTTGCTCGGCAAAATATGAGGAACCATTTCTTCCCCTTTGAGGTATGCTTCGGTTTCATCGCGAAGTTCATCAATGCCTTCTTTGCCGGCACCGGATACAGCCTGATAGGTGCTGACAATAATCTTTTTGATAGGAGATAAGTCATGAATTGGTTTTAATGCCATCAGCATGATAATCGTCGAACAGTTTGGATTGGCAATAATGCCTTTATGCCATGCAATATCTTCCGGGTTTACTTCCGGAACTACGAGCGGCACATTCGGATCCATGCGGAATGTGCTGGAATTGTCAATAACGACACAACCCCGTTTCGCCGCTTCAGGGCCTAAGGTTTTGCTGACAGAACCGCCGGCAAATAAACCGATGTCTACGCCGTCAAACGATTCCGGCTTCGCTTCTTCGATTGTATATTCTTCGCCATTGACAGTCATTTTTTTGCCTGCTGACCGCGAAGATGCAAGCAGTTTCAATTTGCTGTATGGAAATTTACGTTCTTCAATAAGTCGAATAAATTCTTGTCCTACGGCACCTGTGGCACCCAAAATAGCTACTACCGGTTCTTTTGTCATGTCTAAATTCCCCTTCTATTATAAATAATTTTCCAGTCCAAATGTAAGGCCAGGCCGTGAGCTTACTTTTTTGACGGCTAAAACGACGCCCGGCATAAAGGATTTCCGGTCCATAGAATCATGACGAATCGTCAACAATTCACCATAACCGCCGAATAATACCTGTTGATGTGCTACATAGCCCGGAAGCCGCACACTGTGAATAGGAATATTATCGACTTTAGCACCGCGGGCACCGTCCAGGCTTTCATGTGTTTTATCTTCAGCTGGTACAGCATTTGCTTCTTTACGGGCAGCCGCAATTTTATTAGCTGTCATAATCGCCGTGCCGGAAGGAGCATCCAGTTTATTGTTATGATGCAGTTCAATAATTTCAACATCAGGCAGATACGGTGCTACTTCTGTCGATAATTTCATCATCAAAACAGCTCCGATAGAAAAGTTCGGTGCGATGAAAATACTGGTCTTGTGTTCTTTGGCCATGGCATCAAGTTCGTCACGCTGCTGCGCTGTCAAACCGGTCGTGCCCACAACCATGTTGACACCATGGGCGATACATGTTTTTGCATTTTCAAAAATAACATGCGGTGTTGTAAAATCTACAACAACATCCGGTTTGATATCTTCTAATGCGGCTGCCAATCCTTCACGAATCGGCATGTGCAGCGTGCCGACGCCGGCAATTTCTCCTGCATCTTCCCCTACATGTGTAATACTTACGCCGCCAACAAATTCTAATTCTTTATCTTCATATACGGCTTTGACAACCTGGCTTCCCATGCGGCCGTCTGCACCGTTTACAAGTACGCGAAGCATATAGTTCACCATCCTATTTACTTTGTTAAAGATTAACCTTAATATATACCTATTATTCTATTGCGTCAAGGATATGCCCCTAAAACCTTATTTTTTTACTTGACTAACTAACTGTCTGGCTGCTTCCAAGCTGGCCTGCGTCGTATCATTGCCTGCAAACATCCGGGCAATTTCTTGTATATGTTCTTCTGCCGACAAGGTGCGGACCTTAGAAATGGTACGGCCGTTACATTCTTTTTTATAAATGAAATAATGATGGTCCGCAATGGATGCCGTCTGCGGCAAATGCGTGATGCAAAAGACCTGCCCATACCGGCGCAGTCTCCGGATATGGTCGGCAACCTGCAGGCCGGTCTGCCCGCTGATGCCGACATCAATTTCATCAAATATCATGGTCTGACCTGTACTAATATTGCGGCTGCTTGTTTTTAAAGCCAACGCAATACGAGATATTTCGCCGCCGGACGCAATTTTCGCCAAGGGCTTTTTGTTTTCCCCAACATTGGCTGAAAAATACAATTCAATGGCTGCAGCGCCATCAGGTTCAATACGCTGCATAGGCTCCATGTAAAAGGTAATCGATGCATTGGGCATGCCCAGCTCAGCCAATGCGGCTTCCATGGCGTGACGAAATGTCTGGTTGGCTTTGCTGCGCAGGGCAAACAATACATCTGCCTGCTGCCGCAGGGCTTTTTCTTTCTGTTTCATCTCTGTCTGCAGAGAAGCCAATACCGTTTCCGACTGGTCTAAACGGGAAAAATCCGCTTTGGCTTTATCCAAAAATGCCAAAATATCCGCAATAGTAAGACCATATTTACGCTTTAATTTATCAATCACAGCCAGGCGGGACTGCATGACATCTAATGCTTTTTCATCAAAATCAAAAGAATCGGCATAGCGCAGCAGTCCATCGTGAATGTCTTCCAGTTCATACGTCAATGCTTCTACTTTGGCAGACATCGTCTTAAATGTTTCGTCATAAGCCGATGCCTTTTCCAAGTTGCGATGCACAGCTTCCACTTGTTCCAAGATACCTTTTTGGCGTTCCCCGCCTTCCAGGCTGAACAAACTTTCCTTTAAATTATTTTTGATGTGTTCTGCATGGGAAGACATGCGGACCTGCCGTTCTAATTCATCGTCTTCTCCGACGCGCAGCTGAGCGCCTTCAATTTCTTTTATTTGAAATTCCAAAATGCTGAGCAGTCTGGCTTTTTCGCTTTCGTCGCGCTGTAATTTTTTCACTTGTATTCCCAGCGTATGCCATGCATCATACAGTGCATCATAGTCAGCCCGTGCTTTTTGCAGCTGCGGCGTCAAATGGTCTAAAATCTGCACGTGATACGCCGGATCAAAAATAAGGCGATTGTCAAACTGTCCATGAATATCCAGCAAATATTCACCAATATGCCGCAAAACCGTCAACGGCACTATCGTCCCATTGGCCAACGTCGTGCCGCGACCGCTGCGGTAAAATTGCCGTGAAATGACCAACTGGGATTCTTCACATTCAATGTGATTTTCCTGCAGCAACTCCTGCAGCGGTGCCGGAAGCGCTGCAAAAAAGAACGCGCCTTCAACAAGAAAGGAATCCGTGCCTTGACGCACGAATGCTGCTGAAGCGCGTTTACCTGCAAGCATGCCGATGGCATCAAGCAGAATTGATTTGCCGGCCCCGGTTTCGCCTGTAAAAATGGTAACGCCTTCACCGAAAGTCAGATGTAAATCTTCTATTAAAGCAAAATTATGGATATGCAGCGATTGCAGCATACGAACCTCATTCTTTCATCAACGAGACAATTAATTTAACCAGCTGCGGCACCATATCGGCATTATTGCTAATAATAAGAATCGTATCATCGCCGGCCAGTGTACCAATGACGCTTTCCCATTTGGCATGGTCAATAGCAGAAGCTACCATGCTGGCAGAACCCGGCAGTGTATGGACAACGATTTGGTTAAACGCTGCATCTACACGGACAATAGAGTCCTGAAACAGGCGTGCCATGCGGTTTTTAGACATGAGCATGTTTTGTTCCGGCGACAGGGCATAGCGATAATGGCCGTCGCTGGTCGGTACTTTAATAAGCATCAGTTCCTTAATGTCACGGGATACCGTGGCCTGCGTAACTTCAATGCCTTCTTCCTGCAAGGCTTTGGCTAATTCTTCTTGTGTTTCAATAGGACGAGACTGAACAATTTCTTTTATTTTCGTATAGCGAAATCTTTTCATAGTATCTTACCCTCTTTTCTGTACAATATATAATCGAGGCGGACAATGAATCTGATTCACTGGCTGCCAAGAAGAAACGTCAAACTCTTTTTGCGGTACGGTCTGCAGGAACTGCCGCAGAGCTTCTTCTTCTTCAGCTCCTGCTGGAGTCCCCGGATACGCCGCTATCATAATTATCCCATTTATCGCAATTTTATTCAAGCATATTTTCACAGCTTTTATAGTAATTTCTGTTTTTGTATGAACGGCATGGTCTCCTGAAGGCAAATAGCCCAGATTAAACACAATAACATCTGGATTGCCGTCCAGGCGTTCCAGCAAGACATCGTGAGAACCTTGCTGACAAATAACGTGTTTGGCCTCTACGTGCTGTTCCTGCAGTTTTTTCTTGGTCGCTTCTACAGCGCATGACTGAATGTCAAACGCGTACAATACGGCGGTATCCGGCATGCAGGATGCTAAAAAAGCAGTATCATGCCCATTGCCGCACGTCATATCTACCAGCAGTTTTGCCTGAGATGCATAGGGCTGTAAAAACATATGCGACATCGTTACAGCATTTTTAAACGGATATACCTTCATATTAATCCTTCCCCATCAACTTCGTGAACAGGTTGGTGTAAAAATAATTTTGATTAAAGCGAATAATCTTCATCACATAATCCGCCTTACGAACCCGCAGCGTCATTGACCGCAGCAGTTCCTGATCCATCATGCCGTCTACAGACACACGGACGCCATTGCGGCTGTGCCCGATGCTAAAGCTGATTTGGTCTGTATCGCTGAGTACCAGCGGCACTTTCAGCAATAAATGCGGACATACCGGCGTAACCATAATACATTTTACTTTAGGAGACACGATAGGCCCGCCGCTGGAAAAGGTATATCCCGTACTGCCTGTCGCTGTCGAAACAATAATACCGTCGCCGGGATACTGCTGAATAAAGTGGCCGTTGATGCTCATATCCACACGGATTAATTTTCCTACATTGCCATGCGCAATGACGATATCATTCAAAGCTACAGGCAGCGACTGCACGATACCGTCTTCATCGTAAAGAACGCCCTGGAGCATCATCCGTTCTTCTATAAAATAATGTCCCTGCATAATATCCAAAATACGTTTTTCCAGCGTTTCCGTTTCGACTTCATAGAGAAACCCCAAGGAGCCTAAATTCACGCCGCAAATGGGAATGCCCGTTTCAGCAAACTGTTTGGCCATTTTTAAAATGGTGCCGTCACCGCCAAGCACCATCGCTACATCAATGGAACGATACATCGTCATGTGAGAACGCAGATGTTCGGCACCAATACGCTGGTACAGCGGCTGACAGCTTTCACTGACATAGGCAGGCAAATAATACGCAATATCATGTTTTTGACAAATTTCAATCAGCTGCTGAACAATAACGGCACATTCCCGTTTGACTAAATTAGGAAAGATTCCGATTCGCATACAACTCACCTACATTTCATGAGAACGGCTGACTATATCATCTACCATATCATCGGTAATATCATTGTGACAAGGCGTATCTTTTTTGCTGTACAGTAAATACTCAATATTGCCGTCAGCTCCTTTGATGGGAGAAAAAGTCAGTCCTACAGGCGATAAGCCGCAGGCTGCAATCCCGTCCGTCACATGCCGTATGACGTCACGATGTACTGTAATATCGCGTACAATGCCGCCTTTTCCTACATGTTCGCGGCCTGCTTCAAACTGCGGCTTAATCAGCGTCACCATCGTACCGTTTTCTTTCAAAAGCGGTGCTACGGCCGGCATAATTTTCAGCAGGGAAATAAACGACACATCTATGGAAATAAAATCAACGGCTTCTCCAATATCTGCCACTGTAACGTTGCGGATATTTGTTCGTTCCATGTTGACAACTCTCTCATCCGTGCGCAGTTTCCATGCCAGCTGTCCGTAGCCGACATCGACAGCATACACTTTCGCTGCACCATTTTGCAGTGCACAATCGGTAAAGCCGCCTGTCGAGGCACCAATATCCATCATCGTTTTATTTGTCAAATCAATTGGAAATGTTTCCATTGCTTTTTCCAGCTTTAAGCCGCCGCGTCCTACGTAAGGAATCGGATTTCCCTTAACGGTAATTTCCACATCCAGAGGCAGTTTCGTACCTGCTTTATCGACACGTTGATTTTTGACAAATACTAATCCAGCCATAATCGTAGCCTTTGCTTTTTCCCGGCTTTCTGACAGTCCCCGATTGACCAATAGTACATCCAGTCTTTCTTTTTGCTGCATTTCTTACTCCCCTCATTTTGTCCGAACCAGCATATAGGAAACTAAATCCCGTAAAAACCATGCTTGTTCTCCCAACGGCGCGATGGCGTCTATCGCCTTTTGAGCCGCTTCTTTCGCCATGTTTCTGGCTTCTTCCAATGAAAAAATGGTTACATACGTCGCTTTGTCATTTTTTTCATCACTACCGACGGGTTTGCCGATAACTGCTTCATCGCCGACAACATCCAATATATCATCTGTGATTTGAAAGGTCAGACCCATGTTGACAGCATATGCATCCAACATCTGTTTTTCTTTTTCATCGGCATCTCCCAGCAGGGCCGCTAAATCAATGGCCGCTTTAAAAATAACGCCTGTTTTAGCCTGATGGAGCAATTCCAATCCTTCCCGGCCAATATGAAGATTGCCTTCAGATTCCAAATCAAAAGCCTGCCCGCCAACCATGCCGGCCGGCCCGGCAGCGTGGGCAAAAATGGCAATGCACTGTGTTAATTTTTCAGGCGTAATCTGCCGCTGTCTGGCCATTAATTCAAAAGCATAGGTCAGCAGTCCATCGCCTGCCAAAATAGCCGTTCCTTCTCCAAATACGACATGATTGGTCGGTTTTCCCCGCCGCAGGTCATCATTATCCATAGCAGGCAGGTCATCATGTATCAGCGAATACGAATGGACGCATTCCAACGCACAAGCCAGTTCCAGATACGGCGTACTGTCTTTGCCCAATGCTTCCAGCGTTGCCAGCAGCAAAATAGGCCGAATCCGTTTGCCGCCAGCCATCAGACTGTAATTCATCGCTTTGTACAATGTAGAAAACTGCGGTACATCGGTTTGCAAAAGCGTACATAATTGACGGTCAATCTGACTTTTTTTTTCTTTCATATAGTCTTTAAACGTCATATATCAAGCGTTCCTTCCTCCGGCAGAGAAGGTTCTTCTTCCTCTTCGTGACCGGCATGAATATCAGCTAAAGCCTGGGCCTTTTGTTTGGCATATTCCAAGGCGCTGTCACAAGTTTCTGACAACTTGACAGCTTTTTCATATAAATCCAAAGATTCCTTCAACGTCAAATCCGGTGCTTCCAATGCTGCTACTACGGCAGCCAGTTTATCGTAGTTGGCCTCAAAGTTTTTTAGTTTATCTGTTGCTCTTGCCATATATGTCAACCTCTTTTACATCCGTTTTTACGCGTCCGTCAACTAATTGAATATATAATGCTTCATCGGTTTTAATCTGTGCAGCCTGCGTGATAATCCGGCCGGACTGTTCCAATTGACCATATCCGCGCCGTACCAGCATGCTGGGGTTCATCGCTTCTAAAGATGCCTGTTTTTCCCGCAGCGCAGCTTCTTTTCTTGTAATGGCTAAATTGATTTTCTGCGCTGCCGCTTCTCTCAGCTGACTGACTTGTCCTTGCTTTAGCGACAAAAACGCCGCATACCGCTGTGGCTGAATGCGTGCCTTTATCGTATCTATCTGCTTTCTGCACTGGGCAATATGTGCTTCCAACAGTTCATAGGCCCGCTGACTGTACGCTGCCAAATCCATTTCTATATCTCGAATAGATGGAAAAGCAAGTTCTGCCGCATGCGTCGGCGTAGCTGCCCGTACGTCAGCAGCATAGTCTGCC
Organism: Lachnospiraceae bacterium; assembly: GCA_963657835.1. Lineage (GTDB taxonomy): Bacteria > Bacillota > Negativicutes > Veillonellales > Megasphaeraceae > Megasphaera. The sequence continues at coordinate 14,230 of CAVKOP010000014.1, read as the reverse complement.
AGCGTAGTATCCGTTTCATGTCCAATAGCCGAAATAATGGGAATGGCGGCTTGATATACAGCTTTGACTACCTGCGGGTCGTTAAAACACCATAAATCTTCTAACGAGCCGCCGCCGCGAGCCAAAATGAGCACGTCAAGCTTCGTGTTTTTACTTGCCTTTTCAATTGCTGCGGCTATTTTCGGCGCCGCCGCAGCGCCCTGCACCGGAATCGGATAGAGCTGGATCGGTATGTACGGATTTCTTTCTGCCGCAATTTTATGAATATCATGAAGAACAGCCCCTGTTCGCGATGTCAACACGCCGACATGCCAAGGAAACCGAGGAATTTCTTTTTTATGTGCCGGAGAAAAAAATCCTTTTTCCTCTAATTCTCGTTTGATTTTTTCATATTGTGCCTGCAGCGAGCCTATGCCCTGCGAAAAAAGCCGCTCTATAATAAACGAAACTGTGCCGCCTTTTTCGTAGACATTGATAGCGCCTATGACGACAACATGATCTCCGTCCTGTACATCCGCCATAGAACGACCTGCCCGATTGCGAAACAGTATCGCGCGAATCGAACAATTGTCGTCACACAACGTCATATAATAATGGCCATTGGAAGCTCGTTTCAGCCCCATGATATTGCCTTCCATCGCTATGCTTTGCAGACGGTAATCTTTTTCTATATCTGTTTTGATACGTCGTACTACATCCGTAACCGAAGCGTACTTCATTTATTCTTTTCCTTCCTGCCAGGCAGCCCAAAAAGCCGCACCGGAACTATTGTCCGCGCTGTATCTATCAGGAGCCAGATGAAGCCGGATATTTTTTTGTCCACAGTATTGTTTCAGCTGCTGCCGCAAATACCGGTTTGACATCACACCGCCGGCAGCTACCAGGCGGCTTCCTGCGGGAATTTTCTGTTCCACCATACGGCGAAGTCCATCCCAAACAGTAGCCAGCGTCCATTGGCAGAGCGCCGGTATGTCTGCATCTCCTTTGGCAATGCGGCGCTGTGCCTGCGATTCCGGCCCGGAATAGCTGATTTCTCCTTCTTGGCACCAAACGTGTCCCGCTGTAACGGAAGCAGCTGCATCCTGCGCCGTTTTATCGACGTAGATACCTGCAGGAAAAGGAAATCCCAAGGCTACGCCAATTCTATCAATAAATTGACCGGCACTAATATCGCTGGTACCGCCTATGCGTGTGATTTCCAGCCCTCGTGCATCCGGCGTTGCTTCCAGCATATCCGTCGTACCGCCGGACAAATGCAGTCCATAGAAAGATGTTGCCGGTATGCTGCCCATATCACGCAGCACTGCCAGCAAATGATTCTCCTGATGACTTATCGTATACAGCGGTATATGCAGGACAGCGGCCAAGGAACGGCCATAGCCAAGGCCTGCCAAAAAAGCTGGCATATACGAATCTTCCCGCCGGCGCGGCTTATCCGTGACACCAATGGCACAAATACGGGCATTAGCCAAATACGGCACTAATCGTTCAAACAAAACAGGCAGATTTCGCATGTGCTGATACACCATATTCGATTGTGACAGTCCGCGGCCGCCTTGTTTAACAGATAAAATAAGGCGTTCGTCTGCTACGACATGATATGATGAATCGACAAGGCACAGGGACGTGGTATAGCAGCTCGTATCAATTCCCAAAAATAGATTCATTAAGACCGCGACCTTACATACGCACCTAATACACCATTAATAAAACGAGCTGATGTTTCACCGCTGTACTCTTTAGCCAGTACAATCGCTTCGTTTAAAATAATAGATGGAGCCATTTCTTCTTTCGGATATACCAATTCACACAATGCCAGCCGCATAATATTTTTGTCCGTATTATTCAGTCTGGCTACATCCCAGCCCTTGGCATATGTCTGAATAATGGCGTCCAATTCGTCTTTATGTGCTGTTACGGTCTGCAAAATATACTCACCGTACGCTGCATCATTTGCTGCTGTTTTTTCTGTTGTTTTTAAATCTGCTGCTGTCACAGTATCTTTTTCAAAAATTTCTTTTTCACTGTACTGGATGTCATTTTCGCTGTGAAATTCACGGGAAAACAAGCATTCCAATGCCAGCTGGCGTGCTTTATGTCTACTCACACTAACCTCCTATATCATCATTCTCACAATTAGGCTTTATCAGTAAATCTTCAATTGTTACATGCACAAAAAGTTCCTTAGGCTCTGTCATGATACGAACAGCCTGCGCCGTCTGCTGCTGTACCGTCAATGCCAGTGTGCGCAGCGGTACGCCGTAATAAGCCTGTATATGGATATCAATCGTAATACTGCCGTTATTATTTTTAACGAGTATTCCCCGACCCTTGGTGCCGGCTACTCCCTGTACATGCAATGCGGCTGTTTCGGCAATTTTTGTCAACGCGCCTTCACTGACCATATAGGCAAACGGCTCTGTTTCTTTAGTCATGACCTATCCCTTCTGTGCCTTTTCTGGAAAAACGATGTCCTGCACCACAATATGCACTGTATGAACACGGCATCCTGTCATTGCTTCAACCGCATCCTTTACTTTTTTCTGTACAGCCAGTGCCATATCCGGAATCCGGCAGCCATACTGCACTAAAAGCCGAATAGTAATGTCGGCATATATACCGTCAAGGGTCGTGTCTACGCCCTGCGCCGGATTCATCCGGCCGATTTTTCGAGCCGCTGCTTCCGCTATTGAGGCATCCAGTGCGGCCACTTCCGGTACAGAAGCGGCTGTCCGCGAAGCAATAATAGAAATAACGCGCTGTGCCATATGTATACTGCCTAATGGATTAGTTTCTGTCGTTTCCATGTTGATTCACCATAAATAAAATTCACAAAAAGCGATGAGAAACTCATCGCTTTTGAAATAATTTCTTGTATGCTTATGCTCTGCCTGTATACTGACCTGTTCTCGTATCAATCTGAATGACTTCGTCCTGGTTGATGAAGAGCGGTACTTTAACAACATAGCCGGTTTCCAATTTAGCCGGTTTCGTAGCACCTGTTGCTGTATCACCGCGAACACCCGGTTCTGTTTCTACTACTTTCAATTCTACAGAAGCAGGAAGGTCAATACCGATGACTTTGCCTTTAAACATCATAACGGATACGGTCATGTCTTCTTTTAAGAAGTTGACAGCTGTACCTAATGTATCTTTGTTTAATTCAATCTGTTCGTATGTTTCGTTATCCATGAAACAGTACATGCCTTCATTTTCATAAAGGTACTGCATCTGACGGCGGTCTACATGGCCATCCTGTACTTTTTCGCCGGCATTCCATGTACGTTCTACAACGGCACCTGTTTCGAGGTTTTTAATCTTAGCGCGAACAAATGCTGCCCCTTTACCAGGTTTTACATGCTGGAATTCAACAACCTGCCATACCTGGCCATCGATTTCGATGGTTACGCCTGGTCTAAAATCATTACTTGTAATCATTTCTAATTCCTCCTATAACAGCTCCATCAATTCTTTTGATGTTTTGGTTAGTATTTCACAGCCAGTAGCTGTAACGGCAACGGAATCCTCAATTCGGACACCATATTTGCCTTCTATGTACAGTCCCGGTTCTACCGTGACTATCATATTTTTCTTCAGCACGCCCTGCGAACGCGGTGAAAGAACAGGCTGTTCATGAATTTCAAGGCCTGTCCCATGTCCCAATGCATGCGTAAAATATTGTGCCATTTGATGATCGGCAAAATAACTGCGGACGACATCATCAGCTTTTTGGCAGTCCAGCCCTTCTTTGATAATCGATACGCCCAACTGCTGTCCTTCTAATACAAGGGCATAAAAATTCTTTTGAGCCTGTGTGGCTTTGCCAACGACGACGGTACGCGTCATATCGGAATGATAGCCTTCCCAAACGGCCCCAAAATCAAAGGTTAAAAAATCGCCTTTTTCTACTACTTTGGTGCTGGCCGTGCCGTGAGGCATCGCCGACCTTTTGCCAGAAGCGGCAATCGTTGTAAAAGATTTTTCTTCTGAACCTAAAAGCAGCATATTGCTTTCCAATCTGGCAGCCAGTTCTTTTTCCGTAACACCAGGCTTGATGTACGGCAAAAGGTCTGCAAAAGCCTGGTCGGCAATTTGGCTCGCTTTGCGCGTGGCTTCCAGTTCGTACGGTTCTTTAACGGCCCGCAGCTGTGTCAAATCTTCTGCCTGAAAATAGCATTCACAGTCTGTGGCGATATTTTCATACATATAATGCGTCAAAAAATTTTCTTCATAGACCGCTACTTGTATGCCCATTTCTTCCAGCGACTGACCAATGCAGCCCGTGAGACTGCCCATATGATTTTTCACTTCATACCAGGTTCCGGACTGGCTGGCGGCTTGTTCTGTATAACGGGAATCTGTCCACAGAACAGCTTGGTCCGCACTCAGTACCAACGCCCCTTCTCCGCCTGTAAATCCACTGAAATACCGTAAATTTTCAGGCTGAACAATGACAACTCCGTCTGCTGTATGTTCGTGCAGGAACTGCCGCAGGCGGGCAATTCTTTCTTCTATCATATTATCACCTATATTTATTCAATTATCTTTAATGATACCATACAACCGTCATTATTACAAACACTTTGCGTTGTGATTATTCGCAAAAAGGCAAATCTTTTTCTTCTGCCGTCAGTTTGCGATACTGTCCCGGTTCTAACGAAGCATCCAGTACCAACGCTCCAATAGAACGACGATGCAGTGCTGTTACCATAAGGCCTACAGCGGCACACATCCGTTTAACCTGATGAAATTTTCCTTCCTGCACCGTAATATCCAAAGTCTTCTCGCCCATAACAACGGCATGAGCCGGCAGGCACTGCAGACCATCGGCCAGGACAATGCCTTTTTGGAACTGCGCTTCTATATCTGTCGGAATACAGCCGTCTACAACAGCCTCATATACTTTATTAATGTGTTTTTTAGGGGAGGTAATGCGGTGCGCCCATGTGCCATCATTCGTCAGCAGCAGTAACCCCGTTGTATCTTTATCCAGCCTTCCGACAGGAAATAAGCCCGCTCCCTGATAGGACTGCGGCAGCAAGTCCAATACCGTTTTGGCAAACCGGTCTTCTGTCGCTGACAGTACGCCCTGTGGCTTGTACAGCATAAGATAATAGAATTCTTCATAACAAACAGGCTCCCCGTCTACTTGAATCGTATCCTGCTGCGGGTTTACTTTCACTGCGTTGTCCTGGCAGCATTGTCCATTGACCCAGACATGCCCGCCTTTGCACAATTCTTTGAGCTGCCGCCGTGTTCCCCAGCCGCAGTGCCCCAACAGCTTATCCAATCGCATTGTTTTTGCCATCGTATCACCTCACAAACTCGGCATATCCCATTGTGCCTGATAGCCAGCCATGCCTGCTAAATGCTGCGTGCAGTTCATCAACGTCATGACATTTTTTTCGCCGTAATAGTCAATAATATTAAATGCTGTATTATATTGCTGGAAACACCAGATTCGTCTCAGGTCTAGTCCCAGCAAGCCAAAAAGAAGGCACCGTATGGATGCGCCGTGCGAAGCAATCAGCACGGTATCACCGTCTTTATGATGATTTAAAATTTCTTTCGTCTTGGCAGTAATTCGCTGTTCTACTTCTAAAAACGATTCGCCGCCGTGAGCCGGCAATTTGCCGTCAGAATCATAAAACGCTTCAATTTCTCCCGGCCACTGTTCCGTAATTTCTTTATAGGTATGGCCTTCCCAAACGCCAAAATTAATTTCCCGAAGCTCATCATAAGCGTGAACCTGCAGGCCGTGCGGCTTGGCCACCAGCTCCGCCGTCAGTCTGGCCCGCTGCAGGGTACTGCTGTAAATGCCGTCAAAATGGACTTGTTTTAAAAACCGGCTCAAGCATTTTGCCTGCGCAATCCCCCGTGCATTCAGCGGCACATCAGTCGAACCCTGATACCACTGCTGCACATTGCCGTCCGTTTCGCCATGCCGAACCAAATACAATTTTATCATGATGAATTATCCTCCTGTAGGAACATGCTGTTATCTATCATCTATGCCGTCTTAACGGCTTATTTGTTTATTATAGCGAATTTCCCCCCAGATGAATAGATGCAGCAGAAAGGAGAAAGGTAAGTCCCAGCAAGACCATTTCACTGCCTTCCAATACAGCCCCATACGTATCTCCGGTGACACCGCCCAAAATACGCGTTAAATAACGGTTGGCAACCAAAGAAACGAGCATGGCAGCTCCTAAAAGAAACAAATACAAAAAACCGCTGGTTATCACTGGCAGCAGCGCCAAGACAAAGGCCCCCTTCATCGTATACACTGGCGCATATTGTCGGAACGCTTTTCCTAGTCCTTGTTCTCTAGCATAGGGAAACTGAAAAATACTAATAAGCGTGCCGAATCGTGCAGCCGCCGGAATACCTGCCAGCGCTGCCACTGCCATATTCGGCGGACAATTTGCCAAAAAACAAATTTTTAACGACGCTAAAAAGAAAAAGGCAATAATGCCGTTGGACCCAACACAGCTGTCTTTCAAAATCTCCAGCATCCGTTCGCGGCTCCTGCCGGAAAATATGCCGTCAGCCGTATCCATAAACCCATCGGCATGCAGTCCTCCTGTAATAAAAAACCAGGCCAACACGACAAGCAGCGACCGATACGGTTCGCCTAAAACAAAACTGCAGCCTGCATAAACCAAAGAGAGCAGGATACCGATAAGCCATCCCACTAAAGGAAAAAATAAAACAGCCCGTCCAAAGTCCTCATTCGTCCAAACCGTTTGTTTGACAAGCTGAATGCGGGACAAAAACTGCAGCGCAATCAAAAAGGATTTCATGCCATGCCTCCCAGTCGCACCTGACGGCTTTTTATTTCTATCGTAATACCGCAAATCGTCGCATAGACCTCTGCCGCTTCTGCTGCCGCTTTCTGATTCACCGCACCAATCAAATCCCGATACAGCCGGCTGATTCGTCCCATCGGCACAATGCCGCAGCCCAATTCATTCGTAACAAACACGACTACTTTTCCATCTGACGCGCGGATACACCGACAAGTTTGTTCCATCTCCTGCAGCGCTTTTTCTACTATCACACTGTCTGCTTCCGCTTCATGGGCAAATAAAAAATTAGAAAAATACATCGTCAGACAGTCTACTAATACTACATCTGCTTCTTGTAAAATCTGCGGCATCCTGGCCGGCATTTCATACGGCATTTCTACAGTCTGCCAGCTGCTCGGCCGTCGTTTTTGATGAACAGCAATTTTTCGCTTCATTTCTTCATCCAGAGCCTGCGCTGTCGCCACATAGACTTTTCGTCCTGCGCACGTCTTCAGATAAGTTTCAGCAAAAACGCTTTTGCCGCTCTTAGCTCCTCCCGTTACTAACACACATTTTCCCTGCATTTGTTTTTCCTCCCCAAAAATATATCCTAATTATATCATATTCAGAGTAATCTGTTCCTATCCTCAACACGGCATACGGTATCATGGAAACATTTTTTCTCTACGCACACCGGCTTAAAACAATTCCCTTGTCAAATCAAAAAACAATAAAAAATCCACCTAATACATATCAATCTATTAGGTGGATACAACTTATGCTTATTTTCGTATTTCCGTATATAAGTGGAACAGTTCCGGTAAAATAATTTTATCCATTCCCACTTTTATCAACTGCGGCAATCCTGGTAAGCAAAATACCAAACACTGATGAATAATACCAGCAGCAGAGCGATACGCCAATGCCTGTACACCGCAGACACGGCGATAAGCAAAATACGTCATCATTTCAGAAAAGCCCTGAATTTCTTTTTCAAACTGCGGCATAATCGTTTCCAATGTCACATCCCGCTTGGGAAGCCCCGTGCCGCCGCTTGTAATAATAACATCGACACTGCATACCCATTCATGTATATGACGATTAATTTCGTCTTTATCGTCTTTTACAATCGCATAATCCACTACTTGATGTCCGCTGTTTGCCAATGCTGACTGAATCATCAAGCCGTTCGTATCATCTGAAAAAGACCGGCTGTTGCTGATTGTCAAGATGGCCGCTCTTAAGGGATGTTCTTCTGTCGTTTTGCCCACAATACTACCTCCTTATACATACGCCACGTATGTCCCTTGCTTTCTTTTCTACTATTGGTATATATTCGACTTTCCTATCAGAAATTCCTACTTGCATTTTATAGAATTCTCCAAATCATACATCTCAATTTATCATAAAGGCGGCTGCAGGTGTTGTAAAATTTTTCCATTCCCGTATAATATAAAAGGTATTTACAGTATCTGACATATCAGCATGTATGATTAGTTTATTTTTAAGCAAAATGGCATCTTGAAAGGAGATTTTGGCTATGCTACGAAAAATTACAGCTCTGCTCGCCATACTTACGCTCACGGGATCTATGCTGGTTTCAGCTATGTTCTTTGATGACAATCCCCGCTATATTCAAGTCGGCCATGACGACACGACAGAATCCTATATTGACACCAATTCTATTCAAAACGTTCGTTACGACCCGCCATACTACATGATTCGCGCGACTGTCATCACATATGATTATACGACGAATACAGCCACCGGATACGAAAATAATTTTTTCTACAATTTCAAAGGTCAAACTGTAAAAGCACAGACGATTGCTACCTGTGTCTACAATGAAGACGGCGTGCCTTCTCCTTCCACACCCATTGCAAACCCGGAAGTAAATCTCTGCGACCGCTATTCCGTAAACGGCAAGGCTGCGGACAATGCCTTTTTCAACTGCTACAGCATGACCTTTTATCATACGTTTACCAACTAACAGCTACAGCAATATAATTATAGGACAAAGGATTTGATACGATGGATTCACTACTTCACATTGGCGGTACACTTGTTACGTTATTATTTTTAGGGGCCGTTATTTATTCGCTGACGACTTCCTACCGCAAACGGCAAAAAAAAGCCCAGCAGCAAAAGGACTTGGTATCTAAAAAACACGTCCAAGTAAAAAATCTGCATCAATATGACATAGCACCGCAAAACGGCTACTGCGTGTATCCGCTTCCGCAGGGCGAACAGCTGCAGCGGTATCCTCAGACATTTACAGCTCTGTCTCTGACACTTGCCAACCAACAACCCTATTCTATTTGTTTAATCGGATTTGCTGAATACGAAAAAGGAGCACTGAAAGATACGCATTATTTCTATGTCCGCCCTCCTGAAAACAAACTGAACCTAAAAGACCATCCCGAATTGACATGGGATATTCTCAGCAAAGCCGATGAGTTTGGAGAATATTGGAATGCCGGCATGAAAGAGTATTTTACAACACATACACTGGTAGCGCATCATGCATCTTACCTATTGGGTTGTGTAGCGCATGCATTAAAAATTTACGGCATTGACATGCCGCCGGTCCATTTCATCGATACATTGGAAACGGCCAAAAAACTCTATCATTTTTCTTCCAATCAGCTTGCGCCGGTTTGTCAGGAAATGGGTATTGAGCTGGATGAAAAAAATACCTTAAGCGCGGCTGTTGCTACCGGCCAATTTCTGATCAAAGCCAAACAAGAATATCCTATGTATCTTCCTTCTATTCATTATATTTATACTGCGCCTACGCAGGAGCAGCATCTGGCTAGCATCATCGCTGCAGTAGAACGTGAAGAATGCACACCGAAAGAAATGTTTGCTCCCAACCCAGTAAATCAAACGCTGCTGCAAACTTTACTGGACAAAAAATATATCGAACCAGGAGAAAAAGAAGGCACGTATTACGCAACCAATGAAGGGCTCGACTTTTCAGAATCTGTCAACTAATTCGATAAAAAAGACAATTGTCACAGTTTAGTAACAATTGTCTTTTTTTTATAGTTTTAGGTATTTTATCCTGTTATACTTGTACTGTAAATACCTTTCAAGGAGGCCGTATACCATGAAAAAGTTCTCACATATTCTTACAATCGCAGCTTTTAGCATATCCACTGCTGCCTTAGCTACAATGTCTTTTGCTGCATCAGCAACACAGCAGCCCCTGCCCATGCAGCAAATTATCCGCCACGACATGCCTAATTATGTAGTAACGGACATTTCTCCCTATGTAGTATCTAAAGCCATTATTGTCAATGGTAAAAAACTAGATCTGCAGCCTTTACAACTTAACGGGTGTCTGCTTGTACCAGCCCGTGCTGTAAGTGATGCATTAGGATTTACAACAACCTGGAATGCCAATGAACATGCTGTAACGATTGCCGGCCCTTATATGAAAACAACGCAATATCTAGGTGAAGATTTTTCTAACGCCGTGACGACAATTCCCGGTGCAACCGGTATGACAGCCCCCACCTCGTTTGGAGCTCCGCCACTATTAGTCAATACTACAGCGTATGTGCCGGCAGAAATTTTCAAAATAATTCAGGGGAATAATCCGAATACACTGGCCATCACCGACACGGCTATCGAAATAACTGCACAGTCCAACTAAATCCAACCATACAGCCACTGCTTATTATCCATAGCGATACATAAAACAGGGACTAGAGAATCTGATTCATATCATTTTCCATAGTCCCTGTTTTTTAGTCTTCTGTACCCAACATATATATCGTTTCCGCTTTCCACACGTCACCCTTTTTTACTATAGGCTGCGGGAAATTGGGATGGGCTAACGCATTGGGATAGTACTGGGCTTCCAAACAAAATCCCGTTCGTTTGGCAAACCTTGTCTTGCCCTTGCCTGTTTCTTTCCCATCCAAATGGTTTCCTGAATAAAACTGTACGCCTGGCTGCGTCGTATAGGCCTTTAACGTAATCCCTGTCAAATTGCCAACAGCATACGCCATCGGATACAGCGTCATGCCGTGCGATACGATGGCCTGCGTTTCGTCTTTCCGAATAATCCAATTGTGGTCATAGCCGCCGGCCCATTGCAGCTGGGCATACGCATCGTCAATATGCGCTCCTATCGGCTGTAAGGTACGCAGGTCCAGCGGCGTGCCGGCAACATCAAGGATATTGCCATTGGGCAGCGATTCTTCGTCGCTTTCCGTAAACGCATCTGCAAACAGCTGTATGCGCTGCTGCAGCACATCGCCGCTGTCATAGCCGTTGAGATTAAAATACGTATGATTGGTCAAATTGCAAACCGTATCCGCATCAGATATAGCTTCATAACGAATGGAAACTGCATCTTCTTCACTAAGGTCGTACCAAACCGCAACCTGCAGCGTTCCCGGATACATTCCTTCTCCATCAGGACTGGTATAGGTAAGTTTCAATCCTTCGGCTGTTTCTTCTGCCTGCCAAAGCTTTTTGTGAAACCCGGTCCATGTGCCGCCATGCAAGTGATTGCGGCCGTTATTGCACTCGAGCTGATACTCTTTGCCATTGATATGCAGCTGCCCTCGGGCAATGCGATTGCCACAGCGGCCAATCAGGGCGCCGATAAATTTAGTATCCTGAACATACACAGCTGCATCATCATATCCCAACACAACATCTACAAGATGTCCGTGTGCATCCTTCTTTTTCAACGATTGTACATGCCCGCCGTATGTGCAAATAGAAAGGGCTGTGCCTTTGCTGTTGGTCAACGTGTACAACTGTACCTTTCGTCCGTCGGGCAGACTGCCAAACGATTTTACGGTTATATGGCTCATAAACTAGCTCCTCTGCATAAGTATTTGTTACCCCCTATTATACACTACAACCGGTTCTTTCTACAATAAACATTGACAATCTCGCCAAATGATGATAATATTTTGATGTTGCATGTATTTAAAAAATTATTATATGAGGTGATGTATCAATGGCAACGAGGAGAGAAGCACGTTTTAAGGAATGTCGCCGGTTCGGACTCAATGTGTACGGACATCCTAAGGCATTAAAACGTGTGAAAAAAGAACAACGTCAGAAGAAAATGTCTGAATATGGCACACAGTTATTGGAAAAACAGAAACTTCGCGCATACTACAACTTGCTCGAACGTCAGTTTGTCCGTTATTATGATAAAGCCAAAAAGATGGACGGCGTAACTGGTCAGAACATGTTAAAATTGTTGGAATGCCGCTTGGATAACCTGGTATACCGTATCGGTTTTGCAAGCTCCATTCGCCAGGCTCGTCAGATGGTCAACCATGGCCACATCTTAGTTAATGGCAAACGTTGCGACATTCCGTCTGCACACGTAAAAGTTGGTTCCGTTATTGCTTTGAAAGAAGCTTCCCGTTCCAACGAAATGTACAAAAAATCCTTCCAGGAATTGAAAACATTTGATGTTCCGTATATCGAAAAGAATTTCGACGGCTTTGAAGGCACACTGACACGTATGCCGGAACGTGATGAAATTCCAGTAGAAATCAACGAAACACTTATCGTCGAATTGTACTCCAAATAATATTTGGCATACACTGAAAGTAAAAGAACGTCCTATTGCAGGACGTTCTTTTTATTTATACCGTATGTATTTTACCATTGCGTGTCATATACGATTGTTAAAAAAAGATGTCAAATGACATCTTTTTTTATTTCATATATTATTTTTCAAAATCAATTACCTTGCCAGGATTCAAAATCCAGTTGGGATCGACGGCTTTTTTAATCGTTTTCATCAATTCCAATTCTACAGGATCTGTGTATTTTTCCATATAAGCTAATCGTTTGAGACCTATACCGTGTTCACCGGAAAGACGGCCGCCCAATCCATATACGTATTTATAGGCTGTGGCACGGAATTCTTTTAATTGCTTAACCCAGTCTTCATCACTCATGTCACATTTCAAAATCTGGAAATGCAGATTGCCATCACCGGCATGAGCCAGACAAAATACACGGAAATCGTATTTCTTGCTTTCTGCAACCAACGTTTGGATGCAATCGGCAATCTTCGTTACAGGCACTACTAAATCTTCTGAGGTCGCCACTTTGGAAAAGACGCGGGTACTTTCCAGACAGTTGCGGCGGACTTTCCAAACGCGGTCATCGGCTTCTACAACGTCTGTGGCTCCGCATTCTTCACAAATAGCTGCCAGTTTTTCCATTTTATCATCTAATTCACTTTCATTGAATGTTTCAATGGAAATAATATCATAACAGCCGTCTTCATAATGCGGCAAGCGCAGTTCACTATAGTCGCTGGCACTGCGGACAAAATTATTATCCATAAATTCAACAGAAGTTGGATTGAGACCTGCTTTGACTAATTTAGGCACTAAAGCCGTCGCTTTTGCCAAATCAGTAAAGACAGCTAATACATCCAGGCGATACGGGCAAAGCGGTACTAATTTCAGTGTGGCTTTGGTAATAATCCCTAATGTGCCTTCCGAACCAATAATCAACTGGTCCAAACAAAAGCCTGTGGAACATTTTTTCAGCGTAGCTCCTAAATGTGCAATTTTGCCATTCGGCAGTACTGCTTCAATCGAATATACTTGATGACGGGTCGTACCATAGCGAACAGCTTTATTGCCGCCGGCATTGGTTGCCAGGTTGCCGCCAATCAGACAGCTGTCAGAACTGCACGGATCGCCAGCATACATCAGACCTTTAGAGTTTGCCAAATTTTGAATATCAATGGTACGAACGCCGGCTTCGACAGTCATATACATACCGTCTTCATTCAATTCCAAAATTTTATTCATTCGTTCCATCAAGACAACAATGCCTTCATACGCAGGAACTGCACCGCAGCTGACACTCGTGCCGGCACTACGCGGTGTGACTGGTACATGATACTGGTTGGCCAATTTCATGATAGCTGCTACTTCTTCTGTACAGCCCGGCAATACGACTACTTCTGGTGTATGCCAAAATGAAGGTGCTAGACTTTCATCGGATTTATATACATCCAATACATCGGCATCCGTTTTTACATTTTTATCGCCAACGATTGCTTTTAATGCTTGTATTACTTCATCTGTTACCTTATTATATGGTTTCATTCTAATTCTCCTTACTTATTCGCAACTTGTGTTTCCACTAGTGCAACATTTTGGCTGCAACGTAACTATTATAGTACAAATCTGGATATTTGTCTTCCTATCTATACAAAAAAATTTTTGCATTTTCCTGATTTATTTTCATATTTTTGCATATAACAAAAGGGTAAAACGTATAAATAAAGGAATTATACGTTTTACCCTTTTCCATCTTTCTTTTAATTATTGAAATAATTTTATTTTAATACAGGGAAAGTCGCTGCAGCATGGCTCATAATCGTAACTTTATAATCAGTTTTTCCTGCGTCAGCTAATTCAGACTTCGCCATGTTC
>CAVKOP010000013.1:0-23968 GCA_963657835.1 Lachnospiraceae bacterium | reverse complement strand
GTTTTTGTGTTCTGTCACCTCATACATCCTCTGTGCTGCAGACAAAAAAAGACAGGCTCTGCTATACCACAAGGGGTATATAAGAGCCTGTCTTCTGTTTTACTGCAATAGTCCTGCTATTTATTTTACACAATCAAGACCGCGATGCAGGGCATCCATATTTAAAGGAATGAGTTTTGCCTTTTTTCCTGAAAACATTTCATGAATCATGTTTTCAATCGTTTCTACTTTTAATACCTTCGTCGCACCTACGTAGGCGCCGAGCATAACCATATTGCCGACTTTAGGATTGCCTAATTCTCTGGCAATATCATCACAGGGAACGTAATATACGGTAACATCGTCACGGTCCACCTTATCCGGTACAATGCTGCTGTTGATGAAAATCGTGCCGCCCGGCTGAACTTTCGGACCAAATTTAGCAAGTGCTGCCCGATTCATTACTACAATCTCCGAAGGATGTTCTACGAGAGGTGAACCAATGCGGTCATCACTAAGGATAACGGTACAGTTTGCTGTACCGCCGCGCATTTCAGGACCGTAGGACGGTACCCATGAAACCTGCAAATCTTCTGCTACACCTGCTTCAACCAAGTTTTTGCCAATAGACATAACGCCTTGGCCGCCAAAACCGGAGAGGATTACTTCATGTTTCATTTTATTTCACCTCCGTATCTTTAATTACGCCGAGGGGATAATAAGCTGCCATGTTGTCCATAAGCCATTTATTGGCTTCATGAATATCCATGCCCCAGTTGGTAGGACATGCGGACAATACTTCGATAAACGTAAAGCCATCGCCTTTCATCTGCCGTTCAAAAGCTTTTTTAATCGCTTTTTTGGCTTTCATCAAATGCGGAATATCAACGACACAGACACGTTCTGCATATACTAAGCCGTCCAAGGTCGAAAGCATTTCCGCAACCCGCATCGGCATGCCGGCCTGCTGAACTGTTCTGCCCAGCGGAGCCGTTGTCGCTGTCTGGCCGATTAACGTTGTCGGCGCCATCTGGCCGCCAGTCATGCCGTAGATGGCATTATTAATAAAAATAGTCGTAAATTTTTCACCGCGCATGGCTGCATGAACGATTTCAGCAGCACCAATGGAAGCCAAATCGCCGTCGCCTTGATAAGTAAAAACAGGTACATCCGGATGAGTCCGTTTAACTGCTGTTGCTACTGCCGGTGCACGTCCATGAGAAGCTTCAATCATATCACAAGCAAAATAGTTGCCGGCAAAAACAGAACAGCCAACAGGGCAGACACCGATAGTCGTATCGATAGCACCCATTTCTTCAATCGTTTCTGCCACTAGTTTGTGTACAATACCATGGCTGCATCCGGGGCAATAATGTAATTCTGTATCTTGTAAGCCTTTTGACTTGGTATATATAGTCTTCATATTACTTTACCTCCCCTAGTGCTTTTTCTGCCGCTGCTTCGATTTCCGATACCGTCGGAATAACGCCGCCGTATCTGCCATAGAAGCGAACCGGTTTCCTTTCTGCCACAGCCAGATTGACATCATCCAGCATCTGACCTGTGCTCATTTCTACATCTAAAATCACTTTGACCGAATCCTGTTCGGCAATTTCCCGCAATCGTTTGCTGGGGAACGGCCACAAGGTAATCGGACGGAATACACCGGCTTTGATACCTCTTGCACGCAGGTTTTCTGCAACAGTAATGGCGATACGCGCCGGCGTTCCATATGCAGTAATCAGCACTTCGGCATCTTCCGTCATGACTTCTTCAAAGCGTACTTCATTCTTTTCGATTTCATGATACGTGTTTAAAAGTTCGATATTATGGTCTTCACAGTCCTGTGCATCGATAAGGAGCGAATTAATGAAATTATTGTGTTCCCGTCCCTTGCGGCCGCTGGCTGCCCATGTTTTAGGCGGCAGCTGCCGTTTTTTGACATCATGCCAAACAATAGGTTCCATCATCTGTCCAATTAAGCCGTCTGCCAATACAACGACCGGTGTCCGATACTGGTCAGCAATATCAAAGGCTTCCTGTACGAGGTCAACAGCTTCCTGCAAATTAGCTGGTGCCAGAACCGGTGTGCGGTAATCCCCATTGCCGCCGCCGCGCGTAGCTTGGAAATAATCAGCCTGAGATGGCTGGATAGAACCTAGTCCCGGCCCGCCGCGCATGACGTTGACAATAACAGCCGGCAGTTTAGCTCCGGCCATATAGCTGATGCCTTCCTGCTTGAGGCTGACACCCGGTGAAGATGAGGAGGTCATGGCACGTACGCCCGTAGCTGCTGCGCCATACACCATATTAATTGCTGCAACTTCTGATTCAGCCTGAACAAATACGCCCCCTGCCTGCGGCATTTTCAAGGACATGTATTCAGGAATTTCGTTTTGCGGAGTAATAGGATATCCAAAAAATCCACGACAGCCGGCACGAATAGCGGCTTCAGCAATGGCTTCGCTGCCCTTCCAAATTTCTCGTTTCATAGAAAAGTTCACTCCTTTTCTCAGTCATCTTTTTCAATCGCAATAATCGAATCCGGACAAATTCTTGCACAACTTGCACAGCCAATACATAACGATTCATCCGTACATGATGCTGGCCGATATCCTTTGATATTTGTTCCTTCTTCCAACGCCAGAATCTGTTTGGGACAAACAGTGATACACAAGCCGCATCCTTTACACCGTTCTTTTCTAAAGGTCAAATGCATTGCCATATACAAACGCTCCTTTCTGCTACATTGCTCACTCCCAAGGCTTTTTCATATACAATTTCATAGGAAACACTGGGTGTATAAACTCCGAAGCCTGCGCTGCCAACCATTCCGGTACAGCATGGCAGACAACAGGAATTCCGGTACATACCGATACGTTTTCTGTCAAGGCAGCTCCTGCCCGAATATCGTTCAGTTCCGTCAATTGACAACAATGTGTATTATTAATCAACCCATCAACAGACATGCCGGCCGCTTTTTCTATCCGTTTTATATACGCTGCAGCCTTTTCCGGCGTGTCCGATAACGGTCTATTGCCGTTCACTATACATAGCACCCTGGCTTTGCAGCTTATCAGCTGCTGCCGATACCTTGCCAAAACCCGCGCGCCTGACGGATCTCCGCCAATATCCAGCACACCGTACATGGCCGGATTATCAAACAATACGCTTACATCTGGAGGCATAGACGGCAAATCTGCGTCCATATGCGCCTGCGAACTGGCAATCAGCCGACCGCCGGCTTGTTCCAGTATCTGTTTACAGTCTCGTGAACGAAAATACGGGTCCACTACATCTAAATCAGCCAGAGAAAAAACATAGCCTCTTTTCCCCAGCTCTATTGCCATATTCACAGCAACTTCCGTCTTTCCGCTGCCGAAATGTCCAACAATTACGGTCAGCCTGGCTGTATCTATCCAATCCCGTCCCATGTATATGCACCTCTTTTGACGCGGGCTTTTTATCCCTAACGAATCTCACGCAAAGACTTGCTGTCCAAAAAGAAACAGCTATTCGTTTCTTTCCATTTGTCTATATTAGACTTAAAATTCATACATATCATGACTATTTGTTATTTATATTATAACTGAAAACGCCATCCTTCGCAAGGGAGTTTCAAGTAAAACGTTCATCTCATTCTCATTTTATCTATCGATACTTGGTTCTATGCTCAAAACTCATACAGTATGGCACGCTAAAAAAATAGCCTTCGAACCATCCGCATTCGCACAGATGGATTGAAGGCCATATCAGAAACGTTGCAGACAGCATACTGCCGACTGCCTAATGAATTCGTATTGTAAAAATAATCGTATTTTCTTTGTAATCGACGTGTATTTTTCCTTTCAGCAGCTGCGCTAATTCTTCAGCCATCGACAAGCCGATGCCATACCCGGACGTTTGGCTGTTATGTGATTCGTCGCCGCGGTAAAAACGTTCAAAGAAATGAGAAAAATCCATGTGCGCGCCGTCAACATAGGTATTGGCAACAGCAATGACAGCACCCTTGTGCTTTTTAGCCGATGCCACCGTAATCGCAACTGTACCGTCATCATCACAATATTTGACAGCGTTGTCTACAAAAATATTAATCAGCGTATAGAGGCGTTTCGCATCAGACCGAATGGAAACTTGGGGCTCGATGCGGCAGACCAAGTGTTTTTTTTGATCAACCACCATTGTCTGAAACGATTTGGCAATGCTGTCCGCCATTTCCGACACATTGACATTTTCCCAAACCATTTCCTGCTTTCCTTCACTCATTTTAGACAACACAATCAAATCGTTAATCAGCTTGGACAGCCGCTGTACTTGCTTTAGTATATTTCCTGTCCATTCGCTTTTGCCGCTAATCATTTCCAAGGCTTCAGTATTGGCGGAAATAATGGCAATCGGGGTTTTTAATTCATGGCCGGCATTGGTAATAAAGCGTTTTTGGCTTTCCATATTGCGTACAAACGGCTGAATCGCCAAATTGCACAGGCCCGCTAAAATGAGAACATACAATACAATGCAGACCAAGCCAAACCAAAGGGAATTGCGCAAAAACGAATTAACGGCTGCCATATCCCGCGTGCAGTCCAATATAGCAATCAAGTAGGAACCATCCTGGTTGGGCATAATCATATACGCATACATAGCCCGTTCTTTTTTGAAAAATCCCTGCATCGTACCGTCTTCAACGGCTTCTTGGACTGTCGTCCGGGCATATTCAATCGCTTCATCTTCTGAAAATGACGCAATATTTTTAATATTAATATTTTGAGCATAGCCATTGCTGTCCACCAACACGCTGAAAAATCGCACTTGATACGAAAATTCCGGCGTGTCGTCTGTCCAAGACGGTTCATCAAACCAACTCTTGCTGGTAGAATTGACTTTTTTAGGCAAATGGCCGTCATTATGGCAAATATAGGTCAATACCGACATGACCTGCGATTCCATGCGCGTATACGTAATCGCATTAATCAACCCCAGCGCACCGACAACAATAATGACGACGCCTACCGTAGCAATCAAAATGAATTTGCGGCGAAGCTTTTTGACCATATTCATAGGCTACGCTTCCATTCCTTTTGCCTGCAGCAAAAAAGTACCGTTCTTTTCACCTAATATTTGAATGTCCGCCTGAATAGCCGTCAATTTTTCTCGTAAATACGATACATAAATCCAAACAATATCTTCTGTCACATCCTCTTCATCCTTCCATACATGGGCAAAAATCGCTTCTGTCGATAAGGATTTCCCCATGTTGAGCATGAAAAACTTCATGAGTTTCGTTTCTTTATTTGCCAGACGGATTGCATTTTTACAAGATAATTCTTGTTCTTCTACATCCAATTCTACATTGCCGGCTGCTAGCCTAGACGGCGTAAACGTCGTCGAGCGCCGTGTCATAGACCGAATGCGCGCCAGCAGTTCCGCCATAGCAAACGGCTTGGTCAGGTAGTCATCAGCGCCGGCATCCAGCCCGGTAATGCGGTCATCTACTTCGGCTTTTGCCGTCAGCATAATGACCGGCGTCGTATCCCCGCTGCTGCGCAATTCTTTCAACGCGCCGATTCCATCCAATTTGGGCATCATAATATCAAAAATCATGCAGTCATACGTATTGCTGCGGCCTTTTTCTACTGCGGCCATGCCGTCATAGACAGCATCTACTTCATATCCTGAATGTTCCAACACCGCTACCAGTGCCATGGACATAGCTTTTTCATCTTCTGCTAATAATAGTTTCATATGCTGCTCCTTTTTATCCGTTATCTGCATGTATCAAATTGCGAATCGTCTGCATCGACACATCACACGCCGCTAATTCATCGGCACATCGTTTTAATTCCCGGACAATCATTTCCGGATTGTGAATATGATGTTTATACTTCATCTGATGTTCCAGGCTCGCCCAGGAATCCATGGCAATCGTCCGCAGCTGTATTTCAGCAAAAAAATGCCCCGGATTGGCCCCTGTAACGTCTTCATACGGGACCTCTACTTCAATAATCATATGATAGCTGCGGTATCCATTGGGCTTGACATGTTGAATGTAATCTTTTTCTTCGACAACACGCACGCCCGGCAGCGAAGCAATCGCTTTGATATTACGGTAAATATCATCCAAAAAACAACAGACAATACGCAGTCCAATCGCATCATGAATATCATGCAGTGCCGAATACGCCGTCTGCGGCAGTCCTTTGCGGGTACATTTTTCCAGCATGCTGTCTTCACTTTTGATGCGGTAAATCAAATGTTCATACGCCGCTTCCCCTTCCTGCTGTTTGATGCGGCTGCTGTAGTCCTGAATCGCTGTGACAAGGCCATCCATGACAGCCTGCACAGCCGGCTTGTACTTTCCATATATAGATTCACTCATGAAGTTCACCTCGGTTGTAAATATGTTTTATTATACCATAGGTTCTGTTACAAAATCCGTACAATTTGTCCTGCCGCACAAAATCAGCCTGCTTCCTGCCGCATCTGCCGCTGTCAAAGGCCCACTACATGCCAACTAAAAAACAGCTGCCTCCATTTGAAGACAGCTGCCGCTGTAAGCTAAAACGTAACAGGCGTGCCGTCATACGCACACAGCAGGACCTGTTTCATCTGTTCTGTATCAATCTGACGCGGATTAGAGCTCGTGCAGGGATCCAACACAGCGTTCGCCGCAATGGCATCCGCATGGTCTTTCAAAACGTCTTCACTAATACCGTTTTCTTTATATGTTTGGGCAATATCCAATTTTTTATTGAGCTGCTTGATAGAGTCTACCAATGCATGCGTAAGCTGCTCATCCGTCTTGCCCGGCAGCCCCAAATGACGGGCAATCGCCGCATAGCGATTACCACATACTTTGGCATTAAACTCGATAACCGGCGGCAGCAAAATTGCATTGCAGCAGCCGTGCGGAATATGAAAAACAGCTCCCGTTTTATGCGCCAAACTATGGGCAATCCCCAGCAACGCATTCGAAAAGGCCATGCCGGCAAGGCACTGCGCAATATGCATCTTTTCACGCGCCTGCTTATCCCCATAATAGCTGGCAACCAAATTATTATATACATCACCGATAGCCTGCAACGCTAGGGCATCTGAAAACTGGCTGTGCGCTGTAGCCACATAGGCTTCAATAGCATGGGTCAGCGCATCCATGCCGGTATGAGCCGTCAGCTTTTTGGGCATCGTCATGGGAAGATCCGTATCAAGAATAGCTATATCCGGGATGATTTCAAAATCTGCCAGCGGATATTTAATATCTGTTTTATAATCCGTAATGACAGAAAAAGCAGTAACCTCTGTCGCTGTCCCACTAGTAGAAGGAATGGCTATAAAAATGGCTTTCTTGCGCAGCAGCGGAATAGTAAACGGTTTCTTGATATCATCAAACGTTTTTTCCGGATGCTCATAAAACACCCACATCACCTTGGCCGCATCAATAGAAGAACCGCCGCCAATCGCCACAATGACATCCGGCTCAAAAGCCCGCATAGCCTCGGCTCCGCGAAATACCGTTTCAATTGACGGGTCCGGCTCAATACCTTCAAAAATCTGTGTTTCTATGCCGATATCCTGCAGCACACCTTCTACCTTCAACAAAAAACCGCCGCGTCGCATAGAATTACCGCCGGTAAAAATCATTGCTTTCTTGTGCTCTTTCAGCCCTCTTAGCTCATTAATAGCACCTGCACCATAATAAATATCACGCGGTAACGTAAATCTTGCCATATTGTGCACCTCCTGATACATATAAAAAAATAATAAGGGTATTTCGTGTAATAAGCCACGACTTGCTCATTACATGACATCGTTGCCAAACTTGCTTCTCATACTATTTTTCTAAAATATTTATACGACACACACCAGCATGACACCACTTGCTGATACTATTTCCACAAAGCGGCAGCCAGCATACATCATACAAAATCAGCATCTCTATGCAGACTTGCCAAAGTTAAATACACCAAAGCCAAAACACAGATAAAACCACGCAGTTCAATTTTTCTTTCTGCAAACTGCACACACTGCAGAAGCACTCATCCTGCTGTAATTCCGAACCAGCAATATGGATATTTATTATATAATATATCTTTGTATTTCATTTCTGTCAACAATCATTTGCGCATAAATTATATAGCATCATGCATAATAAGCAACGTTTTTTTATCAAACAAATACACAAAACGCGGCTGCACGGCAGGCGGCAGCCATGTAACACTACCATGACAGACTTGCATATACTCTACGAACAGCTGCTGTCTGTTAAACAGACACACATGACTGCCAAATCAGATGACAATCCAAACAAGCAAAAAAAATACTGCCATTATGCGTCACATTACGTGTTCACTATAATGACAGTGTTTTTATTTTACTTATTTACGGCGCAGATGAATAGAAAATCCACCAACGATTTCTTTTAAGAATGCTACTTTTAAGACACCTTTGTCGTCATAAAAGCAGTGTGCGGTGTCGATTTCAATACCCTGACGTTTATAATAGGCCAAAGCCCGTTCCATATCCCGTGTATCAATGCAGATATGTCCTTTTTCTCCCGGCATTTCGTGGTCACATATTTCAGCAACAGAACCGGCAAAGAAGTTATCTGCACCAGGGATTTTGTCTTGGGCCATCAAGCGGCAAAGTCCGTCCGTTACAGCTTCTGCTTCTGCACGTCCCGGAACATGCAAGCCTACATGTCCCAGCGAGAATCCCAGCATATGTTTGACTACGCTTTGGCATGTAGCTGTAATGCCTGCCCAATCTTTATTTTTTACCATAGCAGACGGAGTCATAAAGCTGCCGCCAATAGCTGCTACATTGGGTAAATCCAAGTAATCATTCATGTTGTCAAAATTGACGCCGCCAGTCGGCATGAATTTGATATGCGCAAACGGTCCTGCCAACGCTTTCAGCGTTTTAGTGCCGCCATATGCAGCAGCCGGGAAGAATTTGCATACTTCCAAACCAAAACCGCTGGCTGCTTCAATGTCTGCCGGCGATACAGTTCCCGGAATAATATCTACATGATTGGTAACGCACCATTCGGTGACAGCCGGATTAAAAGCCGGTGTTACAATGAACGTTGCACCAGCAGCTACGGCATCTTTAGCCTGCTGAACCGTATGTACCGTTCCCGCACCTACAATTAATCCTGGTACATGTTGAGACATCGCTTTAATAATATCCAAGCAGGCATCTGTACGGAATGTAACTTCTGCAACTGGAATACCGCCATCGACAAGGGCCTGTCCAAAAGGAACAGCATCAGTTGCATCATCCAATACCACCAAGGGAACTAACCCAATTTCAAATATTGTCTTCATATTTTCACTAATCATAAAACGTATCTCCTTATTTTTCCATAAATGCTTTTAACTGTTCCGGATACGGCAGCCCTTCATTGTCTCCACGGCTGGTAACTTGAATAGCACCAATGGCATTACCGCGGCGAACAGCTTCTTTTAGAGGAAGTCCTTCCATAAGGCCCGTAATAACACCAGCAGCAAATCCGTCGCCGGCACCTACAGTATCCACGACTTTATCTACTTTAAAACCAGGGACCATGTACGATTCGTCTTTGGTAGATACAAAGGCACCATCACTGCCGCATTTTGTAATAACGACTTTAGCACCATTTTTTAAGTAAAAATCATTAATAGCTTTCGGATCTTCGCTGCCCATCAAGATTTTTCCTTCGGCAGTACCTGGCAGTACAATATCCGCTTTGGCAGCCATTTCATTAATAGACTGTACCATGACTTCCTGACTCGGCCAAAGCTGAGGACGAAGATTCGGATCGAAACTAATCAAAAGTCCGGCCTGACGGGCTTTATCAAACATAAGGTTGACAGCTGCGCGCGTCGTTTCTGTTAATGCCGGCAAAATCCCCGTCAAATGAATGTGTGAATAATCTTCAAAATGAATCTTTTCTACGTCATCAACAGATAAGGTAGATGCAGCAGACCCGGCACGGAAATAGAAAATAGCCGGATCACCGACACTGACGCGGCTTTTAAGCATAAAGCCCGTTTTCTTTTCATCACTCCAAGCAACAAATTCATTACCGATTTTATTGTCATCCAATACATGAATAATGCGCTGACCAAATGGATCTTTACCTAATTTTGTCATATACGTTACACGATGACCCAAACGAGCTACACCGACAGCTACATTAAATTCAGCACCTGCCACAGCCAAATCATAGCCGCTTACACTATCCAAAGAACCTTCACTTTGTGCAATCAGAAGACCCATCGGTTCTCCTGCTAAAATCAAACCAGATTTCATACGAATATCCACCTTTCATTATTATGGAAAAACAGGCACGTCAGTTTCCTGCGTGCCTATTTTCATGTACTAAAATACCATTACGGTTGTTTGCCAATATAAGCTAAAATACCGCCATCTACATACAAGATCTGTCCATTGACAAAATCAGATGCATCTGATGCCAAAAATACAGCGGGTCCTTCCAAATCCTTCGTTTTTCCCCAACGGCCTGCCGGGGTTTTGGAAACGATAAATTTATCAAATGGATGACGGGAACCATCAGGCTGCGTTTCTCTGAGCGGAGCTGTCTGCGGCGTTGCAATGTACCCAGGCCCAATGCCGTTGCATTGAATATTGGCACCACCAAATTCCGAACAAATATTACGAGTAAGCATCTTGAGTCCGCCTTTCGCTGCGGCATACGCCGATACCGTTTCACGGCCCAACTCACTCATCATGGAGCAAATATTGATAATTTTGCCATGTCCTTTTTTGATCATACCAGGAATAACCGCTTTGGAAACAATGAACGGTGCTACCAAGTCAATATCGACAACTTGGCGGAATTCTTCTACCTTCATGTCGCACATCGGAATCCGTTTGATAATGCCTGCATTGTTGACGAGAATGTCAATCGTACCCAGCGTCTTTTCGATTTCAGCGACTAATGCCTGTACTTTATCTTCTTCTGTAACATCGCAAATATAACCGTGCGCTTCAATACCGGCTGCTTCGTAATCTTTCATCGCCTGTGCTAAATGTTCTTCGCTGCGGCAGTTGAATGCAATCTTGGCACCTGCTTTGGCAAGCGCACTGGCAATGGCAAAACCAATACCATAGGAACCGCCGGTAACAAGAGCGACTTTTCCGGCTAACGAAAATTGATCTAAATACCCCATTACAATACCTCCTGCAATGAATCCCTATGCTTTCTTAGGCCGCTACATTGTCGTCGCCGGACATAGCGCCGAATCGTTTGCACCAGAAAGCCGTGATAATAGGAACAACAATAGATGTAACAACAACGCAAGTAGCTACCAATGCTGTAGCTGCCGGAACAATAGGCTGAAATTCCGGAAGCATCTGGCCAACAATCATCGGATTGGTAACTGCTGCACCAGCTGTACTGGATGCAGCCAGACCGGCACCGCCATGACCGCCGCCAACAAACTTATCGGCAAGGATAAGAGGAATACCTGTAACGACAATAACGCCAAGGCCAAGAACAATACCCAACAGACCGGTCTGACCAATAACAGCCAAATTAATGGTATTGCCAAGGGCAAATGCAAAGAACGGAATCATAATCGTACCAGCCGGAGTGAAGAAATCACGGAGTTCCGGATCCAAGTTACCAAGAGCAAAACCGATAACAAACGGTAAAACAGCACCAATGAAAAGATGCGGTTCAAAATGGGCTGCACCGGTTGAACCTAAAATCATCATCGTAACCAACGGGCCGGATTCAATAGATGTCAAAACGAATGCCCCAGCTTCTTCTTTTGAGCCGTACTGCTGCATCAAAGAAGCATACAAGCCACCGTTTGTCATATCCATAGAGGTAACAATAGCCAATGTAGAAAGGCCTGCAAAGAAGCCTGTTTCAATCATACCCTGTCTTGGCATGAACTGTACGCAGACAAAGCCAACAATCCATGCGACTAAAATCTTGGTAACTACGATAGTACCTGATTTACGAATAACTAAGCCGGCATTTTTGTAGTTGATGCTGGCGCCCATGCAGAAGAACCATACGGACAAAATAGGTACGGTACCGCTAATCAAGCCATTCGTAAAAGAACCAAAATATTTACCAGCTTCCGGTGTAAACGTATGGCATAGTGCGCCGAGAAGGAGCGGTACCAACATAAGACCGCCCGGTACTTTTTTTACTGCCTGTAAAATATGCATGTGAAAAATCCTCCGAGTGTTAATATTTATTTCATATTTTTGATTTCGATATGATCCATGTCGTCGAATTCTTTATTTTCGCCGCCCATAGCCCAGATAAAGGTGTAATTATGTGTGCCGCAGCCGCAGTGCATGCTCCACGACGGGCTGATAACAGCCTGTTCATTATGCATAACAATATGGCGTGTTTCTTGTTCCTGGCCCATAATATGGAATACAGCCTGATCTTCAGGAATTTCAAAATAATAGTAAATTTCCATACGGCGTTCATGCGTATGAGGCGGCATGCTGTTCCATACACTGCCTTCATCAAGTGCCGTCAATCCCATACAAAGCTGGCATGTTTCAACAACATCCGGGTGGATAAATTGATTGATAACTCGTTTATTGCACAATGCGACTTCGCCGCAGGGACGTTTGTTGGCATCTTTAATGGAAATGAATTTTGTCTGGCAGGCTTTGTGAGCCGGTGCAGAAACCATATAGTATTTAGCCGGATTTTTGACATCATCAGATGCAAAGGTAACTTCCTTAGTACCCATGGTAATATACAAGCAGTCTTTCGGGCCCATTTCGTAAGTCGTACCGTCAGCAACGATTTTACCGCTGCCCGTACCTACGTTGAAGATACCGATTTCACGGCGTTCCAAGAAATAGTGCGTACCAAAGTTTGCCCAGCAGTCAATTCCTTTATCAATAGGAACTACTTCATTGACGGGCATGCATCCTACTGCAACCATACGGTCTACATGCGAATACGTAGCAATAACTTCATCCGGGCGAAACAGTGTTTCAATCAAGAACTCTTTACGAATATCTTCTGTCGTATATTTCTTGAAATCTTCCGGATTGGTAGAATAACGAATATCCATAATAATACCTCCTAAAATATAAATAAATACATGAAAAAATAATAAAAAATGAATAATAACTGTGTATAATATCAACGCAGCGACACATGTGCCAATACGTCTTTATTAACTAAATAAGTAGGAATACGTCCGTGAAGCACTTCGATAACACCCATAGCTACTTTGGTCTTCAGTTCTCTGTCGGCTTCTTCGGAATACCAGGAAATATGAGGGGTCAAAATCACATTGTCCATACCGAGTAATGGATTATCTGCTTGAATCGGTTCGGTTTCCAATACATCCAGTCCGGCTCCTGCAATCTGATGATTTTTCAACGCGTAGCACAACGCCTGTTCATCTACCAACGCACCGCGGGAGGTGTTAATCAAAATAGACGTCGGTTTCATCAATACCAGCTCATCTGCGCCAATAAGATGGTAATTTTCTTGGGACATAGGTGCATGAACAGATACTATATCTGATTCACGCAGCAGCTGCTGCAGCGGTTGATAAGAAACGCCAAGAGCCCGCATAGCTTCTGGTTTGACAAAGGGATCATAAGAAACAATATCCAAGCCAAACGCACTCGCCTTAATAGCGACTTCGCGGGCAATTTTGCCAAATCCCACCAAGCCCAGCTTCCGCCCCCGCAGCCGGGGAATCGGTTTCGCCATCGCATAATCCCATATTCCTCGATGCACGGCATTATTTAAAAAGGTAACCTGCCGCCAACAATCAAATAACAGAGCAAATGTCTGGTTAGAAACTTCGTCGATACAATAATCCGGTACATTTACGACACAAATTCCCCGCTTCGTCGCAGCCGCGAGGTCGATTGTATCCACACCGACTCCATATCGAGAAATAACCTTTAAATTAGGAAGCGCTGCCATCGTTTCTGCTGAAATTTCAGCATATTGAACAATCATCCCTACAGCATCATGACAATTACGAATAATTTCCTGCGCTGTATGACTCTGGGTCGGCACAAGATGAATGCCGGCTTTTGCAAGTTCCGCCTTTTCAATTTCTACAGACGGATAATCATACTCTGTAATATATACGCTATCCATATTCTTTCTCCTATGCTTTAACACCTATTTAGAAGAAACACCTATTTCATCAGACCTATTTTATGTATTTCATATTCATCATATGTTTTTTATTTTCTCTTTTCAATATTTGTATGATGAATTTCAATGTAATTATAGCTTATAGTATATTTTTTAGCAATATGTAATTTATAATTCACGTTGTTGTATGATGAATTTAAATAGGGTTGTCTTCTATTATAATTAATTCGTATGACAATACGATATTCGTATCTCTTTGCAGTAACAAATCATGATATAATAAATTTCATAGATGTGTGCTGTTCACTACAGGAGGCGTTATGCATGGCAAAAATAAAAGCAGCACCTTCCATGGCAACGGAAGCTGCTGACAAAATTATCGATTTTATTACATCTAAACAACTGCTCCCTGGCGATAAAATGCCAACAGAAGCCGAGCTTATGGCCAGCCTTGGCGTAAGCCGTTCGACAATCCGCGAAGCAATTAAGACATTAAGTGCCCGTAATATTTTAGAAATCCGGCAGGGTTCCGGTGCCTATATTTCTCCTAAGCGCGGCGTCCCGGATGACCCCCTCGGTTTGACATTCATTTATGATGCAGACAAATTAGCGATTGATTTGCTGGATGTGCGTACGATGATTGAACCTCGTGCCGCTATGCTGGCAGCACTGCATGCGACAAGCAAACAATGCAAAGCCCTGCAAGATCAATGCAGTTTGGTTGAACGGCTGATTCGCAGCAATGCAGAATATGAAGACGAAGATATCAAACTTCACTGCATGATTTGTGAAGCCAGCGGCAATCGTATTTTAATGAATTTGTCTTATATTCTGATTACATCTGTAAAAAAGACAATTATCGCTACTTCAGATGCATTGCGTGATAATAACACATATATTTATCATCGCAAAACAGTAGAAGCGATTGCACATCATGACCCTGTCAGTGCAGAAAATTCCATGATGTGCCATGTCGGCGGTCTGCGTGAATTTATTGCTAGCAAAATTTCCATGCGGGCACAGCAAACTCCCAATACATAAAAAAAGCAAGGACAACAGTGTAACCATCTGTTTCCTTGCTTTTTCTTTGACTATTTTATTGTATGCACCGAATCGCTTCTTCTGCCATTATAGCGTACCCGGCTTCATTAGGATGTACACCGTCTGCATAGTACGATGTTTGGCCTGCTGCTTCTGCATCCAGGATGCGTTTATGAAAATCAATGGAGACTGCCCCATACGTTTGGCACTGCGTTAAAAGCCATTGTCTGTATGCCTGCAGTACGTCATTATGATGCTTTACGTCTTCCAGACGCTGCCAGCCAAAGAACGCACTTTCTTTTTTATTTAACAAAGGAATACCGACAAAAAGTTTTTTGCCCGTTTTCGTTATTTGCTGCATCATGTGCTGCATATTCGTTTCTATGTCTTTAAGAGGTACATCCTGCAATATATCGTTGGCGCCGCCCATGACAAATACGGCATCGTATGCCATCAGGTTCATCGTCTGCAGGCGCTGCAGCATGCCTGCTGTGGTATCACCACAGAGACCTTCATTACAGACTTGAAAACCTGTACGACTTGCCAGTATATACGTCCATCTGTTCTGCGGCGCCACATCATAGCCATAAGTCACGCTGTCACCAATGCATAGTAAATTCATATTGTCCAGCTCCTTTATACGTGCTGCAATGCATCTACAGCCGCTTCAGTCGTCAACCATGGCGTTTTGAACTGATAGCCAGCTTTTTCCAAATCCATCTGACAGGTAAATACGGCTGGAATAGCAGTTTTATATACATTATGTTCATACATATAGCGAAGTGTCGTTTCTACATCGCTGTCACAAAGGATGCGTCCCTGATCCAGTAAAACGAGTCGATTGGCATAGGGCAGAGCCGCTTCCAGTGAATGTTCAATGACGACAATCGTATGTCCGTATTTAGCATTGAGTTCATGAATCAGTTCATAGAAATCATGAGTTCCTTCCGGGTCCAATGCAGATGTCGGTTCATCAAACACGAGGATATCCGGATTGGTTGCCAGTACGCCGGCAATAACCAAACGCTGCCGCTGACCGCCGGAAAGGTTGCTCAGTGCCCGTTTGCGGTACGGCGTCATAGCGACTTTTTCCAATGCTTCCGTAATGGCCGCTTCAATTTTTTCCGGCGCAACGCCTTGGTTTTCCAAACTAAAAGCAATTTCTTCTTCTACCGTCATCGCTACAAGCTGGCTGTCATAATCATCCAGCATGGCACCGACACGGCTGGCCAAATCAGAAATCGTCGTCTGCGTCGTTGCCTGCCCGTCTACATATACCATACCTTTCATAACGCCGCCAAAATAATGAGGAATGGCCCCAGTCATTGCCATGCACAACGAGCTTTTGCCGCTGCCGCTTTCTCCTGTCACGACCAGGAAATCCCCTGCATGCAGAGCCAGGCTGACATCTTCCAAGACAGGCTTTTTCTGTTTATTATAAATATATGTCAAATGTTCAATAGAAATCAGCCCGTCCTGTGTCGGCTTCAGTTCATACATGCTGTGGTCGGACGTTACTTCCTGTTCTTCCAACGAATCCAGAATGCCGCGTGATACAAAGAGGCGCAGTGCCGGGAAATACATAATCGGCGTAACGACAGCATTCAGCAAGCCGATGACGACGACCAGCGGCAGCATGGCCGTAATATAGACGACTGTAGGAAGATTCATGACAAATTTTAAAATCGTGACAAAGGCGCCGCCGCTCATGCAGGTAGCTGCAAACCCTGTCAGGATAGGCAGACAGGAATGGCCTTTAATCCGGATTCCTGCCAGATTTTTTACGATGCAGGTACATGTCAATGCCCCCAGTGGTTCACTAATCAGATTGCCATAGGGAAATCCGGATTTAGAAGTCAGGACGTTAACCAAGGCAGCTACCAGGCCAATGCCCAGCGCCTGTTTATAGGTCGGCTTGGTCAGGCAGATTGCAACGCAGTAGGTCGCTATCGTCCAGTTCGGCGTTACGCCGCCTACACTCGGCGATACCAGGTGTAAAATCGTCCCGATGGCCAGCATAAGCGTCGTAATCGTAATCCAGCGGAATTGACCGCCCTGCCGATGATGAAATTCGAGTTTTGCAATATCTGCTGCTTTTTTCATTTGAGATGCCCTCCTAAACCAATCCCTGCATACGCATGTATACGACCAGACAGCTAACCGCTGCCATTACAAACATCACTAGATAATCTTTACCCTTCGGCTGTACGTTGCTCATAAAACTATGAGAACTACTGCCAAACCCCCGCAGTTCCAAACTTAGAGCCATTGTTTCTGAACGCCCCAATGATTTCAGCATCAGCGGCTGTACAACACTCATATAATGAATCATTTTTTTCAGCACATTGCCCTTAGTAGAAAGCCCGCGGCATGCCTGCGCTTCCTGTACGGTTTTGCTTTCTGCGATAAAATCAGGAACAAACCGCAGAGCCGCTGTAAACATAAAGGCGTATTCATAGGGGATTTTGATTTGTTTGACCAAAGAAGCCGTCAAATCCTGAAGGCGCGTCGTCGTCAGCAAAATAATAAATACGATGGTCATGGCCAGCATGCGGAGCCCGGTCACATAGGCGGATTCCAGCGAACCGCCGCCTAAAAGCTGTACAACAGCCAAAAATACGGCAAAGATGACAAGGCTGCAGACAGCTTTGATGTTGCGTCCCAAACTGCCGCATAATGCCAAAAGAATCAATTCAATCACGACGAGAACAATTAAAGGAACCGTCGTATGCAGAACCAAAGCCCAGAACGAAAAAGCAAAAGTTCCTATTAATTTCGTAACCGGTACAAATTGTTTCATCATCAGTGTGTCCCTCCTAATCGTTTCAGCATTGCTGCCGTAAATTCCTGCATGGATTTACAATAGCCTATATCCGGCACAGCCATGGACAGCGTCACCGCTTCCGGCCGACTCAGTCCTAATTCGTACAAATCGTCTCGTTTCGTAAACAATTCCTGCGGCGTGCCGTCAAACGCTTTGGTATGATTGCCAATGACGAGAACACGGTGACAGTACCGGGCCAAAATATCCATATCATGCGTAATAATAAGAATCGTCATGCCTTGCTGGTTGAGTTTTGTCAGCAGCTCCATGAGATGTTCTTTATCAGCGCTGTCCTGGCCGCTTGTCGGTTCATCCAAAATAATGCAGCTCGTATGCATAGCAATCGCAGAGGCAATCGCTACACGCTGTTTTTCACCACGATTGAGATTGGGTGGATAGGCCTCTGCCAGCTCCGTCAGTGCCGTCGCTTCCAGTGCATGTGCTACCGCTTCTTCTATTTCATGGGCACTCATACCCAGCTGCTGCGGGCCGTAGGCCACTTCTTCCCGCACCGTAGGGCGAAACATCTGCCGTTCCGGCCGTTGAAATACATAGCCCATAAACCGGCTCCGCTGCGCCGCATCCTGCGTCGTAATATCGACGCCGTCATGAAAAATTTTGCCGCTGACCGGCTTTTCCAAGCCCATGAGCAGCCGTGTCACCGTCGTTTTGCCGCAGCCATTGCGGCCGCCTAAGCCAATAAACTCGCCATTTTGTATCGTCGCGTTGATATGTTCCAACACGGGAACATTACGGGTATAGTAAAAAGTTACATCTTGCAGTTCCAGCATATGTGCCTCCATTCAGTCTGATTAGACAAATAAAAAAAGCCCTTCATCCCTTGATATTCCAAGGGACGAAAGGCTATATCTCATATAATAGTATAGTTCCGCGGTGCCACCCAAATTGACTGTAGTAGTCCTGCTCTACATGTACGGCCGAAGCGATACACGTTTCTTTGATAGCGGTGGAAATACACCGTCGCGCCCTACTTGCTGCCGTTCAGGCCGCCTCTCCCGAATCCATTCCATCCATCGGCTGGTGCCAAACTCTCACTATCATTGGCTCGCTGCAACTGCCCTTACGAATGTACTCGTTTCGTTCATCGAATTATACATGTGAAATTATCTATAAGTATACCTAAAAAACAGTTCATTTGTCAATAGATACTCCCATGCAAATGTCATGTTTGCCGCACACCAGTAAACCTCTCATCTCCCGTGCATAGGCATGAGAGGTACACTGCCAAGCATTTCCTCCGGCTTGATGCCAACGGCATCCCGTATTGACACCCCCATAGAACCATCGTACAATAACTAAATAACTATCGTAATGAGCCTGCTATGGTATGTATCGTTGTCAAGGAGATGATAGATTGAAATTACAAGCATTCAAAGCGGCGCTTCCCTATACCCTTCCTATTTGTGTCGGCTTTTTATTTCTTGGAATATCCTATGGATTTTATATGGCAAGCAAAGGCTTTTCGTTTATCTATCCGCTTTGCATGAGTCTTTTTATTTTTGCCGGGTCCATGGAATTTGTCACGGTTCCCCTGCTGCTGGCGCCCTTTGCGCCGCTTCACGCATTTATTCTTACGCTGATGGTCAATGCCCGTCACTTATTTTATGGTATTTCCATGCTCCATACCTATTCCGGCCGCGGTTGGAAAACGCCCTATCTGATTTTCGGCATGTGTGATGAATCTTTTTCTATCAACTGTACCATTACGCCGCCGGAAGGTATCGATAAAGGCTGGTTTATGGTCTTTGTCACACTGCTCAATGAAACCTATTGGGTAGCCGGAGCCACACTGGGCGGCTTGTTGGGTTCTGTCATTCATTTCAACACCAAAGGTATTGAATTTGTCATGACGGCCCTCTTTGTCGTCATGTTTATCGGTCAATGGCAGCGAAAAGAAACACATCGTCCCGCCTTGATTGGCTTGGGCTGCACCTTCCTCTGTCTGTTCTTCTTTGGCAGTGAACAATTTCTTATTCCTGCCATGGGACTGATTTTGCTGTGCTTCTGGTTTACATACCGCAGACAAACACCCAAGGAGGATGCGTCATGTCCACTGTAGAAACTATTTTGACAATTGGCGCCGTCGTAGCAGGAACCATGCTGACGCGTTTTTTGCCGTTTATCATTTTTTCCAAAATCAAGCCGCCAAAATTTATATCCTATCTAGGCCGTGTACTGCCCGCTGCCGTTATCGGACTGCTCATCGTCTACTGCCTGAAAGATGCCGTATTTACGCCGGTGCACGGTCTGCCGGAAGGCATTGCCATTCTGTTTATAGCCCTGCTGCATATATGGCGAAAAAACATATTTCTCAGCTTGGGACTGGGTACTATTTTTTACATGGTTTTAGTACAATATATTTTTATTTGACATCCATCAAGCGTCTACTACCTATAGGTTTTAGACGCTTTCTTGTGGTATAATGAAAATTATGAATATTGCAGCAACTTATAGTTTTGGAAAGGAGCTTGATTCATGAAAGCAGTATTCGTTGACTTTGAAATGAATCCTATTACACAGGCCCACAAAGAAGCGCGCCGTGTCTGTAAGGGAGAAATCATTGAAATCGGTGCCGTAAAAATAGATGAAAACGGTGAAGAAATTTCTTCCTATAAAGAATATGTACTGCCGGAATATGCAACCGAAATGAACCCTACCTGCCAGGAACTGACAGGCATTACCATGGAAACGTTAGCAGGTTCTCCCCATTTTCACGATGCCTTCTTTCATTTTTTGTCATGGTGCAACGAATCCAATGAAAACGATTACGAAATGTATGCCTGGAGCGAAAATGACTGGCGGCAGCTGACCTGTGAAATGCGGTTGAAAAAGCTGGACATGAATGCCCCGTCTATCCGCTGGATGCTGGATCATTGGCAGAATTTTCAGCAGATTTACTGTAATTTGCTGGGACTGGACAAGGTTATTTCCCTCGACAAAGCCGTCAGCACCTTGGGAGAAACCTTTGACGGCCAAATGCATGACGCGCTCTGGGATGCCCGCAATACATCCAAACTGTATGTATTATCTCAAAAACGCGAAGAATTTCGTGACATTATGCAGCCTATCATCGATGCGACCAAGCCGGCAGAACCGCTGACTTTCTCGCTGGCCGATGCATTCCGGGCCGCACGAAAATAATACACCTTACGTAAAGGAGGCTTTATCCATGGATGGAGCCAGTATGCGGATTCTCTATATTTTTATCGACATTATCCTGCCGTTGGCTGTCGGATATATTCTCAAGCAGCGGCAGCTCGTGTCTTCTCAGCAGTGCAATCGCCTGATTCGCTTCAATATTATCGTGATTGTCACCATTTTGACATTACTCAGTTTTTGGGTCATGCCCCTGCGGGCAGAATTATTGTCTCTGCCTTTTTTTGCTTTTTTTAATGCCTTTTTCCCGCTGGGGATTATTTTGGTTCTGCATCTGCAAAAACGATTTACCCTCAAGCTGGACCGCGGCAGCTATCTCATTGCCGCAATTCCGTCCAACACAACGGCACTCGGCGGTCTTTGCGGCTATTTGCTGTATGGGGAAATCGCCTTTGCCTATTCACAGATTATTGGCATTTTCCAAAACTTGGTTATGTTTTTCATCCTTTTTCCCATGGGATACTACTATCAGCACAGCGGACAGAACAGCCATATACTGACCTTTATGAAATCTAATTGGAAAGGCATTTTCCTCAACTGGAATCAACTTTCCGTTGTCGCCATCGTTGTCGGCATCGGGCTGTACGCCGCTCATGTCCCCCGCCCGGCAGTCTTGGGACAGCTGTTTCAATACCTCATCCACATCAGTGCGTGGTCTGCCTTATTGCCGATTGGTTATCTCATTGACTTTTCCCATCTCAAGCAGTACTGCCGCGTTACGCTCGACTTGATACCGATAAAAATGCTTCTCACACCGGCCGTTTCATATATACTAGCATTAGGATTTACATCAGACCCCGTTCTATTGGGTACGCTGATTATCATCATGGCCAGCCCCTGCGCAATAAACGCACTCATTACCGAACGGCTCTACAATCTCAACGTCAACCTCGCTATGGCGCCGTTCATTACAACAACACTGCTGTATATTTTCATTCTGTACCCGGCGTTTTACTTGCTTGTCACGCTGGGATACGTACCGTTTAAATAAATTTTCTTATTTCTATACTGCTTTTTCTTGTAACAATACATTGTATCGGTTTTACCTATCCCCAGTTCTGCTGGGGATTTATTGTATAGGTTTCATGCTGATATACCATATCTCTTTTTTCAGCAGAAATGCATTCTGTATATACGTTGCATCATATACAAATTACGCCACACGCAGCATCACTATGCCGCTAATAAGCAGCAACAATCCCAATACACCTGCCCCATTTATCTTTAAACCAAATAGCAGCTTGTCAATGGCAGTCGTACACAAAAGACTAAGTACCCCAAAAAGTGCATAGGCAATGCTCAAATCCATGGCGGTATAGGAAAATGTTATCGCTGTATTGGTTATAATCAACCATCCTACCGCTAATAGTCCCCAACGCCTGACAGTAAAACCGTCGGATTTTTTTATACAAATATTGCAAAGCAAATCACTGACCACAGCAAGCAAAACAGCACTTAAAGCTAAATACACGTTATGCATGCGCATCACCTCCAGGCAAGCTTGTCCCTTTATGCAGCAACAGCAACCCCATAAACAGCAGGCCAAACGCAAATACTTTGTGCAGCGTTAACGGTTCACCAAAAGCTACATACCCAACAACAACTGCGCCTAATAAACCCAGCCCGCCCCAAACTGCATACGCCACACTCAAGGCAATCCCTTGTACAGCTTTACCTAAAAAATAATAAGACATCAGTAAAAAAATAGGCGATACAAAATAAGCCAAGACATTTCCCTGCAAAATCAGTGCCTTGGCAATGGCTGTACTCACTATCTCTACCAGAATAGCGCCTGTTAAATAGTAGATATATCTCATTTACGATTACTCCTTGCCTTTTATTTTTTCCAGCAGTACAATCAGTATAAAGTATAGGGTTACACCATAGTCAAGGAGAATGTTATGACACAAAAGCTTTTTAAAACAGGCGAGTTCGCCCGGCTTTGCCATACCACGAAGGATACATTATTCCACTATGACCGCATTGGCCTGCTGCATCCTGCACAACTAGCAGCCAACGGATACCGGCTTTATACTATAAACCAGATGTATCTTTTCGATTTAATCACAATTTTTAAAGAATTAGGCATGTCACTGGAAGAAATTCGGCACTATATACAAAAACGCAACACACACAATTTTATCGCCGTTTTAAAAGAAAAAAATAAACAGCTGGAACAAGAACTCATTTTATTAAAGCGCAGGAAGAATCTGCTGCAAAATACACTCCACTTGGCCGAAAGCGCTCGCAATATAAAGGAAAATATCATTACCTGCCAAAACTGTGCAGAAACCTATTACATTTTGAGTGAACAGGTTGCTGCCGATACTACCGAAGAAGAAAGCTTTGCCATCTGGCGCAGGCTTATCAAGTATTGTGAGCAGCATCAATACTACGAAGCATTCATAACTGGCACCATGATTAGCGAGGCCAGCATTGCCGCTGATCATTTTGCCGCATTCTATTTCACTTCGTCCATACACACCGCAGTGTGCAGCAAATTTTTGCACATACGCCCAGCCGGCCGCTATGCACGTAAATATATACGCTGTTCCTACGATGCGCTCACATCAGAATGCGCCAAATTTTACGCTGAACTGCAGTCTCAAAACTACACCACAGTTGGCGCAATATATCAACGCGATATTAGCAGCTATTTAACAGAAAATAAAAGCGATGCATACATAATGTTGCTCGAAATGCAAATAAAAGGCTAATCATTTGATGCTTCATAAAAAAATAAAAAGAACCGCCGTACAATGGCCTTTTACATCGTCTTTTTTTCGCCAGTATACGTTCGTATCCAACTCTCTGCTCGCATGAGCCGAGAGTTTTTTTGT
>CAVKOP010000012.1:0-24345 GCA_963657835.1 Lachnospiraceae bacterium | reverse complement strand
TTTCGCTGGTAATATTCTTATCGAATTCCAAGGCTTCCTTCAATGTCAAAATATCGGCAAACACGGCAACTTCAATTACACCAGTAAAGCCGAGCTGTTTCAAGGCCGTACGCAGTTTTCCTATCGTAACGTCGTCGCCAAACTGTCCGGAAACAGCCGGTGCTACCAACGCGTATATAGGGCCGTCGTATTCGTGAAGTTCTTTGACAACCGGCAGTATATCTTTATTAGCCTGCAGTGAGCCTAATTTACAGGCATCAATACAGGCCTGGCAGCCTACGCAGGCCTCTTTATCTACTTCCATGCCCTGCGGTCCCGGTACCATGGCATCCCATTGGCAAGCTGCTGCACACGACGATTCATCGGGTGGACACAAACACGGCTTAACACGCCATACCAGCGCGTGTTTATCCGGATGCAGCAAACAATCGATTAAGTGCGCGTCCCCGTTTTCCGGTATGACAACTTTGCCGTCAACAGCGGCACTTTTCAGCATATGATAATACAACTCATCCAATGATTTCATAGCAATGCCTCCTTTTATATACGATTAAACTACCTATATGTAAAAGGACATGACAGTCATACGGCTGTTATGCTTTTATGTCTGCATGAAATAATTCTTTCCCCAAGGTGTGTATCCAAAATCCCAACAGTTGTCCGTAAGTGTGTTTTCCTTCTTCTGAAGAAGCAGCCTGCATGACGTACGTCATCATGTGCTGTGCCCAGGAATAGCCGAATCGTTCAAATTTTCCCTTGTCGTTCATATTCGGCAGCCGTTTCAGCAGCGGCAGAAAAATATCTTCCGTTACTTCCCGCACTTTGGGGGTAATTTCATAGGTATACCCCATCCCCCGGTGTTCTCGTTCCATAAAAACAAGCGATAATTTTTCTTTTTGCCGCATTTCATCAGTATAATCCAAATGATATGCTTCCAGCGGCAGCTTTTCTCTGTCCGCTTCTTTCACCAGCTGATAGGCACCGTATTTGATAATTTCATAAAGACGGTCATCATAGCTGCTTTCCATTTCGATAATCTTTTCCCGCCATTCGCCCCACGTCAGTGCTGCCCGGCACAAATAGTCATCAAAAGACGGCTCGCCCAAAAAGCTGCATACTTCCTGCGACGTCACAGGTACTTTGGGATCGGGAATATGCCAGACCATCCATTTTTCCTGTCTGTTAATATACAAGCAGGGGCTTTCTACATGAATAGCTTCCTGACAATGCGGGCATTGATAAAAAAACAAGGTTTCATCCGTCAGGATGCGCTTGCGCAGTTCCGGACTATTTGTCCCATCTATACAATCCCACGTCTGAAATGTTCCCTGCCCTTGACATGCCGGGCATGTAAGGGCAAGTACTTTTTCATGGGTTCCTGTCATCATTGATTACTCCTCTTCCTGGCAGTAGTTGGGCAGAATATCTTCCAGCCCATTGCCTTCTTTGATTTCACTGCCGGTTTCTGCATAGGTCTGCATGACCATGTCGGCTGCTTTTTCAATATCCATGATGCTGCGCGGCTGGCTCATATCCAAAAACGGCCGCAAAACCCGCTTCATGTTGCGTACTCGTTCAGCCAAGGCGATAGGATCTGGCTTATCCGATTCGATGCGCAGCATGACCAGTGAAATCATAGCTTCTTCTACCATAGGTACTAATTCATCCTTATGCGCTTCGTTGAGATGCTGCAGCCAAAACATGACCGCGGCCCGCGTATATGTATCCTGCATAGCCTGGTCCGTGCAGACCAAGTCGATGCGTGTAAGGGGCGTACCGTCTGTCATGATAACAGGAATTACGGCACTGGCTGCCCGCTGCCGCGGATACCGTTTGTCTTCCGTACTGATCGAGGTAAACGCAATATAATGCAGATTGGCTTCCTCTGCAATATGGATACTCTTACGGTAGCAGGAAATCAGTTCGGCTTCTTCATTTCGTTTGCCGCCGACCCAAATAGGCCCGACTGCGTGAATGACAAACTTAGCCGGTAATTTATATCCTTTTGTCATTTTAGCTTCGCCAGTATGGCATCCCTGCAGCGAACGGCACGCCGCCGTCAGCGAGATACCGCCTGCCCGATGAATCGCATTATCTATAGAACCACTCATGCCCAACAAACTAGAACTTGCTGAATTGACAATCGCATCAGCCTGCCACGTCGTTATATCACCTAATAACACGCGAAACTGCATGAAATCACATCCTTTACTGCATGCAATATATATATTAATTATACCATAGTTTTATTATATTCGACTATAAAGCACCGTCATTTTATAAATGTACTAATCGCTTTCTTTAAATTTTCTACAGACTGCAGGTCATTTTCTTTTACAGCATCGACAATACAGTGGTCAATATGATCTTTTAACACCACCTTGCTGACACTGACAATCGCCGAATCCACTGCTGCCAGCTGTACCAACACATCGCTGCAGTCCCGCCCGTCTTCCACCATTCTCCGAATCGCTTCCAAATGGCCGCTGACCCGGGCCAGCCGGTTTAATACGATTTTAGTCTGCTCATGACTGTGCTGATGGCTATGCTGACGGCAGGACACCGGTGCGGCTGCCTCTGTCTGTTCTTCTTCCTGATAATGAATATACGGCATTTCCAACCGTTTGACCACTTTGACGAGATAAAACGACGCCGTATCCATCGCAATCTGCACTGAAAATCCGGCACTGATGAGATGGGCTTCCAGTACATCCACCGGCGGCAGCAGCGGCTGGCTTCCTTTGCCATCCTGATGAATAGTATTCACTTTTTGCCGCGGCATGTCATGCATAATGACAAGCATGCCGTCATCCTTCAATGCCTTGTTCATTTTTTTGATAAAATCGCGGCTGTGCCGACTGATATGCGGATAAAAATTAAGACAAATAATCGCGTCGTAATAGTTCTCCGGCAGCGCATATTTTAAAATATTCCCTTCTGTGAAAGAAACGCGCGGCAAATGAGCAAACTTTTCTTTCGCCTTATCCAGCATTTGCTGCGAATAATCCAATGCTTCTACATGACCTTCTTCGCCGACAGCTTCCTGCAAATACGGAATCAGTACGCCTGTACCGCAGCCAACATCCAATACATGGCTGCCCGGCTTAAGCTGTACCAGCTGCAGTAAATCCTGCAGTATTTTTTTATTCTCTTTGCGGTCCCGGTCCCACGTCGGAGCATAATTTTCAAAAAAAACATGTTCTTTATCCATTTCGTTCCCAGCCTTTGTATATACTTTTCCTTTATTGTACTGATTTAATTCGATTTTGACAAATATAAAAACAGCCTTTGCACCAGAAACCATTTTCTAGCACAAAGACTGTTCTATATACCGCGGCCGTTATTTATCTTCCGGAACGAACCACAAGCCATTATTATTTTCTTTCATGTATTTTTTAAATTCGTCAGAGTGGTAAGCTGCTACAATATCCTTAGCCCATTGTGCATCCTTGTTTTTATCTTCTACAACAAGCTGCAGCAGTAAATGCGGCAAAATATCTTCTTTGGCCAATGCCGTAGACGGATCAATTTTGGCATTATATACAATAGAGCCGGTAATAACGATAAAATCAAAATCGTTTCGTACACCTGGAATCGTCAGCGATTTCATTTCTGTAAATTTAAGGTGATGCGGATTTTCTACAATATCCTGCTGCGTTACCGTAGACAAATCTTTGTCAGGATTTAATTTAATCCAGCCAATTTTCTGCAGCAGTGCATAAGCCCGTGCCGTATTGGCTGCATCATTTGGAACCGCTACGGTATCGCCGTCAGCTACTTGATCCAAAGATGTTTTAGAACCGGCATATATACCGGCCGGAACAGTCGGAATCGGTGTCAAAGCCACCAAATGGCCACCCTGCTTTTCATTGAAGTTTTCCATATAGGCAGTATGCTGTTCTACGTTAAAATCTACTTCCCCTTCGTTTAAGGCTACATCGGCCTGCAGTAATTCAGACATGTCTTTGCCTGTCACTTTATAACCTTTCTTTTCCAATATTGGCTTAATACCTTTTTCAAACAAATCAGAATACGGTCCTTGTGATTTACTGTACGTCAATTCTTTTTTGTCCCCCGTATTCGCAGAATTACTGCCACATCCTACCAAGGCTACCGCTCCCACAATCAATGCCAACGCCAATACACTTGCTTTTTTCCATTTTCCTAAATTCATTTTTTCTTCCCCCTGCCTGATTAATATAAATTAATGATTTCGCGTTTTATACGCAAAATAATTGCCAATAGATTGAATGATTTGTACAAAAATAACTAAAATAATAACAGTAAACAGCATAAGCGGCGTATTTAACCGTTCATACCCATAGGTCAGGGCCAAATCGCCAACACCGCCAGCACCGATGACACCTGCCATAGCCGTTGCGCCAATCAGCCCAATCGTGCCTGTCGTAATCGACAAAATCAGAGAGCCTTTGGCTTCCGGAAGCAGAAAATACCAGATAATTTCAAAATAGGAAGCCCCCATCGACTGCGCTGCTTCAATAATACCTTTACTGACTTCCAATATGGAATTTTCAAACAGACGCGTCAAATACGGCGCGATAAAAATGACCAGCGGCACTAATGCGGCCGTCGTCCCAATTCGTGTGCCGACAATCATTTTTGTCAGCGGCAAAATAAATACCATCAAGATAATAAACGGCACGCTGCGGATAATATTTATGATCGTATTCAGTGCCATAAATATCGGTTTATTTCTTAAAATGCCATCAGAGTTGGTCAAGACCAATACGACGGACATAATAATCGCCAATACCGTACCGATGCACAACGATACAAAAACCATATATATAGTTTGTTCTGCTGCCAATATAATTTGTGACATTGGCACTCCTAACGTAGCTTCCATCAAATGATTACCTCCTGCCATTGCAATCCTTTATCATCGATATAATCCATTACGTGTTGAATGGCTGTGTCTGTGCCAATAATCTGCAAGATAAAAATACCAAGTACATTTTTTTGTAATTCATTAACAGATGCAAACAACACATTCGTTTGTACGTCAAATGTTTGATTGATTTCATACAACACATTGTCGGTTGCTTTATCTCCCAAGAACCGCACTTTAACAATTTTATAATTATCTTTTTGCGCACGTATTTTTTCTATAACGGTATTGGGAATCGTATCGGGAATAACAGATTGAATAAACCGTTTCGTAATATTCTGCTGCGGATTACTGAATACATCCAGCACCGAACCCTGTTCTACTACCTGTCCATGTTCCATGACGGCTACTTTATTGCAAATCCGCTGAATGACTTGAATTTCATGAGTAACAATCAAGATAGTAATATGTAATTCTTTATTGATTCGTTCCAACAATTGTAAAATATTGTCCGTTGTTTCCGGGTCCAAAGCACTCGTCGCTTCATCGCACAGCAGAATAGACGGATTGGTTGCTAATGCTCTGGCAATACCGACGCGCTGTTTTTGTCCCCCTGACAGTTGCCCCGGATAGACATCTGCTTTATCTTCCAAATTGACAAACTGCAGCAGCTTCATAACTGTATTGCGAATTTGTACGGTATCTGCCTTGTTCAGACGCAGCGGAATGGCTATATTATCGTATACTGACTTTGATTCCAGCAAGTTAAACTGTTGGAAAACCATGCCGATTTTTTTGCGGACGCCGCGCAGTTCCTTATGGGAAAGGGCATCTATATTTTTTCCATCGATTTCCACATGACCTGTTGTCGGTACTTCCAGCGCATTGACCATTCGCAGCAATGTCGATTTGCCGGCACCGCTAAAACCAATAATGCCAAACACATCGCCGTCGTCAATGGTCAGGGAAACATGATTCAGTGCATGTATTGTATCTTTTTTCGTTTGAAATGTTTTGCTAATATCTATAAATTGAATCATTGTGCCTGCTCCTTATCATCCTGCAATTTCTGTACTGCCTGTACTGCCAAATCAGCCATATACGAGGCTGCCGGATACAATGCAGCAGGGTCTACTTTGAATTTTGGGTTATGATTGGGATACGATAATCCAGTTCCAACCTGCACAAAATATCCTTTTGTTTTTTCAAAATAAAAAGCGAAATCTTCTCCGCCAAGGGATGGTTCCATGGGGGCGATTTGAAAGTGATGGTCTTGCGCTGTTTGTTTGGCAAAGACACCCCAATCAGCGTCATTAGCCAGTGCCGGCGGTCCGGGAATCCAAGTCACGTCAGCTTGTGCCCCATATGCCTGGGCTGTCGCTTGAGCTATTTCTTCAACGCGCTGTTTGATACGCTTTCGTTCTTCACTCGTCATCGTCCGCGTCGTACCTTCAACTAACGTACTCTTAGGAATAACATTCCAATTATGGCCGCCTTCTATATGCGTCACACTAACTAAATTCGCTGCAAAGGGATCCATATTGCGGCTGACTACAGTCTGTACCGCTCCGACAAAGGCTGCTGCTGTTA
The DNA here is from genome assembly GCA_963657835.1 of Lachnospiraceae bacterium. Lineage (GTDB taxonomy): Bacteria > Bacillota > Negativicutes > Veillonellales > Megasphaeraceae > Megasphaera. The sequence goes on along the minus strand of CAVKOP010000012.1, from coordinate 17,906 downwards.
CGATAGAATCTACGCCCTTATTGGGATGCGCTGCATGTACGCCTTTCCCTTGAAAGGCAATGCGAAACGCATCGACAGCGGCCATGGCCGGGCCATCAATAAACCCCATTTTCCCGACTTCCAGCAGCGGCGTGCAGTGCAGGCCAAATATCGCATCTACATCATCAATAATCCCCGTTTCTATAATTTTCAAGGCTCCGCTGGGTCCTTCTTCTCCTGGTTGAAAAATGACGCGAATGGTACCATTGATTTCCTGTTCCCGCTGCTTTAGCAGATATGCCGCTCCCAAAACAGCGGAAATGTGAAAATCATGACCGCAGGCATGCATGCAGCCTGCATATTCAGACCGATAGGCTACGTCAGCTTCTTCCGTGACAGGCAGCGCATCTATGTCGCAGCGAATGGCTGTAATCGGATGGCTGCCGGAACCAAATTCTGCTACCAATCCGGTCTCCAGCGGCAAGTCTAATATACGAATCCCGGCATCTTCTAAATCCTGTCGAATACGACTCGTCGTATGGTATTCTTTAAATGAAAGCTCCGGATGTTTGTGAAACCAATAAAATTCATTGGTAATCTTTTCTTTTATGCGTTCTTCATCCATATCACTCTTCCCCCATCTCCGCTTATTAGTATACCGTTTTGGTGTACTAATAAGTTATACCACTCTTGCATTTTTTATTTTATATACAAAAAAGCCATCATCTCCCTGACAGAGACGATGGCTCGTGGTTCCACTCTGTTTACAGTTGTCTTAGACATGACAAACTGTATCTCAAGTCCCTTTAACGCGGGGAATACGTAACGGCATACTAGATTCCGCCGTTCTGCTCGCAAAGGCATTCCAACAAAAATGTACTGCGGTGCAGACTTTCAGCTTATAATCCGCACTCTCTGAACACTTCATTTTTGTGTACTTATTTCGGTCATTGCATTTCAAATGTTTACGCATATGGTACTCTTTTCATGTTGTTTTGTCAAGACTTTTTTAACATTTCATCACATATCTTTTTTTCGCATACGCTTTTATGGGTTTACAACTATTCTTCTTTCCGTAATGTATCAGGACAGGCATGTTGTATTTTCTTCCGAGATTCTCCTGCCGCACATCCCCTCTTTTCTTTATTTTTTGTTATACTATAGGTAACACACGCAACGTACTGGCAAAAACACATACATCTAGTTTCCAGGAAGAAGGGGTTGTTATGCCTAGCAAGAAACGTATTTTTTATTCTATCTGCTTAATCAGTTTTACAGGTTCATTTCTCTCTACAGCGCTTAATATTGCCATTCCCAGCATGGCTGCGGATTTTGGCGTGATGCCGGATAAATTGACTTGGGTAGTTACAGTATTCCTCATTGCTTCGGCCGCGTTTCTCCTGCCTTTTGGCAAGATTTCAGATATCTATGGACGCAGGCGCACATATATGACAGCCCTTGCCGGTTTTGGCATATCTACGCTGCTTGCTGCCTTTGCGCCGGTGCTGTCCCTGCTTTTGGTTCTTCGTATTATACAGGGAATGTTTTTAGCTGCTATCTATGTATCTTACATGCCCCTGCTGCTGACAACAACGGATGAAACCTGTCAGGGCCGGATTTTGGGCATCACAGTTTCTCTTACCTATCTGGGACTTTCATTGGGACCGGTTCTCGGCGGCATACTAAGCCAATTTGCCGGCTGGCGCTGTATTTTCGTGTTTCCTGCCCTGCTGACGTTTGCAGCGTATTATATGATGCGTCCCGTCCATGAAGAATGGTATGCCAAAGGCGCCCCTTTTGTAAATATTGTCAGTTCCGTGCTATCTGTCAGCGGCATTATCTTTTTTCTTTGGGGACTGTCTTCGTATGAAACGAACCGCTTCTTTTTATGGCTCGGTCTGATATTGCTTATTCTCTTTGTTTTTCATGAAAGTCGCTCTTACCATCCCTTGCTGCCGCTGTTTATTTTCCGCAATATTACGTTTTCTATGTCTAATTTGGCAGCGTTGATACAATACAGCGCTACCTATGCCATCTCGTTTCTACTGTCTTTATATTTACAAGTCATTTTAGGCGTTTCTCCTGCTGTATCCGGCTGTATTCTCTTGGCACAGCCTATCATGATGGCCCTTTTTTCTCCACGGGCCGGCACGTTGTCAGACCGTTACGGTGCTCGCTACATATCGTCGCTGGGTCTGGGATTAACGACGCTGGGCCTGCTGGTATTTGCCGTCAATTATGATATTTCTCTTTGGCTGCTTATCAGTGTGCTGCTGCTTATCGGCATAGGCGCTGCATTCTTTGGGGCTCCCAACAACAGCGCGATTATGAGTGCTGTCAGACCTGCCTATCACGGCATTGCTTCCAGTATGCTCGCATTGGCACGCAATCTGGGTCAGGCATTCAGCATGGCATTTGTCACGCTTATGTTATCCATGCAGGCTGCTGTTTATACCTCATATGCAGCCTTTATCCACACAGCAATCCATGGAACCTTTTTGCTCTTTGCCGTGTTATGCTTTTTAGCTATATTTGCATCCTTAGCTAGAGGAAGAAAACAAAATAAGATATAATACGTATAGAACAAATCAGTTCTTTTTAAGGAGGTTTTACGTATGAAAAAACAGCTTATCATCGGTATGATTACAGCATCTTTATTAGGCTTTGGCGGTGGTATTGCTACGACACAAGCCTTTAATTTAGGTTCTATTCTGAAAGTCGGCGGCGTTTCCGTTCTCGTTGATAAATTTGGCCCGCAAATCAATGATTTCCTCAACAAACTGCTCATGAAAAACGGTGTGGGAACAGATTACGCAACTAAAGTCGTCCCGATTATCAGCGTCGGCAGCGGCAAATACGTCGGTGCCGTTCAAGTCGTTGGTCCCAAAGGCCAAGTTGACAAAGTACAGGCTGTCGGCCAGTTAGAAGGAAGCTTTAATAATATTGCCAGAGCTAAGGCATTGATTCCGCTGGCCACCAAGGATGTAACCAATCTCAACCGGGTACAGGGCGTTGGCGTATCTGCTATGATTGACTTAAAATTCTAATACCTTCACGAAACCCTCTTTGCGTGGTAGAATAATACCAACTTAACAAAGGGGGTATTTTTTTTGAAAACCTATCAACCGATTACACCGGAAATTATTGAAAAATTAAAAGACATTACCGGCCCGTCTTATGTAAAAACCGACCGTGACATGCTGCTCCAGTATCAAACAGATTATGAAACAAACCCGTCTATGTTTCATGTACCGGAAGCTGCCGTTCTTCCTGCCAATGCAGAAGAAATTTCACAAATCGTAAAACTTGCCAATGAATACGATTTCCCCATTACGGTCCGCGGCGGCGGTACCAGCCTGGCAGACGGCGCCATTCCTGTCTGCGGCGGTCTGGTTCTCTGCATGGATCGGCTCAACAAAATTATCGAACTCAATGAAGACGGCATGTACATGACTGTTGAAGCAGGTGTTCGTACGGTTGACTTGCAAAATGCAGCTAAAAAAGCAGGGCTTCTCTATGCCGGTGACCCTTCCAGCGCAGAAAGCTGCTTAATTGGCGGCAACCTGGCTACCAATGCCGGCGGGCTGCGTGCCGTTCGCTACGGCGTAACACGCCACCAAGTATATTCCCTGGAAATGGTTACTCCGACAGGTGATATCGTCGAATGCGGCAGCATCCTCAAAAAGTGCTCTACAGGCTATGATTTGGAACAGCTCATTATCGGCAGCGAAGGTACGCTGGGTATTATTACCAAAGTTACTGTCAAATTGATTCCCCTGCCGCCTTACCGCTTCGATGTACTGGCCGTGTATACGGACCCCAAAAAAGCATTGTACATGGTCCCCAAACTGCTGAAAGCCGGCATCGATCCGACCAGTGTAGAATACATGGACAATTCCTATGTCCGCGATACAGCTGATTACTGTAAATATTCCGATATGCCTCACTATGAAGACGGCATCTATGTCATCATTACGGTAGAAACATTCCGGGAAGATGAATTGGATGCAAAAATGGATTCTGTCTGCACGATTTGTGAAGATTCCGGTGCTGTGGATGTCTTGGAAGCCGATGACCGTATTTGGAATATGCGCCGTAATGTTCAGACATCCTGCGAAATGGTCAGCAAAGTATTCCTAACAGACGATGTCGTCGTTCCTGTCCACAAAATCGCTTCCACAATTGAAAAAATCATGGAAATCGGTGAAAATTATCCCTTCCAAGTTAAAATCAACGCTCATATTGGCGACGGCAATCTGCACATCGTCCTTTGCAAGATGGATATGAGCGACGAAGAATGGAATAAAAATGTCGAAGAATTTCATCAGCAAGTCTACGCCTATGCGTACAGCGTCGGCGGCCGTCTTGCAGGCGAACACGGCATTGGCGCGAAAAAGCTCAAATACATGGAAGAATTTACACCCCATGGCGAATTGGCTGTCATGAAAACCATTAAACGGGCTATGGATCCGAAGCTGATTCTGAATCCGGGCAAACTCATTGATGCTTAAAAACGATGCAAACAGCTGTATTCTGCCTAGCCTTATGGTGTATCCTCTGCATATGCTGGACATCGCTGCATAAAATCACCGTTTGTGTGCCAATTTTTTTATCCCAGATATTGACATACAGCATAATCAATGATAACATGTACATCAACAACATAACATTGTCTTTCATCAAGAGCAGTCGAGGGATTGGCCCGATGACGCTGCGGCAACCCCCATACGGGATAGGTGCCAAGTCCAACGGTATAAACCGGCAGATGAACGAGTGAATAATCAAGCCGTCATCTGTTGACGGCTTTTCTTTTTGTTAAGTCAATACTTAATTACTACCAGAAAGGATTTGATTATTCATGAATTCATCTATTAAAAAACTTCTCGCCGCTGCCTTGATTGCTACGACCTGCATTTTTGCTGCTGGCTGCGGCGGCTCTGACAACAACAGTGCCAGCTCTGACAAAAAAGAAATTAAAATGGGCGTAACTGCCGGCCCGCATGCAGAAGTAATGGAAGAAGTCGCTAAAGAAGCGGCTAAGCAGGGCATTACTATCAAAATCGTAGAATTCAACGACTATGTACAGCCTAATAAAGCCTTGGCCGAAAAAGATTTGGACATGAACTCCATGCAGCATCAGCCGTACCTCGACAATGTCGTCAAAAAACAGGGGTTAAAATTAGCCTCTATCGGCAAAACAATTATTCTTCCTATGGCTGTATATTCTCATAAATATAAAGACATCAAAGAAGTCGCTGACGGCGCTAAAGTCACCATTCCAAATGACCCTACCAACGGTGCCCGCGCACTGCTTCTCCTGCAGCAGGCTGGTTTGATTAAACTGAAAAACGGCAATTCTGTCGATGCTTCTGTACCGGATATCACAGAAAATCCTAAAAACCTTCAATTTGTTGAATTGGATGCCGCACAGATTCCTCGTTCCTTGGATGATACGGATTTGGCTTGCGTTAATACCAACTACGCGATTCCGGCAGGCTTAAATCCGCAGAAAGATTCTATTCTTGTTGAAAGCAAAGATTCTCCGTATGCCAATGTAATGGTTGTTCGTGAAGAAGATAAAGACAATGCAACGTACCAGAAAGTATTAGCTATTTATCAGTCTGAACCTATTAAAAAATTCATTGCTGATCACTTCCAGGGAACCATCCTTCCTGCATTCTAAACCATACAGTACCTGCCATAAGATATGCATTGCATTTTATGGCAGGATTTTTTATACTTACCTTACCTATCCCATTTAAAGGAGGTTATTTCCTTGTTTTTTCCAAAATTAGATAAAAAATCATTGACTGACGGTATTGTCATCCCTCAAATGGTAAAAGTACATCAAACGTTTCCTCATACGGACCTGAAAAATCCAACAGCAACCTTAAAAGAACAACTGCAAACGCTGGATACTGCCGCCATCGCAGCCTTAAAAGGCAAACGCATCGGCATCACGGCCGGCAGCCGAGGACTTCCTCACTATAAAGAACTGTTGAAAACGCTCTGTGACCAATTAAAAGCCTGGGGGGCCTTTCCTTTCGTATTTCCGGCCATGGGCAGCCACGCCGGTGCTACTGCAGAAGGGCAAAAAGCACATCTAGCCCAATTCGGCATTCATGAAGCGTATTTAGGTGTGCCTGTTCTTTCAACGATGGAAGTCGTCCAAGTTACCTCGTTGGACGATGGCTTTCCTGTCTATTGTGATAAAAACGCCTATGAAGCAGACGGCATTATTCTTTTCAACAAAATCAAGCCTCATACCCATTTCAAGTATGACCATGAATCCGGCTTATTAAAAATGATTTGTATCGGTGTCGGCAAACACAAAGGAGCTGCTGCCTTTCATGCTCATGGCTACGACCATTTCGGTCCCAACCTGGAACGAGTAGCCAGCGCATTTATGCAGCATGTAAACGTCGTTTTTGCCGTCGGCCTCGTACAAAGCCCCAGTGATGATATTGCCTGCCTGGAAGTCATCCCCAAACAGCATATTTTGGAACGCGACGCTGCGCTGCAAGTACGTGCCAAACAAGAAATGCCACGTCTCAAACTGCCGCGCATTGATGTCTTGATTATCGATGAAGTCGGCAAAGAAATCAGCGGTGCCGGCATGGACCCCAACGTCACAGGACGAACTGAACGCTTCAGCCAAGAAGCTGCCTTCCGTGCATTAGCGCCGGATATTGAAAAAATAGTGCTGCTCGATATTACGCAGGCAGCTCACGGCAACGCAGCCGGTGCCGGTGTAGCCGATATTATCAGTTATCGGTTTGCTAATAAAATTGATTTTGCTTCCACTTACACCAACATCATTACAGCAAAATCATTCCGCATGGGAGCAATGCCTTTATATGCCAACAGCGACAAAGACGCTATTGAAATGGCCATGGCTCATTCGTTTCTTCCCGTCCCCAACAATGCGAAAATTGTTCGCATAAAAAACACGCTGGCATTAGAAAACATCGAATGCTCTGTCAGCTGTATAGATGAAATCAAAAAACATGACGATATGGAAATTTGCTCTGCTCCCTATACATGGAAATTTAATGCAGAAGACAATCTTTGGTAATGCTAAAAACGCAATTGACAAACACATTGTGTATCTTATACAATAAATTTATCAATTAAAAGGGAGTAACTTCTAAAGGAGTGTGTCAACAATCACTGCAGCAACAGCTGCTGGCACGGTCTGCGAATACGTATTCGTTAAGTGAGACTTTTAATACATCAAAAACGGTGTATTAAAAGTCTTTTTTTTATTTCATACACAAAGGAGAGAACACCATGGATATGATTTCCAACCATTTTTTATTTTCCCTTGGTTCTATTATCCTGCTTGATATTATATTAGGCGGCGATAATGCTGTCGTCATCGGCATGGCTTCCCGCCAATTGCCAAAACATATGCAGAAAAAAGTCATGTATCTCGGCACAGCCGGTGCCGTCATCATTCGTATCGTCATGACATTGCTGGCTGCATACTTGCTCACGATTCCCTACTTGCAGGCGGCCGGCGGCTGTATGCTGCTTTTTATTGCCTTCAAGCTCCTGAAATCCAATCAAACGCACACCGCTTCCCCCTCTTCTTCTACGTCGTTTGCAGCCGCCGTACGGACGATTATCGCTGCCGATGCCGCTATGGGCATTGATAATGTACTCGCAGTGGCCGGAGCCGCTCATGGCAGCCTGTTTCTCGTTCTAACAGGTCTGACCATCAGTATTCCCATCATTGTCTGGGGCAGCCAGCTGACAGCCCGCCTGATGGATCGATTTCCGTTTTTAATAACGGGCGGTGCTGCCGTTCTTGCCTACACATCGGCTTCATTGATTCTGCACGATGCCAGTATTCGCCCTTATTTCATTTCGTATTCTTCTCACTGGGATTATATTCTTCCTTCTTTATTCATCATCAGTATCCTCATATACAGCAAACTAGCAAAAGCATAAAAAAAGGCTGCAACAAAATGAGATTTTTTAGTCTATTTTGTCACAACCCTGTTACTATATCGTTTTAAGTGCATAGTTTGCCGCATTATTATTCATTTTCTTCAAACAAAAAACTACACACGTTTGAAGAAAGAACATGGTGCATGACAGCAAACACTCCTTCTTTGTACGCGCGGTTATTCGCCAATAATTTCTACAATTTCTACTTTTGTCGCATTATTGTTAATCTTTTTTTCATATTGTTTCAATAAAAATGCTCCAATGAGACCACCGGCAATCATACCGGCAAACGCAGTCAATTCACAGGTATACCCATAGTTGCTGCCAAACCAATAGCCAAAAATTCCCCAAATGATAATCAGGGCCAGAGGCATGCCAAAACACATGATGCCGCCAACAGCTACTTTATCTTCAGGTATATTAAATTTGACAAACTGTCCTTTTGCAGCACCAATGGTATTTACGGCATCGATGACGACATTGTTGTCACACATGCTGTCGCTGCAGGGCGTATATAAATTATTGCGGTTTGTCTGCACTTTCGCTAATCCATTTTCATATGTTGCTTCTATAATTCCTGTTCCAGTTCTCATACTTCTTTCTCCTTCTGTTCATAAATACGACATACGGTATTTCTTTTATTATAACCCACTTTATTTCTACTGAATAGGTGATTTTTATAGACGAAAAGAAGATTTTCTTGACGCTTTCTGTTATACTATACTTGTCCATGGGGACATAAAAACGAAGCTATGAAGGAGTGATATACGATGGCAATTACCATTACAAAAGAAAATTTCCAATCGGAAGTTATAGAATCCACGATTCCTGTTCTCGTCGATTTTTGGGCAGCATGGTGCGGGCCTTGTCAGATGCTTTCGCCCGTCGTGGACGAAATTGCATCTTCCCATCCGGAAATAAAAGTCGGCAAGATTAACGTCGATGAACAGCCTCAGCTGGCGCAGTCCTTTGCCGTCAATGCAATTCCTACGCTTCTCGTTTTCAAAGGCGGCAAGGTCGTTCAGCAATTCATCGGCGTTCAGCCCAAAAGCACGATTCTTGCTGCACTCGTATAGAAAGAAGGTAAGTTTATATGTACACATACCAGCCGGAAGGCGTTTGTTCCAAAGCAATTCATTTTGATATCCAAAACGGCGTTATTAAAAACGTATCATTTGTAGGCGGCTGTCCCGGAAATTTGCAGGGTATCAGTCGTTTGGTAGAAGGAATGACCCCCAGCGATGCAATTTCCCGACTTGAAGGTATTCGCTGCGGCGGCAAACTGACATCGTGTCCAGACCAGTTTGCCAAAGCGCTGAAACAAGCATTGTTAGAACAATAATACAGCAACGAAAAAGGTTCATCGGTTATATCACCTATAACACGATGAACCTTTTTTATATATTCAAGTCTATCTGAACCTTTTCCTATCGCAGCGTTACTTCTGCAGTGTCCTTAATCATTGGTGTCTGACGCGGCCAACATCATTTTGGCCTCTGCTTCAGCGGCAGTCGTTCCATCTTCATGCAGTACTCTGCCTTTTGTAATATACAAACGGCCGCGGTGTGAAACAATCCATCCTTCTACCTTCACTCTTTCCCCAATGCGTACAGCACTGCGAAACCGAATATCCAGTTTGGCCGTATATGCCGGAGTACCAGCAACACGAAATACATAATCCCCCATAACTTCATCCAGCAGCGTACTCGTAATGCCGCCGTGCATTCTATCTCCATAACTTTCTAAATCTTTACGTGCTACAAAATAGGCGCAGCACCTATCTCCTTCGATTTTCATATCCAGTTTTAGACCAATCGGATTTTCTTTGCCGCAGCCAAAACACCAGTTTGTTTCCCTTGCTTTATTTTCCTGCGTATCCATACGACAACACTCCCTTTTATTGCATTTTGATTATTATACATCAAATTTCATTTTTAGAATAGAGTCGCTGATGTATGTAATTTTTGGTAATAATTGAAAAATTATCTCGTTTTAATATTGACATTGATTTGCATTCTTGGTATAGTATTGCCATAAACGGAAAGGAACGGAGGATGCATATGAATATCGATGCCATATTAGTAAATCACTGTTCTCCTACATTAGCCGGATTAAAAATGGGCGCGCTTCTTTGCCTCCCCCGTCAGGAATCCCTAGTAGAATACCAAAAGTTACTTGATAATTATAATCACAAGTATAATTCAAAAGGGCTTCACTTTCGCATTTTATATTGCTGTCCCCAGCGCACGCTGCTGTATATATATCGACCGACAATGGTTGAAGCGTACGTCAAGCAACCTAAAATTCAAAAATTTTTAAAACGGTTTGGCTACGCAGGAGAAAGTTCTCTCAGCACCATGCTGACATACTTATCCTATCGCTTTCGCAAAGGCGGCTGTTTTCCGCATGAATCAGGTATTTTTCTTGGGTATCCCCTGGAAGATGTCTATGGATTCATCATCAACAGAGGGAATCATGCCAAACTATGCGGCGAATGGAAAGTATACGGAGATGCCGCCAAGGCATCGCACCTTTTTCATCAATACGAATGCTGTCGGCAGGATTACATCAATCGTTTCGCTGTCGGGACAACCCTAGAATCGCTCATTGTAGCATAAGGAGGAAATGAATCATGGTAGAAATCGTATATTGGAGTGGCACAGGCAATACAGAAGCAATGGCACAGGAAATCGAAGCAGCGGTAAAAGACGCAGGTGCTGATGTTGAATCCGTTCGCTTTGAAGATACAAGCGTAGATGCCGTCGCCGGCAAAGATGTTATCCTGCTCGGCTGCCCGGCAATGGGAGCTGAAGAATTGGAAGACAGCGTTGTTGAACCTTTCTTCGCTGCCTTGGCCCCCAAATTAAACGGCAAAAAAGTAGGTCTGTTTGGTTCTTACGGCTGGGGTACCGGTGAATGGATGGATATTTGGAAACAGCGCACAGAAGATGCTGGAGCAACCATCATCGGCACAGCTATTGTCAATGAAACACCTAATAATTCTGAAGAATGCGCAGCTCTTGGCAAAGCAGCTGCACAAGCTTAACTGAAATTCCCCTTTCAGTTCATTCATACCTCTCTAAAATATAAGAAAGAGCAACGATTATTCTGCAAATCGTTGCTCTTTTCTATTTTAGGCATGTCCTTTGCAATAAAATATGCTAGAATAAGGACATCAAGGAGGAGTTACGCACCATGTTCAATTTATTTAAAAAAAATGACACTCATAAAAAAACATACTTTGCCTCACCCTTCACAGGAGAACTGCATCCCATCACCGCTGCCCCGGATGAAACGTTTGCCAGCAAAATGACCGGCGACGGCTTCATGGTATACCCGACAGACGGCACAGTATACGCCCCTGCCGACAGCGAAGTAACCTTTGTGTTTGATACCAAACATGCCGTAGGACTTACTGCCGCCGACGGCACAGAATACATGCTGCATATCGGCATTGACACTGTAAAGCTGCAGGGCCAGGGATTTACCGTGTTTGTAAAAGACGGCCAATCTGTAAAAAAAGGCGAAAAACTTTTGGAATTTGACAACGAGTTTGTCAAAACACACGCTGCATCCAACGCCTGCCTGTGTCTTTTTACCGATACCGAGAAAATAAAAACCGTTCATATGGCTGCTGAAGGCCCTGTCAACGCCTTAGATACTGCTGTTTGGTTTTAATTAAGGAACAATACGACTATACCTCTTTATCTTTCGAAAAATTTTACAGGGTTGCAACAAAAGGAGATTTGTTTGTCCATTTTGTTGCAACCCTTTTATTATACAATGTAAAGTGCTTAGTTGCAGTATTACAATTTTTTCTTCAAACTTCAAACCAAAAACTAAAAAAAGGATTATTGCATGATGCCGAAATACTTCATGCAATAATCCTATACGTATGGTGGAGATAAGGAGGATCGAACTCCTGACCTCTTGCATGCCATGCAAGCGCTCTCCCAGCTGAGCTATACCCCCATGATATACGTATTGTTTTTCATGCCATTTATCATACCACATATGTATTATTTTATCAATACCTTAATATATATAATGTTTTTTCGATTTTACCTTTAATTTATTGATGTTATTTTGAATACTATGATAAAATATATGTATAGATACATGAAATTGGTACATTTTAAGTATATAATACGTTTCAGGCTGTATGATAAAAAGGGGGGAACTGCACTATGAATAATGAGAAAACGCTCTTATTGCAATTAAGTCACCATATTTTATATTCTTACTTCGAACAAAACGATTTTGAGCCGCTTCTGTCATCACTAGCAGAAGATGTCGTCTGGATAGGTACGGGAAAACACATGTGCCTGACAGGCTATGCTGCTGTATTCAACGCTTTTGCAGCGGGAAAGGAACAGCTCGTGCCCTGCGTTATACAAAATGAACGGCATCTTATTCGGCCTTTGGGGGCGGATTATTGGCTCTGCCAATATACATCCGAAATAAAAACGCAGGCTTCGGCTCCCTTGTATTTAGACGAACACCAGCGCTGCGTCTTTATTTTTCGCCGCAACCCGGCATCCCGCAATCACACGGGATGGGAACTGGCTTATCTCTACACGTCTTTATCATTTAATCCGTTAAAAGAAAATGAATTATTTGCCGTCGATTACGGCAGCCGCAATTTTAACTGGCTGCATCATCAGCAAACGCCTCTGTCGCCGCGCGAGCTGGCTGTCGCCAAATTAGTCGCTGAAGGCCGGACCAATAAAGAAGTAGCCGCTATGCTGCATGTCGCAGAAATTACAATTAAAAAGACATTAAGCCGTTTATATAAAAAATTAGGTATTACCAACCGCACGGCTTTGACGCAGTATATATCCCAGAAGTGACCACCCTGCCTGTCATAATTCGTCCTGCAGATGGATGCCATTTTATTTTGTCATAATGATGGGTAAATGGTGTATCTTTTCAATATATCTGTATTGTAGTACAATAGATAGTGTTAACATAATTAGATGTTATATAAGGAGGACACACCCATTATGGCTCATGTAAATGAAAACTATTTGAAACTCCCAGGCAATTATTTATTTGCTACGATTGCAAAAAAAGTTGCCGAATTTTCTAAAGCACATCCTGATGCAAATATCATTCGTCTCGGTATTGGCGACGTTACACGTCCGCTCGCTCCCGCTATTATCGATGCTATGCATAAAGCCGTCGATGAAATGGGCAAAGCTGAAACATTCCGCGGCTATGGCCCGGAACAAGGCTATGATTTCCTGCGCGAAGCCATTATCAAAGGCGACTACGAAACACGCGGCATTCACCTCGATACAGATGAAGTATTCGTCGGAGACGGCGCCAAAACAGACGTTGCCTGCATCCAGGAAATCTTCGGCAGCGATTTGAAATTTGCTGTAGCAGATCCTGTATACCCGGTATATCTTGATTCCAACGTTATGAGCGGCCACACGGGTGACTGGAACGAAGAAAAAGGCATCTATGACGGTGTCGTATATCTTCCCTGCTCTCCGGAAAACGGTTTTAAAGCAGAACCGCCGACAGAAAAAGTAGATATTGTCTACCTCTGCAACCCGTCTAATCCTACAGGCACGGCGATGACGACAGCAGAATTGACAAACTGGGTCAAAGCAGCTAAAGAAAACAACTTTATTATCATTTATGATTCTGCATATGAAACATATATTACAGAACCAAACGTTCCGCACAGCATTTTTGAAATTGAAGGTGCCAAAGAAGTCGCTATTGAACTTCGCTCCTACTCCAAATGCGCCGGCTTTACAGGCACACGCTGCTCGTATGTCGTAGTTCCTAAAAACTGCGTTGCCTACAAAAAAGACGGTACAGCAGTTGAATTGAATCCGCTTTGGAACCGCCGTCAATGCACCTTCTTCAACGGCACTCCATATGTTGTACAGCGCGCTGCAGAAGCATACTACAGCCCGGAAGGCCAGAAACAGTGCCTGGCTGATGTCAACTATTATATGGAAAATGCCCATATCATTCGCGACGGTCTGACAAAAGCCGGTTACACCGTATACGGTGCTACCAACTCTCCGTATGCCTGGGTACAGACACCTAACGGTATGAAGAGCTGGGATTTCTTTGATTTGCTTCTTGAAAAAGCAAACGTCGTTACGACGCCGGGTGTTGGCTTTGGCCCGCACGGCGAAGGATATTTGCGTCTGACAGCTTTCGGTACCAAAGAAAACACCATCGAAGCTGTAAAACGTATTGCTGATTTAAAATTATTAAAATAAAAGGTGGTTTAACCATTGAGTACCAATCTGGAAGTCGGCATTGTCGGCTTGCCGAACGTCGGCAAGAGCACCCTTTTCAATGCCATTACCAAAGCCGGCGCAGAAGCTGCTAACTATCCCTTCTGCACCATCGAACCAAATGTCGGGGTCGTTGAAGTCCCGGACAAACGTATCCAAATACTAACGGATATGTATCATCCCAAAAAGACCATTCCTGCTGTCATGCGTTTTGTCGATATTGCAGGCTTGGTAGCCGGCGCCTCTAAAGGCGAAGGATTAGGCAACAAATTTCTTAGCCACATTCGTGAAACAGATGCCATTGCCGAAGTGGTACGCTGCTTTGAAGATTCCAACATCACGCACGTAGATGGTTCCATTGACCCGATTCGCGATATCGAAACGATCAATACCGAACTTTGCCTGGCTGACTTGGAAACGACACAAAAACGCGCCGATCGTATTGCCAAAGTGGCACAGTGCGGCGATAAAGCAGCGAAAGCAGAATATGCTGTCATTAAAAAAGTATTGGCAGCACTGGAAGACGGCGAACCGGCCCGCAAAGCAGGATTAACCAAAGATGAACTGCCGCTCATCAAAGAGCTCAATCTGTTGACATTGAAGCCCATCATTTACATTGCCAATGTTTCCGAAGATGAAGCCGGTGACCCGCATGCCAACGCTAATGTAAAACGGGTAGAAGAATATGCTGCCAAAGAAGGCGCACAAGTCGTTGCTGTTTCTGCTAAAATCGAAGCAGAAATCGCTGAACTCCCGGACGATGAAGCAGCTGTTTTCTTAGAAGAATTAGGGCTTTCTGAATCCGGCTTGGACCGTCTGATTAAAGCCAGCTATTCCTTGCTTGGGCTGATTAATTTCTTCACGGCCGGTGCAGATGAAGTCCGTGCCTGGACGATTGTCAACGGTACCAAAGCACAAAAAGCAGCTGGTAAAATCCATACGGATATTGAACGCGGCTTTATTCGTGCCGAAATTGTCTCATATGAAGATTTGATTGCCTGCGGCAGTGAACAAGCCGCCAAGGAAAAAGGCCTTGTCCGCTTGGAAGGCAAAGACTATATTATGCAGGACGGCGACGTCACGTATTTCCGTTTCAACGTATAATAAATAATGTTATATGCAAAAAAGGCAATCGTACAAGATTGCCTTTTTTGTGTTATCATTTTTATGATTAGCTGCTGACAGATGCGTAAAATTTTATTCGCTTCTCTATTGTAAACTCTGTATCTGAAGTTTTACCTAAAAAATGAGCCTTGCATGATGTCAATACCGTTCATGCAAAGCTCATTTTTTTGTAACGCACACTATTACTCCATGCTTTCGATTTGATTTGGATTTCTTTTGTCCGATACGCCTACAATATAATCCATAGAAACATGATACATCTTGGCTAAGACAATCATTTTTTCTATCGATATTTTTCGTTTCCCAAGTTCATACATGCCGTATCCGACTTGAGAACATTGCAGTATCTTCGCTACGTCAGCCTGTGACAGCTTGGCTTCCTGGCGAAGAGGCTTCAATCGACTGTAAAATTTCATTGCATCACCTATTTCGTTTTTTTTTACAAGGTACCTAATCCAGTCTTTATATTTTACAATATTTTTTCTCTTTCCGCCATATAGTATACCTAAAAAAGATAAGAAGACGCAAAAAAACAGCAATGCCATTACTTTTTGCATTGCTGTTTTTCAGATATATTAGTCTATATTTACTAATTTTCCCGGGTTCATAATATCGTTCGGGTCCAAAGCTTTCTTAATGGCTTTAATAACATTCAATTCAGCTGCCGGTGTGCAGAGAGCAAATTCTTCCAATTTCTTGAAGCCAATGCCGTGTTCACCGGACATTTTGCCGCCTAGTGCATATACGCGCGGGAAGAGGTCTCTATGGAATGCTTTAATCTTTTCAAACCATTCTTCCGGTGTCAATCCTTTGGCATTCAACGGCAGTACATGGATGTTGCCGTCGCCAATATGGGCAACTGTAACACAGTACAGGTCATATTTTTCACGCAGTTCCGGAATCTGTTTAGTAATATCAGGGATTTTATCGAGAGGTACGACAAAGTCTTCTGTTTGGAACATTTTATCGACATCGCGGGCTGCTTCTGCAAACTGTTTGCGCAGTTTCCAAATACGTTTATCCGCTTCAAATTCGTCAATAGAACCATTAGCTTCTGCCAAATCGCAGAGCTGTTCCATTTTACGGTCTGAATCATCTTCACTAAAGGATTCTACCGTAACGATAACATAATCACAGCCATCATCTACATGCGGCATTGTCATGTCCAGGAATTTGCAGGTCATTTTCAAGGCTTCGTTGTCCATGAATTCAATACTGGTCGGGTCAATGCCGGCTTTCAAAATTTTATTTGGCAAAGCAAATGCTTCTTCGTCCGTCTTAAAGACACAAACCATATTGAAATTGTAAGGAGGCATAGGGCGAAGTTTAACTGTAACTTCTGTAATAATTCCCAACGTACCTTCAGAACCGGCAAAAAGCTGTTCCAAGCAAAGACCGGTAGAACTCTTTTTGAGGCGTGCGCCGGCAGTTAAAATATCGCCAGTCGGCGTAACTACTTTCAAGCTGTAAATCTGATGACGTGTTGTGCCGTATTTGACAGCTTTATTGCCGCCGGCATTGTTGGCAACGTTGCCGCCAATCATACTGCTGTCAGCACTGGACGGATCGCCGGCATACAACAAGCCGTGTTTAGCCGCTTCACGCTGCAAATCGCCGGTAATAACTCCGGTCTGACAAACAGCATACATGTTGTCCGCGTCAAACTTAAGAATTTTGTTCATCCGTTCCAATTCAACCACAATGCCGTGGTATACTGGAATAGCCCCGCAGGCAACACCGGAACCTGCAGACCGCGGTGTAATAGGGACCAAGTATTTATTTGCTAATTTTACGATTTCTGCTACTTCTTCTGTCGATCCCGGAAAAACAACAACTTCCGGTTTATGGAAATAATGGGAGTTGCCTTCTTCATCGGTTTGATAGGCTGTCAAATAATCGTCATCGGTCTTTACATATTTTTCGCCTACTACCTTTCGTAAATCATCCAACAATTCCGGTGTAACCGGATTATATTTTTTTGCCATGGATACACGCTTCCTTCCTCTATCTGCCTGTAACGTTTTACTATAACCATTGTCTATAGATTTTCTCTCACTAGCGATGAAGACAGTATAACACTAAAAAAACGCTTGTAAAGAGCCAATATAGCCTCTCCCTGCCTTTACAGGCAATAGACAAACAGGCTTCAGCGTGATGATTCCTATCCGTTTTACGTTTTACGATTTTCCATGCCAAGTTAGTATATATTTCTTTTGCATATTTTCTATGTCCATAGATTATTCATCTGAAAGTTCTTCCCATTTTTCATAATATGCATCCAGTTTTTGCTGCGTATCTTCATAGGCCTTTGTCAGTTCTACCATTTTATCAGCATCTGTTTGATTTTCGACTTGATTCATCTGCACTTCATACATTTTCAGCGTCGCTTCCAATTCGGCAATCTTCAATTCTACTTTTTCCAATTTTACGGCTTTGCCGTAAGAAGATTCTTTCTTTTTAGGAACCGGTGTGTTCGTTTCTTTTTTAGAAACGGGTTTTGCCGGCACTGCCGTCTGGGCTTTTTTATCAGCGTGCGAAGCGGCAGGCTGTTCTGCTTCTTTTTCAGCCAGTTCCTGTGCCGCCAAG
>CAVKOP010000011.1:0-25635 GCA_963657835.1 Lachnospiraceae bacterium | reverse complement strand
GCCCATGACGATGACATCATGAACATGAAGTTCATAGACGGCCACCATCAAGCTGCCAATGACACTATCAAATTCTTCAAATGCCGTGTTGCCCGCTACTTTGATGATTTTGGCTTCGCCGCGCCGCAATCCCATAGCCGGTTCAAGAAAATCGAGGAGCCGCGTATCCATACAGGTCAGTACGGCTAAATTGCGGTTGGGATATTTGCTGACAACTTCCAAGCCGCCGTGCATCAATGTTTTTTCTACAAACGCATGATTTGCTTTAGTAATTTGGTCTGCCAAGAGAGACATATGGATACCTCCTATTGTTTCGCTGCTTGGAGAAGGCGAACGGCGCGAACGTAAGCATCGATTGCCAATGCCGTTTTTTTGCCTTCCCGCATCGCCAAAACCACAGTCTGCGGTTTATGGACAATATCGCCGGCCGCAAAAATACCTGCCCGGCTGGTCATGCCATAGGGCATGTCTTTGACGGCAATATAGCCGTCTTCATTGGCATTTACGCCAAAGGAATCAATGACACTCTTTTCCGGTTTGTTGCCAATAGCCGCAATAATCTTATTGGCCGGTACAATGCCAAATTCGCCGGTCGGTACCATCGTCGCATCTTCCAAAATCTGCTGTTTTTCGTACTGCAGTCCTTCGACGTGTGTCGTACCGACGACAGCTTTGGGTGCCGAGTAAAATTGGAATTGTACGCCGTCCGCTTTGGCTTCTTCATATTCAGACGGCAGGCACTTCATATTTTTTTCTGCCCGACGGTATACGATTTTCACGTCCGCTCCCAGGCGCAGTGCTGTCCGCGCCGCATCAATAGCCACGTTGCCTGCTCCGACGACAATGACCTGATCGCCTTTTTGAATCGGCAGATTTTCGATTGTTTCTTCACCGAGCTGTACATTTTGCACCTGAACAAGGAA
Source organism: Lachnospiraceae bacterium (assembly GCA_963657835.1). Lineage (GTDB taxonomy): Bacteria > Bacillota > Negativicutes > Veillonellales > Megasphaeraceae > Megasphaera. The sequence continues at coordinate 24,712 of CAVKOP010000011.1, read as the reverse complement.
TTGTTCCGCGTTGACTACGCCTGCTACCGTATCATTGGCTACGCCAAGGCTCCAAGCGTCCATCGTGCCGACACCGATAAAAACAGCGTCAAACTGCTGCTGCAGTTCATCCATGGTTTTATCAGTCCCGATTTTGGTTTGATATTGGATGGCAACACCCATTTTTTCCAGCATAGCAGCTTCGCGCCAAACAATTTCTTTATGCAGGCGGAATGTCGGAATGCCGTAAGTCGTCGTGCCGCCGGCATGCGAAGAGGCTTCAAATATTGTCACGTCATAATCGCGAAGAGCCAGTTCACGAGCTGCGGCAATACTAGCCGGGCCGCTGCCAATCAATGCGACCTTGCCGCTTGTCTTTTGGCTGACGTGAAGCGGTAAAAAGCCGCCGTCCATGGCCATATCTGCCACAAAGCGTTCGAGTTTGCCGATTTCCATGTGCTGTCCTTTTTTACCGAGAACACAGGCTCCTTCGCACTGTTTTTCCCGTGGACATACGCGGCCGCAGATAGCCGGCAAATCACTTTGATGATAAATATGTTCTGCTGCTTGGCCCAGGTTGCCTTCTTTCAAGGCTTGAATAAACTGCGGGATTTCGTTGTGAATCGGGCAGCCTTTACGGCATTGGGGAACTTTGCAGTTCAAACAGCGTTTTGCTTCTTGGACTGCTTCTGCAAATGTATAATCAGCATCATGAAGTGCTTCTTCATGGAAAGAAGCCAGGGGATTATTTGTCTTGGACATGACATATACCGCCTTTCAATATACGTAATAATTTTTAAAGTTATATTATAAAAGACAGCCGTCAAACCGGCCGGTCATTTTCAGATAAAAAAATGGTGCGCCCAAGATGACTCGAACATCCGACACGCAGTTTAGGAAACTGCTGCTCTATCCAGCTGAGCTATGGGCGCACAGTAATGCTGCACGCTATTTATGATACCATGAAACACAGGAAAAATAAAGATATTTTCCTTTCTTGCATCACAGGCCAGCCTTCTTTATAATGAAATATATTCATTGATTCATGAATGTACGATATTGTATGAAAGAAGGATTTTCATGATTGAATTAGATACACTTGCTACTGAACAGCAAAATACGGCCAGCCAGGCAATTGATGCTGTATCGACACTGGACATGGTGCGGATTATCAATGCAGAAGATGCCAAAGTCGCTGCCGCAGTGGGCGCGATTGCTCCCGCCGTTGCCCAGGCGGTGGACCTCATTGCCGCTCGTTTGCATGACGGCGGCCGCTTGTTTTATATTGGCTCCGGTACATCAGGACGGCTTGGGATTCTCGATGCAGTCGAATGCCCGCCAACATACAGCACCGACCCGGAACTCGTACAGGGCATCATTGCCGGCGGCTATGATGCGATTTTTCGTGCCCGCGAAGGAGCCGAAGACTCGCCGCAAAATGGAGAAGCCGATCTAAAAGCGCAGCATATTACCGCCAAAGATGTCGTCGTCGGTCTCAGTGCGTCCGGACGCACGCCGTATGTCGTCGGGGCCTTGTCGTATGCGCAGTCCGTCGGGGCCGCAACCATTGCGGTGGACTGCTCGCCTCACTCGCCGATTGCCGCACATGCCCAAATTGATTTGTGCGCTCTCGTCGGCCCGGAAGTCATTACAGGTTCGACGCGCATGAAAGCCGGAACAGCTCAAAAGATGATTCTCAACATGCTTTCAACCGGAACGATGGTCAAGCTCGGCAAAGTCTACGGCAACCTCATGGTCGATGTCAAATCATCCAACAAAAAATTAGAAGAACGGGCGCGGCGCATCGTCATGACTGCTACGGGCTGCACCCGCAGCACAGCCGTACAGGCCCTGCAGCAGTGTCAAGGGAATGCAAAGACAGCTATTGTCATGATAAAAAATCATCTCTCTGCCTCTGCTGCTGCCGCAGTACTGCAGCATGCTGACGGCTATCTTCGCCGGGCACTGCAGCACGGCGATAAGGAGGACTGCTGATGGACTACGAAAAACTCGCCCGTGATATTTATGCACTGATGGGGCCAGCCGATAATATTACGCAAGTATATCACTGTATGACCCGGCTGCGCCTGCATGTCCAAGAAGAACATTTCACTAAAGAACAACTCACTGCCATTCCCGGCGTGCTCGGCATCAACAAATCCGGGGACGAATGGCAGATTGTCGTCGGACCGGGAAAAGCCGGCAAAGTGACAGCCGCATTTAAAGCCCTGCTGACCCAGCCTGCTGCGCCAGCTTCTGCTGCGGCTTCGTCATCGGTTGCCTCTCTTGCCAAACAGGCAGCCGTCGGCGACGGTAAAGCCCTGCACGATGCTATCCGCAAAAAAAATGCCACGCCGGTCAAATTGGCTTTAAAGAAAATTGCTCAGATTTTCACGCCAATTATCCCTGCGTTTATTGCCTGCGGCTTGATTACGGGCATCCTCAACATCATCCTAAAAGCAGAGCCGTCGTTGGCATCCCTGCCGCTCGTTCAAATGCTGGCTGTCGCCGGCAATGCCGTATTCTTCGGCTTAAATATTTTTGTCGGCATCAACAGTGCCAAAACCTTTGGCGGTTCCCCCATGCTTGGCGGCGTAATGGCCGCAGTTATCAGTCATCCCATGTTGACGCAGATTACGTTTTTAGACAGCCCCCTCATTCCCGGCCGCGGCGGCATCATTGCCGTGCTGCTGGTCGTACTGTTTTCATCGTATCTCGAAAAGAAGCTGCATCAGCTTGTGCCGGTTATGCTGGACCTCTTTGTAACGCCGCTTCTGACGGTTCTAGTTTCCACACTCGTCGCACTCTGCATTTTCCAGCCTATTGCCGGCATGATTTCTGAAGCAATTGGCACAGCGGCTACATCATCTATCGATGCCGGCGGTGCCGTGACAGGCTTTATTCTCGGCGGTACATTCCTGCCGATGGTCATGTGCGGCGTTCATCAGGGACTGACACCCATCCACGCGGAACTGCTCTCCCGCTACGGCGTCAACATACTGCTGCCGATTCTAGCTATGGCCGGCGGCGGCCAAGTCGGTGCCTCTCTTGCCGTATATGTCAAAACCAAAAATAAATCGCTGCGCAAAACAATTGCTTCTGCCCTGCCGGTCGGCATCATGGGCGTTGGTGAACCGCTGATTTACGGTGTTACGCTGCCGCTGGGCAAACCGTTCATCGGCGCCTGCATTGGCGGTGCCGCAGGCGGTGCCGTACAAGCTGCCTATATGGTCGGTTCTACCTCCATGGGAATTTCCGGTCTGCCCCTGACGCTCAGCACCAACCATATGCTCATCTATCTCGCCGGCCTTTTGACAGCCTACATCGTCGGATTTATTGTTACTTGGATTGTCGGCTTCGACGACCCGGAATCATAAGGAGGATACGCATGCATACAGGTATTTCGCTTTATCCCGGACTGGATGGAACAGCAGCAGACCATCTTGCCTTAGTAGAACAAGCTGCGGCCCTGGGTATTCGCCGCTTGTTTACATCCCTGCATATTCCGGAAGCAAACAAAGATGCGCTGCGCCAAGAACTGCGTCAACTTCTTGCCGCTGCCCGTTCGCATGATATGGATGTAATTGCCGATATTTCTCCTAAGACAACTTCCCTGCTGGGAATGGACACACTGCAGCCGCAGGCACTGCTGGTGTTAGGCATTACAACAGCACGGCTGGATTACGGATTCAGCGTAGAAAAGACAGCATTGTTCAGCCGCATCATGCCCATTCAGCTCAACGCCTCTACGCTGCAGCCGTCTTATATGCAAGCCCTGCAGGATGCCGGTGCCGATTTTTCACAAATAGACTGCCTGCACAATTTCTATCCGCGCCCGCATACCGGGCTCAGTCCGGCATATGCTGCACAGCAGACACATTGGCTGCAGGAAAAAGGGCTTTCTGTCGGCGCCTTTATTGCCAGTCAGGCAGGCCGCCGCGGTCCGCTCCATGAAGGACTGCCGACACTGGAAATGCACCGCCGCATGGATGTCAGCCTTGCCAGCCGGCATCTGGCAGCCATGGGCATGCAGTCCGTTTTTATTGGCGATTCCCATCCCTCGGCATCCGAGCTGCAATCGCTGGCACGTACCGGCCGAGAAGAAAAAAACGTCGTCGTCCTCAAAGCGCGGCTGCTGAGTCGGAACCCATCTATCCGCGACCTTTTATCCTATACTTTTACGGCGCGGCTTGATGCAGCACAAGATGTCATTCGTGCGCAGGAAAGCCGCAGTCATGTCGGCAGTCATATCATCACCGCCGACGGCCCGCAGTGCCCGCTGCAGTATGGTGATATTACCATTGACAATCAAGGCTTCCAGCGCTATATGGGAGAAATACAAATCATACAAAACCCGCTGCCGGCAGAGCCGCGTACCAATATTGCAGCCCGTATTCTGCCGGAAGAACAATTTTTACTGTCATACATCACACCCGGGAGGAAATTCCGTTTTGAATGGGTTCGATAACAAAAAGATGGGGCTGTAACAAAATGAGCATGTCTAGTTCATTTTGTTACAGCCCTTTTGCGATACCGTTTTACGTGCATAGGTTGCAGCATTACGATTTATTTTCTTCAAACTTCAAACAAAAAACTTTTAAAAGAAGATCGTTATGTATGACAGCAAAAAGCGTTATGTCACAATTTCTTCTTTTTTCTATCTATCCTGTAAAGCGGCTATATGCTGCTGGTTATGCTTCAGCCTGCAATTCTTGTACGCTCACAGGATGCCCGGCAGCTTGCAGCAAGTGAATCAGGTCGTTGGGAGATATCCAAATGGTAGCCGTATTTTCATTAGGATGGACGCCCACGCGAGGCCAAGACATAATGTCGTTGTCCAACACGACCTGCACGGTATGAGAACTATCATTGAGTACGCCTAAAGGAGATACAGAACCCGGCATAATGCCTAAGTACTGCTGCATGCACGCTGGTGATGCGAAGCTAAATCGGGTATTGGCAATCTGCATTCCCAGTTCTTTTAAGGGAATTTTCTTTTTCATGGGCATACAGACAATATAATATGCCGTTTTTTTAGCATTGCGCAAAAACAAATTTTTACATACCTTCCCTACTTGCTGCATGAGTCCCAGTGCTTCCATTTCTTCCATAGTAAACACAGGCGGGTGTTCTTTCATCGTATACAAAATATGCTGTTCGTCCAACAGCTGGATAATTTTCTGCGTGTACATCATCCTGCTTCTTCCTTTCCTTGGCGTATTAGCTGTTCTTTTTGTTGAGGAGTACGACAGCACCCAGAATACATATAATCCCGCAGCCATTCAGTACGGACAGGCTTTCATGAAACACCGCAATGCCTACAAGCGTCGAGGTCAGCGGTTCTATGGACGCCAAAATAGAGGCTTTCCCCGCTTCCATATAGTTCAGAGCTGTAGTATACAAACTAAACGGCAGCGCCGTCGATACCAATCCCAGGCAAAGGAACAACAATCCTGCTGTCGGTGCGCCCAGACAGACCGCCGCCATCGCCTGCAGGTGGGAAAAACCGGCCAAGCCGACAGAAGCCACGATAAACGTCCATGTCGTGACAGTCATAGGGCCGTATTTTGCCAGCGCATACCGTCCAAAAATAGAATACAACGCATAGCCCAATCCCGCTCCCAGACCTGCCAAAATACCGGCTGCGTTCATACTGCCTGTCCCCAAGCCGCTGACAAGCACGCAGCCAACAAAAGACAAAACCAGACAGACCGCTTTCGTAGGTGTAAACGATTCTTTAAACAAGATAATGGACAAAATCATGACAATGCTCGGCGCAGTGTACAAAAGAATGGCCGCCATGGACAACGTCGTCCATTCCATCGCCGTAAAGTAACAAATATTGAAAAACACAATGCTGCATAAACCGGTTCCCAAAAACATCCAGCTGTCCCGCAATGAAATGGCTAAGCTCTGCGGTGATTTGTACAGCATTCCCAGCAGCAGAATAACTGCCGTGACGACAGCGCGTCCAAAGGTAATCTGTATCGGTGAAAATCCCAAAACAGCCAATTGTCGGGAAAACAAGCCAATAATTCCCCAGCAGATTCCTGCCCCAATAACCAGCAGCGGGGCCGTTCTGCAATTAATATACGGCACGCTTACTCCCTCCTTTTTTGACAGCTTTGATACTGCTGCCATCTACGTTTTAGCATATAGGTTGCAGTTGCTATAATGTCAAGCATATTTTTACTGGCATCGTCTGTTTTCTGCCATATGGTTACAGCTTCACTTTCACTTCACAGACATATCCGTTTTTTACATATTCAAACAGCTGCAGGCCGATTTCATCGGCTATAACATAACGGGGCCGCACCTGATGCTGTCGGAGCCAATCCAACAGCGGTGAAAAATCTGCTTGATTCCGTACTACGCGGACGGAGGCACAGGCATACGTGCCTGCCGGTATGCGCGTTAAATACGCCGCATCTACAGGCGGCATCACGGCTTCATCAAAAGAAATATATTCGCCTTTTTTAGCAAATACTCCGTTCTCCATGACATCGGGCTGCAGGATAAACCCATAACTGCGCCGAATGGAATGCAGCGGGCCGACAGCTTTCTGACAAAGCTCCTGCAGCTTTAGATGATATGCCTTGATGTCATCGTGATTATCCCCGTATAATACGGTGCGTGCCGGCAGCGTTTTGACGACAACCTGACGCATCTGCACGGCTTCTATCTGTCGGCTTTGGCTGCGGTACCAGTCTATATCATCTGCAATGCGTCGATAATACTGGCTCAAGCGCAGGGCTTCCTGCTGCTGTGCCGCAAGCACATCCAAGACGGTTTGATTGCTGCGGGACGCGAGTATCTGCCGAATGGTATCGATAGGTATATGTAAATCCCGGCAGCAAGTAATAATATCCAGCGTCCAAAACTGATCATATGTATAATACCGATAGCGGTTTTTCGGGTCTACATATGCTGGTTTCAACAGTTGAATATGATCGTAAAACCGCAGCGTTTCTTTGGCAATGCCGGTAATCGCGCTGACTTCTCCTATCAAATATTTCTTCTCTGCCATCGTTGCAGCTCACTCCTTTATGAAGCAAGAAATTTATTTTTTATAGTACATGATTCTGTATATATTGTAAATATATTCTTTTTCCAGCTAAGGGAATAATATGCTATAATAGATACGAATTTATTCATTTTCTTAAGCAAAAAGGAGGGTTCACAATGCACTGCAAATCTTTAACACATCGTATACTTGCTTTAGCAATCTGCCTGGGTATAGGGACAACCTGCATGCCGGCCATCCCTGCTCAAGCCTTTGATATTGGGACTATCATCGGCGTCGGCGCCGAATACGCACAGCTGAATCAACAGCTCAATTATTTGGATAACGAAGGCCGTGACGAGTTTATGAATCAGCTGAAAGAAAAATACGGCGTCAACACCGACGCGCGGGCCAATGCCATGACCAGCCGCGTTATCGGCAATTTGTCCAAAGCGATTGCGCAGACCGACTCTTCCATTACCAAAAAACCGTATCATTATTTTGTCAACAACGATACCAGTTTCAATGCGTTCTGCACCATCGGCCACAACATCAGCGTCAATATCGGCTTGTTTGAACCGCTCAACTATAACGAAAATGAAGTCGCTTTTGTCTTGGGACACGAAATGGGCCACGGGCAAAAAAATCATTCCATCCAAGGCGTAAAAAAATCACTGCCGCTCAACGTCCTGACCTCTTTAGCCGGCTCCGGCGCATCCCAAGTCGGCGCCGCGATTATCTCCCAAATCGGCTCAGCCAATCTGATTACCAAACCGATGGAAAAACAAGCGGATGCTCTGGGATTTGACTATGCTGTCAGCGCAGGCTATAATCCCGGCGGCGGCGCGGCACTTTGGCAGCGCATGCTCGATAAAGGCGGCGACGTCAAAACCAGCGGCGTCATGGCTCTTTTTAACGACCATCCGACTACCATCAGCCGCCGCAATACCAACAGTGCTATGGTCACCAAATGGAGCAACGGCATTGTCAAAGTCAATGATGATACCGGCATGATTTCCATTCGCGGCAAAGACTGGTATACACCGGCCGGCATATCTTCCATGAGCGGACAGGAACGAGCCTATCTCATCGCCGGCAATCTCTCTGCCGTATATCATCAATCGCAAACCCCCAAAGGCAGTGTCTACGTCAACAACAGCAACGTATTATGCGTAGGCAAACAGCCTATTGTCGATTTGAGCCCGGAAAAACAACCCAAAGAAATTACGCAGCGTCTTAAACAATTACTCTAATCACACACATATGCAGGAGGACAATATCGCATTATGGAACATGAAATGAAACTCGCCGTCGTCATCGATGCAGAAAACATTTCCAACAAATATATCGATGTCATTTTATCGGAAGCCAACAATCTCGGCGATGTGATTTATAAACGTATTTACGGCAACTGGACAACGCCGCAGATGTCATCATGGCGCAATACTATTTTGGACAACGCCATTCAGCCTGTACAGCAGTACAGCAACACCATTCGCAAAAATTCATCTGATTCAGCACTCATCATTGACACGATGGATTTGCTGTATCAAAGCAATTTGGACGGTTTCTGCATCGTTTCGTCAGACAGTGACTTTACACGACTGGCATCACGGCTTCGGGAATCGCAGAAATATGTTCTCGGCATGGGAGAAAGCAAGACGCCCCGTTCTTTTATTTCTGCTTGCAACAAGTTCCTCTATCTGGACGTACTGCTCGAAGAAGCAGAAGAAAACGAAGCAGAGGACACGGCTTCCAAGCCAGCCGTATCCGGCGATGCTGCCGCATCCTCCCGCACTTACACGTATGAAAAAACACCGGGCAAAGATTTCTTTACCATTAAGCAGGCTCTTATCAAACTGACAGAAGAAAATTCGGATGACAATGGCTGGATTTTCTCCGGCACATTAGGGAATCTGCTCAGCAAACAATTTTCTGATTTTGATGTCCGTAATTTTGGCTACAAAAAATTCGTGCCGTTTATTGAATCGCTGCGCATCTTTGATGTCAACACGATTACGGATGATAAAAATAAAACAGTTAAACACAACTATTTCAAGCTAAAACCATCGGCTTATCAAACAGACAAACGGTCTATGCCCCATATATTCCATAAGCACTACCGCTAACACCATGCTTACTAGAGGCGCAAACGAAATTGCTGTATCGTAATTTCTATTTGCGCCTCTTTTAGGCATATTGTACAATAAAAATACCAATCAAGATAAAAAAGGAGGGAATCGGTATGACGACAGACAATTCGCTGCAGGCCCTGCAGTCGCTGGCACAGCGTAAAACTAATGCCACTATTTCTATTGCCGCCGACTTGGCAAATGACAATTTAAACAGCATCTGCCGGTTTGCCCTCTCATGGATCAGCAACGGCAAAGTACAGGGACTTTCGTACTTGATCAAGCCGCCTACAGACGAGTTTACATTTCGCAAGGTCACACCGGACATGGTTGCCGACCGACCGTCATTTGCCGATATTTGGGACAGTGAAATCAGCGCCCTGCTTCACGAATCCCTGCTGTCGGCGTATCATTCCGAGCACCTTTTTTTAGCAATCAAGGCCAGCTATGAAGCCAGCGGCAGACCGTTTGTCATGGAAGATGTATATATACGAGACCTGCAGTTTTTAGCCGTGACCTATTTGGCCGATTTGGGCAATTCTTCGTTTACGTCCATCATGCATTACATGAAAATTCCTGTCGATTTGGATGACGCCCTCAGCCGCGCTATGGGCTGCGCCTGCGGCCTCAACTGGCTGGAGCGGCTTTTTCCCGTCAGCAGCTACGGTATTCCTTTATCTTCCATCATGGCCGGTGCGCTGCGGCCGCCGTCTCCGGAAGAACAAAAAGCAGTGCGCGAAGCTGAAGATAAAAAATACAGCCGTCTGGTGCATTACACCAAGGTATGCTTCATCCCCTTTGTCATTTTATGTACGCTCCTCACGGGCTATTATCTGCACCGCTACAACGAAATACAGCGAACGGAAGTTGATTTTTCTGCCTATTCGGCAACCGAAATGCCATCGCACGATACAGAAGCTGCCAAGCTTCCCGATCTTGACACGACAAAACCCTACATCATGCTGCGGGGTACATACATTCTTCCCAACAAAGAACACATTCCAGATTTTCTGCAGGCTGTCAAAGCCCAAGATGTCGGAAAAATCCGCACTATGGTTCGCGCTGACAAGGTCATTGTCTTTGCCGGCCCGACACAAATCCAAATTGCAGGCCCTACAGAGCCCAACGGATTTGTTCCCGTCAAAGTACTGAACGGCGATTACGCAGACACAACAGGCTATGCACCGTATACCATGATTTCTCAGCAATAACCAAACTTGCCGCCGCATGATGACAAAACACATCATGCAGCGGCATTTTCAATATGCCGGACACCATTTTTATATACTGTATACTAACGATGCATCAAACTAGACACTCGATATCTATTTTTGCTGTTTGCAATTTCAGCAACTTTCTTGCTTTTCATTTTTGCTCCATATTATACTATTTATATAAAAATTGTATGCTATTTCATACAGCGGGCATCATACATCGTGAGGTGATTATCACTATGCTAAAAATGGACGCCGTCATCAGCGCACTCATCCCACGTCAGGCCAAACTGCTCGGCGGCAGCAAGGGAATCTACCGGCGCGTATCCAACATTCACACTATTGAAACAAAAGAAATCGCTCATTTTATTCGTGACCATGAACTCATATTTATTACCGGCGTCGCAGTATCCAAGGATACGCCGCTGGAAGAGCTTGTCCGAACTATCTTGAAAAAAAATGTCTCAGGTATTGTGATTAATATTGGATTTTACATTCGTACCATTCCTGACGCTGTCATTACGCTTTGCAATCAAAAAGAAATTCCTCTTCTCTCTCTGCCCTGGAACTATGTACTCAGTGATTTGCAAAAATTAATCTTCACCGAACTTATTTCCAAGCAGCACAAAGAGGCCTATATTACATATGTTATCGAGCAAATCCTGCACCGGCTGTATCATAAGCCGGTGCACACGATTGACTATCTGATGCTTCATGCAGATGAACAGTTTTATATCGCGTTAATCGACGTCCCGCCGAATATGCCGCAATCCGTTGACGAAATACTAAAAACACTGCGGAAAATGCCGGATGCCGTGCATGCTTTTAAAGAAACTTTGGTGCCAAACCGGCTGGTTGTCATGTTTCGCCAAAAGCAGCATACGCCGTTCACGCGATGCAAAAAAAATCTCCATACGTGGCTTGCCCATACCGGCCTTGCTTCCTACAAAGCGGGAATCAGCCTCCCCTGCTGTACTGCTGATGACCTGGCCACTGCCTACGATGAAGCAGAACTATCTATTATTACCGCTGCGGCGTTAGCGTATACACAGCCCTTTATTATTGCCTTTCAAAATATTTCTCTGCTGAAAATAATCCAGCAGGCTGTACATCCCAAATTGCTGCACAAATTCATGCAGCAAATGCTCGGCAAGCTCATGGAATATGACAAAAATCACCGTACAGATTTACTGCGGTTTCTGCACGTTTGGATAAAACACAGCGGCAACGCCTCGGCTATTGCTAATGAGCTGTTTATCCACCGCAATACCGTTGTCTACCGTATCAATAAAATAAAAACGATATTAGGTTATGACGAACTGACGTATCCGATTATCAGCAACCTGTTTCTCGCATTGGTCATCAAGCAAATCGTATCCACCAATACGGATATATAAACAAAATACTATCCTCCACGGTCATCATCCCGTATGTGAAGGATAGTATTTTTTATTGTATTGCCGCGCCGATATCATACGCGCATAAAATGCCCTTTGTGTTTTAGATAATGTTCTCGTCCTGTAATATTTTATAGGCTTCCGGGCTTAAATGCAGCACCTCCTGTGTATGCTGGCCCAGCAGAGGTGCCGGCCGGTCAACGCTTCCCGGCGTTTTGGAAAATTTAATCGGGCAACCCTGAATATACATATCGCCAATAGTCGGATGCTCTACATGCACCATCATCTGTCGGGCCTGAATATGGGGCTGCTCAATGGCTTCTTTCATGTTCAGCACCGGCCCGCAGGGAATGCCGACCTGCGCAAACAACGCTTCCAGCTCTCTTTTTTTCTTATCCTGTACCCAATCCCGAATCAACTGCTGCAGTCCCTGCGTATAATATTGGCAGCGGGAATCATTGGTTTGATAGCGAACATCCTCCAACACTTCAGCATGACCAATCGTCCGGCAGAATACCTCAAATAATTTATCCGTTCCCACACCCAGGGCAATGTATCCGTCTTGGCATTTAAAAATATCAAACGGCGCAATGGACGGGTCAATATTTCCCTGTCGTTCCGGTACATCTCCCTGCATTGTCGTTTTGACAATTGCATTTTCCAATATAGAAAAAATAGTATCTACCATCGCCACATCGACAGCTTGGCCTTCTCCTGTTTTTTCCCGATGATACAAGGCCATCAGTATACCCACACATAAATAGATGCCCGTTACGTTGTCAGCAATGGACGGGCCTACTTTTACAGGCGAAGCATCCGGAAAGCCCGTCAGGTTGACGATACCTCCCATAGCCTGCGCCACAATATCATAGCAGGGCCGCCGGGCCAACGGACTGTCCTGTCCAAACCCAGAGCCTGCCGCGTAAATAATAGCAGGATTGATTTGGCGGACACTTTCATAATCTACATGCAATTTTTCAGCAACACCGGCCCGGTAGTTTTGTACTACAACGTCTGCTTCACGGACTAATTCATAAAAAAAGGCCAGCCCCGTTTCTTCTTTCAAATTCAGCGTAATTCCTTTTTTGTTTCGATTTAAAAAAGCAAAAAAGCCGCTTTCTCCGCTTTTTTCATCCATAGGCCCCCACTGGCGGCATTGGTCTCCCTGCAGCGGTTCAATTTTAATGACGTCAGCGCCGTTGTCGGCCAACAACATCGTACAAAACGGGCCATTATAAGCATGTGTCAAATCAATGACCTTGAGGCCCTGCAGTGCTTTTTTCATATCGTTCACATCCTATCTCCATTCGCATTCAACCCCTGTACTAACAAACAGTTTCCCCTTGAATAACTTTGTCGGCCAAACGCAAAAATGCCGCAATGCCGATTTCCAAATCGATATCTGACGTATTTTCTTCTTTGCAGTGCGACAATCCTTCTATAGACCGTACAAACATCATCACAGAAGGCAAAATCTTAGCTATTTCAGCAGCATCATGCAGCGGCCCGGAATATATCGCCGTCGCCTCTCCCGTTTCCTCTTTGACGGCTTCCTTACAGAGTGCTACCAACGATGCATCAAAGATAGTCGGCGGAATATCCCATATGGTTTCAAACGATACGTCTACATGATTTTCCTGCGCGGCTTCGATGCAGGCCTCCTGGGCTTCATTATATATTTCTTCTAATAATCCTCTGTCTATATGACGCTGGTCGAGCGAAATACGGCACGTACCCGGAAAAATCGTCACGACGCCCGGCGAAACCTGGACTTTGCCAACGGTACAGTACGCATACGTATCGCCTTGAGTATAGGCATTGCCAATATACCGAAAAGCCAAGGCAGCCTGAGCCGCTGCCAAAAAAGCATCCCGCCGCATAGGAATGGGACATCCCGAATGAGCTTGCTGCCCTGTAAACGTAATATACTGCCGCTTGCAGCCAGTAATACCGTACACGCAGGCCACCGCTTTATGCCGACTTTCCAAAACCGGAGCTTGTTCAATATGCAGTTCCAAGTACTTTGCAATTTGCTTCGCTTGAAATTCTTCCTTGGCTTTGGGAAAATCATACACATCCAGTTGGTAGGCCTGCGCAGCTTTTCTAAACGAAATGCCGCCGCTGTCTGTCAACTGGGCTGCCGATTCGATGTCTAAGGCGCCACTGACTGCCGACGAGCCTATGCAGCTCCTGCCAAACCGCGCCCCTTCTTCATCAGCCCAGTTGACGATATATATTGTTTTTTTCGGTCTTTTCCCGCAGTTTCCATAATACCGAAGAACTTCCATACCTGCAGCCACGCCTAAAGCTCCGTCCAGCCAGCCGCCGCAGGGTACACTGTCCAGATGGCTGCCAATACAAACTGCTTCTTCCGTTTCACCTGGAATTTTAGCAAAGATATTGTATGCCGAATCAACTGACAGACTAGCGCCTTCTTGCTGCATTTTCTCTTGAAACCAAGTCAGGGCTTTGTCCCACACAGGTGTCCAAGCCACACGGTGCGCTCCGTTGTCATCGGAAGTCAAGGCTGCCAATTCTCTCAAATCCTGAATGACGCGTTTTGCTCTGTTTCTGTATTCATGCCGCATATACCTCATCTCCTTGTTCTGTATACGATGAACTGACTGTCATTCGCGGCGGCAGGCCACAAATTTTCCCCATCCCGGCTGCCCTAGGAATTGTCCCTGCGCATATACTAACTGGCCGCGCGAATACGTATGCGTAATGGCTCCCTGCAATGTTGTTCCTTCCCAAATAGTGTAATCGCAGTCAGAATGCATCTGGTCCTGTCTAATAACGACCTGCGGCTGCGGGTCATACAGCACAATATCCGCATCCTTGCCTGGCTGCAAACTTCCTTTGCGTTGGCAGCCAAAAATTTTTGCCGGCTGAAACGCACAGAGTGCCACTGCTTTTTCAAAGGAAATGAGTCCGCGGCTGGCCGCGCTGAGCATATACGGGTACAGCGTTTCCACTCCCATGCAGCCGTTGGGAATCTGCGTAAAATCGTCTTTTCCCCAATCTTTTTGCGCCTGTGTAAAGGGACAATGGTCTGTCGCCACTACATGAATCAGCCCTTTGCGAATGCCTGCCCACAATGCATCCCGGCTTTTTTCCCCTTTGATAGGCGGCGAGCATACAAAGTTCCGGCCATCAGGCCGTTTATATACATCACACGTAAAGTGCAGGTACTGCGGACAAGTTTCTGCATAGATTTCATAGCCCTCATGAATCGCCTCTTCTACAGCCTGCATTCCAATGTGGTTGGCCAAATGAACAATATACAGCGGCGCACGCAGGGTTTTAGCCCAATGGATGGCGCGTATATCCGCTTCCGCTTCTACGGCTTCCGGCCGGCTCAAGTAATGGTACCAGGGAGTCAGTTTCTTTTCTTTTATAAACTGTTCAACATTCAAATCGATAATATCCGGATTTTCAGCATGCACGGCAATTAAGGTTCCCGTTTCTTTAGAACGCTTCAGGGCTTTGTAAATAGCCGCATCATTCATCATCAAGCCGTCTTTTTTGTAGACCATGAACAGTTTATAACTCGGCAGGCCGCTTTCAGCCGCGGCGGCAAACTCATCCAATACGTCATCCGTCAAATCAGTCAGCGCCACATGGAAAGAATAGTCTACACATGCCTGTGGTGCGCACAGCTCGTTTCTTGGCTGTACTGCTTCCCGAATTCCCTGTCCTTTGCGCTGGGTAACAAAATCAAAAACCATCGTTACGCCGCCGCAGGCCGCTGCTCTGGTGCCAGCCAGATAGCTGTCAGCCGATGTCGTCCTGTTAAACGGAAATTCTAAATGGGTATGCGCATCAATCGCTCCCGGCAGCACATATTTTCCGGCAGCATCGACGATTTCAGCATCTTCAGCCGCCAACTGGCAGCCAATTGCTTCAATCGTTTCACCGCAAATCAATATATCTGCCTGAAATGTTTCACACGGCGTCACTATCGTACCGCCCTGAATGATAATTCTCTTCATGCCAGACTGCCTCCTTTCTTGTGTGACAGGTACAGGTCTAATGCGAGCCGCCGTTTTTTTCTGTGCCCGGTTCCTGCAATATGCCGTTTCGCAGAAGAAATTCGTAACTTTGGGTACCCGACACATAGCATAAATGGCCCAAAATACCGCCGCATGCCATGGAAACAGCCAGCATCTGCCATTCCCCCTGCGCCGCAAAAGTAGAAAAGCATCCCATAAATATGCCGGGAACAAATGGCGTGCAGCGAATATATCCCAACAAACACATTACCAACGTAATCATGCCGCACCAGACGCCATTTGAAAAAGAAAACGAAACAGCCGTTGTTAAATACAACAGCAGCATCGCGCAAAGAATACCTGAAACATTACATATAATAACGGTTTTAACAGCATGCCAGCCTCGTTCATGAAAAGCAAAATACGTAGTACATCCTGCAAAACCAGCCCAAGGAATCAATTGAAACATCGCAGCAAATTCAATCCATATGCCGCACAGCACACCCGTAGCTATCCCCAACAAACACAACCCCATACCCATCTCTGCTCCCTTCTGTTCCAGCACTGCTGCATTCCCTATTCGTTTTCTGCGCCTGCCATCTGTACCATCCAGGCTGTCAAAAGGGCTGGACGCAGCATACGTTTTATTCTAAAAAGAGTGCAGCTGCTGTCATGCTGCACTCCTCTTTACTAATTAGGGGCACTAACATGCGCCCCAGCCAGCTTGCTGCAAACTGACTGCTATTTGAAATCAGGATCTTGCGGGCCGCGCTGCTCCGACTTCCGTACGACCAGTGTCCCCGTTGCCCGACCGACCAAAACCGGCGGATCCAGCACGTTTGCCGCAGAAAGGGCCAGTTTTTCATCTCTTGCCAGCTCAATTACCTTATATGCTTCAAACTTGCACGTTCTGGACGAATTGCCGCGTTCTTCAATCCACCCCACATATTCAATAAAATCGCCTGCATAAACCGGTGCTAAAAATTCAACGCTTGAATATCCAACAAACAAACTTTCATCACCGTCATTGCGGATGCACAACTCGGTTCCTACATCGCCAAACACATCTAAAATATGGGACCCATTCACCAATTCACCGGCATAATGCGCATCTGCCGAACCCATGCGTACTCTCAGCATCACTTTTTTACCAATCATACTTTTTCCTCCTTACTTATGCTATACAAAATGATGATATTCTCTATCGAGTAAGGCCATTATACCGAATACTATACAAAAATCCCATGTCTGTACCACTAAACCGTATTGTGCATTTGCACAAAAAAAGAAGGCTTGCCGCTTCATGCGACAGCCCCTTTTTCTGAATGTATGCCCTATCATTTTACATAACAAACGCTTTGCGTACATCAATGAATTTCCTGCGTTTCTTAGGCGCAGCGGCCTTACCGTTTTACATCACATCGTATGCGCCAAACCGTCTATTGGCGATATTCTTCTATAGCTTGCACTATCCGCTGCAGTCCTGTCTTTATCATAGACCGCGGCATAGCAAGATTCAGTCGGATATATCCTTTTGCGTTGTCAACAAACAGAGAATCACCGCCTTCAAGCAGGACGCCTGCTTTATTCGCCATAAAATCGGGAATATTTTCTACATCGCCCAGATACGGATTCATATTAATCCAAGCCAAATATGTCGCCTGTGGAATTTGAAACGTAATCTTTGGCAGTTCATGCGCCAATGTCTCTTTTACGAACTGAAAATTGCCGTCCAAATAGGTTTTGAGCTGGTTAAGCCATTCTTCCCCATGTTCATACGCAGCAGTATGTGCAGCAATAGACAAGGGATTTACATTCATGGCATACGAATTAGTCGAAGCAATATATAGTTTTCGCAGTTCCTGGTTCCGAATGATGATTTCGGCAAACATCATGCCTGCCATGTTGAAACATTTCGATGCGGATGTGCAGACAATCAGCTTGTCATAATCCGGCATAATTTTAGCCATCGGGATATGCCGAACACCCTGACGGAGAATATCGCAGTGAATTTCATCGCTAATAATCCAAAGATTATATTTTTTAACGATAGCGGCTACTTTTTCCAATTCTTCCTGTGACCAAACACGTCCTGTCGGATTGTGAGGATTGCACCAAATGAGCAGTTTGGCAAATGGATTCGCAGCATCTCGTTCCAAGGCATCAAAATCAATCTCCCATCTGCCGTTGCTGTCGCAGACTAGTTTATTATGGATAGCCTGTTTATGGCGTTCATCAATAGGATGCTGGAAATACCCATACGCCGGTGTGTTTATAACCGCATAGTCATGCGCTCCTAGGATAAGGTCTACTAACGTGTAGAGTGCTGGAATAATGCCCAAAGAAAAGCAAATATCTTCCTTGGGATACGTCCAATCATACATTTTCTTATTCCATGCATTATAGGCTTCATAAAATTTAGGTTCAAATACCTGACTATAGCCGATAATGCGTTTATCTGCTCGATCTTTGATGGCCTGAATGATAGCCGGGCACATGGCAAATTCCATATCAGCCACCCACATGCGGACAAATTCTTCATCCTTAAAAGGAAATTTCTTTTTACCTTCAAAATCATGAAAAATATAGCCGCGAAATCCATCTGTATTCATGGCGTTTGTATGTTGTCTGTCGATGATTTCATCAAAATTATACTGCATGGTACAGCCTCCTTTAGTATTGGTATCACAAGATGATTTCAGCATACCAAGTTCTTTATACCTGGTCAAGCAACCCCTTTTTTCGTTACACGAAACAAAATAGGGCTATTTGTTTCGTATAAATAGATTTTTATAGGCAGATACTGGTATACTATAAAAAAATGTATCAATTGGCTGCATCTTCATATTTCTAAGAAACAAGGTGATTTTTATGCTCAACATTGCCAAAGAAATTGGACTAAAAATAAAACTGCTCCGCAAACAAAAGGGGCTGACTATTCAGGAACTGGCTGATGCTATTTGTAAAAGCAAGGCAACAGTCTCCAAATATGAAACAGGTCAAATTACACTGGATATCTCTACGTTGTACGATATTGCTTCCGTGCTGTCTGTCAGCGTTGACCAGCTGCTGTATCACCGTGCCGCCCCTGCAACGCCGCCGGTCGGCGCCACAGTTCCTAATTTTTTCAAAAACCAAAACCGTTTTTACATGTACCTCTTTGACGGCCGCAATAATTCTGTCATGCGCAGTGTCATCAACGTGCTGCACGTCATGGATGCAAGCATGCAAACATATAAAACGGAAATGTTTATGAATGTTCCCCATTTAACACAATATCAAATTTGTGAAAATACCTATACAGGAACGATGAAGCATTATGACGCATTGACAAATTTAACATTTCAAAACTGCAACACGCCGATGGAGCAGTATTCTATCAATATTCTCGCTTCGTTTTTAGATGCGCCTGTCAAATGGGGCTTAGCATTCGGTATTTCCACGCGGCCGCTCATGCCCATTGCTGCCAAAATTCTCCTAGCCAAAAAACCGCAGCAGGAAACAGACGACTTTATCCGCCGCCTGCATATTTCCAAAGAAGATATTCGTCTGTTAAAATTATATAACATGCTTTCTATTATTGGTTAGGTATGCGTAATATTATGTTTAACTATACAAAAAACACATTAATCTTGCCGTTTAATTGCTTATAACGCATAGTAAGCATGCCTTTGTCAGAAAAACTCCTACAAAAAAATCAGATTTTTTCCGCTACCGCTGTTATTTTTTATTTACTATAATAAACACAGCAAGAAAAACGAAAGGAGTTTTGTATTATGTTAAACTTATTGTTCCAATTTTTCAAAACGGGCCCCGATGTGGCTCAAATTACCGACGCAGCTGCCGTCAAGAAAAAATTCAACAGCATGCGCTGGCGTGTATTTGCTTCAATTACAATTGGCTACGCGTTTTATTACATTATTCGTCAAAGTTATTCTGTTATCAAAAAACCGCTTCTCGCATCCGGCATTGTCACGCCGACGGAAATCGGGGTTATCGGTTCCATTTTCTTTGTCACCTATGGTCTTGGTAAATTTACCAACAGTTTCCTTGCCGACCGCATGAATAATAAACGGTTCTTCTCATTCGGTCTTTTCATTTCTTCTCTCACAATGGTTGGCATGGGCTTGGTAAATTCCTTTATTCCACTGGCCGTCTTATGGGGACTCAACGGCTGGTTCCAATCATATGGTGCCGGTCCTTCCATTGTTTCACTCAATCAGTGGTTCAGCAATAAACAGCGCGGTACCTTATACGGCGTCTGGTTTACCAGTCACAACCTCGGTTCGTCGTTTGCCTATTTTGCCATTGCTGCTATCGTTTCGGCATATAACTGGTCTATGGGATTTGTCGCTGCCGGGATTATTTCTCTTATCGGTACCGTCTTCATCTATTTCGGCATGAGTGACCGCCCGGAAACACAAGGCCTGCCCAACGGAGCCGTATACTATGGTGAAAAAACACAGGAACAAATCGATGCAGAAAAGAACAAGTCTGTCGGCTCCATGCAGTGGAACGCCGTCGTCAAAAATCCGGCTGTCTGGATTCTCGGCTTGTCTTCCCTTTGCGTATATATTGCCCGCTATGCCGTAGAAAGCTGGGGCGTCGTCTATTTGACTTCACAAAAAGGCTACGACATCATGGGTGCTGCCGGCGTCATGGCGTACATGCAGGTCGCTGGTATTTTCGGGGCGCTCCTCTGCGGCTTGATTTCAGATAAATTCTTTAATCATAAACGAAACGCGCCGGCACTCATTTACGGCATCTTGTATTCCCTGTCCATTGCCGGCTTGGTCTGGGCACCGCAGTCCTTTACGATGGACATGTTCTGCATGACCTTCTATGGCTTTACGATGGGGGCTTTGGTCTGCTACATGGGCGGCTTGATGGCTGTCGATATTGTTCCTAAACGCGTTACCGGTGCTGCTATGGGCATGATTGGACTGCTCAGCTATGCCGGGGCCGCTATCCAGGAATTTATTACAGGCAAACTGATGACCATTACGGTAGTCGGCGGCGAAAAAGTTTATGACTTCGGCTATGCTACGGAATTCTGGGTCGGCGCGGCTGTGGTTTCTACGTTATTGGCTCTCCTCGTTTGGAACGCCAAACCGAAGGAAGATTAATTTGTTTTCTCTCTTTTACATACACATACCATAGGCAGGAGCTGTATCATGCTCTTACCTAAAAGACACGCTTCTTCATGATTGCTGCTGCAGAGTGCGGAAGCGTGTTTTTTATACGCCGGTATATCTTCTATTCCTATTGCCAGCGTTTCATGCTATTATAAATTACATAATGATACACGGAGAAAGGAGTACAGCTGATGAAATGGAAACGAACGATGCGGCGCGCCGCGGCACTGTTGGCCGCAGGTCTTTGCATGCTCTGCAGCGGTTGTGACAGGCCGCAGGGCTATATTGATTTTGAAAAAAGCCAAAATCAAACAGCTCCCGTTGAAGATGCAGCAGAAAAGCCTCTGCGCATTGCTTTTGCATCTGTCATTTCTCCCAAAGAAACACGGCAGGCCTATCAGGTACTCGTCAACTATATTTCCCAAGAACAACAGCGCCCAGCCATACTCCTGCAGCGCCGCACCTATGCGGAGTTAAACAAACTCATGGCTGACGGCGATGCCGATATTGCTTTCTTTTCGACGGGAGCCTATGCAGCTTATCGCGGCCAGACACCCATCGAACTGCTGGCTATGGTGCAGACCAACGGCTCCGTTTTCTATCAAACGTATTTAATTACTGCCACGGACAGTGACATTACGGATTTCAGTCAGCTGCAGGGCCGCGTCTTTGCCTTCACGGACCCGCTCAGCTATTCCGGCCGGCAGGCTGTCGATTTTCTCCTGCTGGACCAAGGATTGACCGCTGAAACCTATTTCAAGCGTTCGTTTTACACGTATAATCACGACAAATCTATTTGGGCTGTTGCCAATCATTTAGCCGACGGCGCCAGCATCGACAGTCAGATTTATGATTTCGTCATGCAGACCAATCCCCAACTTTGCCAAAAGACTCGCATTTTTGCTGTGCTGCCCCAAGCACCTACAGGACCAGTCGTCATGCGCAGCGACCTGCCGGAAACAGAAAAAGCACAACTGCGCCATATATTTTACACGATGGACCAGCATCCGTCGCTGCACGAAGCACTGGACAAGGCACTGATTAATAAGTTTGTCGAGCCCCAGCCGGAACTATATGCCAAACTGCAGCAAACGTATAATCGCCGCACGCATTTGACAGGAGAGTAATATGAGAAACTACAGTCTTTACGTAAAATTCAACGCTCTCATTGTCGGGACTATTTTTATCTGCGGCCTGCTCATCGGCTTGATGCTCCTTTATACGACGAGTACGGAAATGGAACATGAACTGGATAAATCCGGACTGGAAATCGGGCAGTCCATGAGCACGGTCATCAGCAATGCGATTTTACTGGATGATAAATTTACCATTACCGAACAGCTCATCCATACCAAAACGGTAAATGACCAAACACGATATATTATCGTGTCCCATCCCAACGGTGAAATTTTAGCCAGTACCTTTACAGACGGGATTCCCCAAGGCCTGCCGCTCGTCCGCACACCCCAGACTTCACAGTCTATGGATGTCATTACGTACAACAGCAACGAAGGCTATATCCGCGAAGTGCTGTGTCCTATTGACGACGGCCTGGTCGGTTATTTTCGCATTGGTCTGACGGAAAAGCCCATGGTACAGCTTATGCGCAAGCGATTCATCGAAATGATTACCCTGATTTTACTTATCTGCCTGCTCGCTTCCTGGCTCGCCACACGTTATGCCAACGCCTTTCTCAAGCCCATACAGACTATGGCAGCTGCCGTCCGGCAAATTGGCCGCGGCAACTATCACGTCACCGTACCGGCAACAACATCAGACGACGTAGGCCGTCTTGCCAAAGCCTTCAACATTATGGTCAACCGCCTGTCCGTCAAAGACAAAGAAAACCTGCGTCTTGTCGCAGCCCTGCAGGAAAAAGAAAAACTGCGCATGTGGCTTATCCAGCAGCTTTTTACAGCCCGTGAAGATGAACGGCGGCGCATTTCCCGTGAACTGCACGACGAAACCAGTCAATCTATGGTCGCTATCCTCTCGTATCTGCGCATTATTATGGATAGGACGACAGATGCATCCGTCAAAGAATTGGTCGGCGGCGTACGCGACCTGACCAAAGACACATTAGAAGGGCTGCGGCATCTAGCCGTCAATCTGCATCCGCCGCTTTTAGACGATTTGGGACTTATCGTAGCAATGGAAAAGTATTTGGATTCGTTTCGCACGGCACATCCGCAAATCCAAATCACCTATACCCATGATGGGGATTTTACCGCAATTTCCCGTCCGATTGCCCTGCTCTGCTATCGGCTCATGCAGGAAGCCCTGACCAATATTATCCGCCATTCCCAAGCTACCACTGTCGTGATTGCCCTGCAAATCACGCCGGCCAAGCTTACCCTTTCTGTTACAGACAACGGCATCGGCTTCAGCGAAGACACAGCCAAACAAGCCCGTTTGGACAATCACCTCGGACTGGTCAGCATGCGTGAACGGACAGAGCTGCTCAATGGCACATTTCAAATTCACAGCCAGCCTGATGCCGGCACGGCTATTTGCATTGTACTGCCTTTAGAAAAAGACATGACTGCTCAAGGAGGTCCTTCCCATGTCTCTACCCATTAAAATATTACTTGCTGACGATCATCATATTCTGCGAACCGGTCTAAAACTCTTGCTTGCTACGCAGGGCGATTTCCAAGTTGTCGCCGAAGCATCCAATGGTCAAGAAGCATTAGAAAAACTGGCTGCCGTTCCCGTAGATATCATCCTGCTCGACTTGTCAATGCCCGTCATGAACGGTCTCGAATGCCTGCGTGAAATCAAGCGCCGCCGCATCCCTGTAAAAATTTTAGTACTGACTATGTACAGCGAACAGCAATACATCAAAGAAGTCATGACACAAGGCGCTGACGGCTATCTATGCAAAGACACACTCGATGCTGAACTGTTCCGCGCCCTGCATACGGTCATGCAGGGTAAACGGTATCTTAGCGAACAAAACACGCACGCACTTCTTGACAGCTTTATGTCCAATCCACCCGAAACAATTTCCCTGTCCGCACGAGAACAGGAAGTACTCCGATACCTGGTACACGGCTATTCCCAATCATCCATCGCCGAAGAACTGCATTTATCCATCAAAACTGTTTCCACCTACAAGAGCCGACTGATGCAGAAACTGCACTGTACATCCAAATCCGAATTGGTAGACTACGCACTCAAGCATCATGTTCTTGGTTAAAAAGAAACCATCATACAGACAGTTTCTTCTAAGTTGTTCATTCTTATCAGATACATATGTTTTTAGCTTCTATACTGCAACTGTACAAAAACAGGGGGCTCCGCATGATGTCAGAAACCTTTCATGCGACAGCCTCCTGTTTTACTATGTAGTAATCTATATACGCTATTTATCTTTATGGCTTTGACTACATACATATGATAAATCAGCAGATTTTTTAGCCCTACAAATACTTGCTGTATATCCGATTACACTTGACACTCTTTAGCTATCAGCTTTACTTTTTCAACGGGACACTGCAAAATTTGTGCAATACATCCCGGATCCAAATGATGACGCAGCATGCCAATAATCGCTTGCCGTTCGCCTTGCTCCCGTCCTTGTGCTAAGCCCTGTTCTCGTCCTTGCGCTATTCCTAGTTTCTTGCCTTCAGCTATGCCCAATTTGCGGCCGCGTTCTTCACCACGTTTTTCGCCTATCTCTATGCCTTCTTGTTTAGCATCGTCCAAGCCTGAATAGTAATCACGGATTGCTTTTTCCCGCAGCATATATTTATAGCGCATCGTTTCATCACTCGTAAAGGCGTTTTCTGCTTTGGCTACGTCCTTCATGACTGTATTGCTCATGGTCAATACCTCCATTTCTTTCTCATCACAGTTAG
>CAVKOP010000010.1:22167-27075 GCA_963657835.1 Lachnospiraceae bacterium | reverse complement strand
GGGCATGCCGTTTCAACAGCCCCTTTCGTGTCTTTCTATGCGTAATTTTATTTTTGTAAGTTAGCTTTCATTTCTTTCAAGCCCATCGGTTCATCTTTGAAAAGATATGCCGGCATGAGTTTGACATCTTCTACAATCGGCTTGAATCCCATCTGGTCGAGAATATCTTTCTGCAGGTCAATGCCCGGAGCGATTTCTGTCAAATGTACGCCGTCTTCCTTCATTTCAAATACCGCACGTTCTGTAATGTAAAGAACATGTTGTTTGTGTTTACGGGCATAGTTGCCGCTGAAGGTAATATGGTCTACTGTCGGAACAAATTTCTGTACTTTGCCTTCTTGGATAATATGCAGTTCGCCGTCTTTGATTTCTTCTTTCAGCTTGCCTGTCGTAAAGGTACCGCAGAAAACAACGCTCTTGGTATTCTGTGTAATATTGACAAAACCGCCGCATCCAGCAATACGCGTGCCGAATTTGGAAACGTTGATGTTGCCGTCTTTGTCGCATTCAGCTAAGCCTAAGCATGTCAAATCCAAACCGCCGCCATCATAGAAGTCAAACTGTGTCGCCTGGTCCATATAAGCTTCTGCATTGACAGACGCCCCAAAACGAACACCGCCAAGAGGTACGCCGCCAATAGCGCCGGCTTCGACGGTCATGGTCAGACTGTCGCCGATACCTTCTTCGTTGGCAACAGAAGAAACAAGTTCCGGAATACCGATACCGAGGTTGATAACGGCTTCATTGCTCATATTGAGAAGCAGAAGCGCTGCCCGGCGGGCAATAACCTTTTTCGCATTAAGCGGTGCCGGATCCAATGCTTTGACAGGAACTGTAACTTCGCCGGTCAAAGACGGGTCATAGGCGCAGTCAAAGGATTGCTGACGTTTGGTTTCGTCATCGACTTGAACGACGTAGTCTACATAGATGCCCGGTACTTTGACGAGCTTGGGATCCAACGTGCCGCCTTTAACAATTTTTTCTACCTGTACGACTACCGTGCCGCCGCTGTTGTGAACAGCCTGTGCCAGCGGTGTCGCATCAAAAGGTGATACTTCTTTGGAAAGAACAACGTTGCCCCATTCATCGGCATACGTGCCGCGGATAAAGCCGATATTCATATCCATGCGCGGATAGAAAAGCTGTTCATGTCCATCAATTTCAATGACTTTGACGAAGTCTTCTTTGGTCGCATCGTTCAATCTGCCGCCTGTAACGCGCGGGTCTGCAAATGTTTCCAAACCAACATGCGTAATCGTGCCAAGACGATGGGCTGCTACATCACGGAAATACTGGGATAATGTGCCCTGCGGCAGGTTGTATGCCTGGATTTTGTTTTCGTTAACTAATTTCTGCAGTGCTGTAACAGCGTTCCAATGGCCCAAAATAGCTTTTTTGAGCATGCCTTCATGAGCAAAATGGTCACCGCCGCGGCCATCTGTATTGCCTTGGGATGCCGCATAAATCAGCGTCAAATCCTTCGGTGCGCCTGTTTCCAAAAAGCGTGCTTCCAAGGCACTCGTCAAAGCTTCCGGCTGACCGGAGCCAACAAAGCCGTTCGTCGTAACAACGTCGCCGTCTTTAACGAGAAGGGCCGCTTCTTCTGCTGTAATGATTTTTACTTGTTTCATTTCGTTCCATCTCCTATTTCACGTTAGTAATGACTTTCTCTTTTATGGTTTCATTATACAAAGCCATCCGTTGGAATAACAGATGAAAGAAGGGAAGGAAATGGTGGAAAAAAATTCCATAAATTCCAAAAGTCAACAGCTATCAGCAGCACTGTAAAAACAATTGATGAATCTGCACTTCGTCATCCAATTCCGGATGAAACGCTAGGGCAAATTGATTTTGATACCGTACAGCGACGATCTTATCATCTACCGTCGCTAATACTTGGACGTCATCATTCGCCTTACTAACAAAAGGCGCCCGAATAAATGTCATCGGAATCGTTCCAATTCCTTGAAAGGGCGCTTCTGTATGAAAACTTCCTAATTGTCTGCCATAGGCATTGCGGCGAACCGTTATCGGCATGGTACCAAAATACGTTTTAGTTTGATTTTCAATGTGCTGGGCCAATAAAATCATGCCAGCGCAAGTTCCCAATACAGGCATGCCCTTGTCAATACGCTGTTTTAAGGATGAAAATATACCCAATTCTTCTAACAATTTCCCTTGTACTGTACTTTCACCGCCCGGCAAAATAACACCGTCAAATAGTTGGTCTGCATCATTTGCGCAGCGAATTTCCGTATAGGAAACGCCCAATTTTTCCAATATGGCTTCCTGCTCGGCAAATGCACCTTGGACTGCTAATACACCAATATTCATTATTTGCCTCTTTCTGCCATCAAGATTTCTATTTCTTGTTCATTAATGCCAACCATAGCTTCTCCCAAATCTTCAGATAAGGATGCAATCATACTTGCATCGGTATAATTGGTAACTGCTTTGACAATAGCATTAGCTCGTTTTTCCGGATTTCCTGATTTAAAAATGCCGGAACCTACAAACACGCCTTCTGCTCCCAGCTGCATCATTAACGCCGCATCAGCAGGCGTAGCAACGCCGCCGGCAGCAAAATTGACAACTGGCAGGCGACCGGTATCATGAACATACTGGACTAACGAAAAGGGAACTCGTAATTCCTTCGCTTCTTCATATAATTCATCTGTACGCATGCCCTTAATTTTTGCAATGGCACTGTTCATCATGCGCATATGCCGAACGGCCTGTACAATGTCTCCGGTTCCCGGTTCGCCTTTCGTGCGAATCATGGCCGCCCCTTCCGCAATACGGCGCAAAGCCTCTCCTAAATCGCGGGCACCGCATACAAAGGGTACCTTAAATTTGGTTTTATCAATATGATATACATCATCAGCCGGCGACAGTACTTCACTTTCATCAACATAATCAATCTCTATGGCTTCTAAAATCTGAGCTTCTACAAAATGTCCAATACGGCATTTCGCCATAACCGGTATGGATACGGCTTCCTGAATGCCGCGAATCATTTTAGGATCGCTCATACGTGAGACACCGCCGGCAGCTCGAATATCTGCCGGTATCCGTTCCAGCGCCATAACAGCGCATGCGCCGGCTGATTCAGCAATACGCGCTTGCTCTGGTGTCGTAACATCCATAATCACTCCGCCTTTTAACATTTGTGCTAATTCTTTATTCAGAGTATATCGTTGTTCCATCTTTTTTTCCTCCCTTTACTATCAAGCATGGCCAGAGTATAATGCAAAAGTGACATTACTTAAATCCCCACTTTAAATATATCCAGTAAGGTCAGATAGAAAGGATTGTCGTTATGCTTACGTATAATTTTGAAAATACAGGGTCAGATTCTCTCTATATCTATTTATATAAATGTATTAAGCACGATATTGAACAGGGTATTCTCACAACAGGCGAAAAGCTGCCGTCAAAACGAAGGTTTGCTAAAAATATCGGCGTCAGCATCGTTACCATAGAAAATGCCTATGCCCGCCTGACAGCAGAAGGATTCATTTATTCTCTTCCCAAAAAAGGGTTTTACGTAGCCGATATAAAAGAACGACAGAACAATATACATTATTGGTTTCCATCAGTCAATAGTCTAGCCGCTTCACCAGCAACATCGACATATCTTGCAGACTTTGCCAACAATCAAACGCCATCTGACCTGTTTCCATTCACTATCTGGTCTAAAATTGTGCGAAACATACTAAATGACAGCCGCATTCCCTTAATGACAAAGTCGCCCTGCGGCGGGGTATTTTCTCTGCGCCGTACGATTGCCCATTACGTAAAAGAGTTTCGCGGCATGACAGTGTTGCCGGAACAAATTATTATCGGTGCCGGTACAGAATATTTGTACAGCCTGCTCATTCAATTATTGGGTCACGACAAAATCTATGCAGTAGAAAATCCTGGGTATCAAAAAAACGCCAAAATCTATCAAAGCCTGCATGTTCCTTGTGTCCATATCAACCTGGATGATGACGGCATTCGTATTCATGAATTAGAAGAAAAACAAGCACAAATCGTCCATATTACGCCATCCCATCAATATCCTACAGGTATCATCATGCCCATCAGCCGCCGCTACGAATTACTCGGCTGGGCATCCCGTGAAAAAAATCGCTATATTATTGAAGATGACTATGACAGTGAACTTCGTCTCAGCGGCCGCCCGGTCCCCACGCTGCAAAGTATGGATATTGCCGATAACGTGATTTATTTAAATACATTCTCTAAAACATTAAGTTCCACCGTTCGCATTAGCTACATGATTCTTCCCAAAGGGCTCGTACAGCCCTTTTACGATCGCCTGTCGTTTTACTCTTGTACGGTATCCAATTTTGAACAATATACCTTGGCCAGATTTATTGCAGATGGAAAATTTGAAAACCATATTAACCGATTACGCAATTATTACCGACACAAGCGCGATGCCTTACTAACTGCACTAAAAGCAAGTCCGTTGCAGCCCTATATTACGATTTCCGGAGAAAATGCCGGCCTGCATTTTCTGCTCACCATTCATACGCCTTTATCAGAAAAAGAAGTCATGCTGCGCGCCCAAGCCAAAAAAATTCGTTTGCTGCCTTTGTCATCATTTTATGAAGGAACGCCAATGCATGAGCCAAATACGTATGTCATGAACTATGCAACGATAGATATGACACAAATCAATACGATTGTGAATGTATTATATCAGTGCTGCATATAACACATTCAACCAATCTGTCATAGAAGACACATTCAAATATGTGTCATATGACGAAGAAACATAAGTGCTGCAACGCCTAAAAAGGCACCTAAGCCTAAACTAGTAAAGGCCCATCCCCATGAATGAGTGGTATCCAATATCATACCAAAAACGGTCGGTGATATGATAGTGATTCCATATCCAAC
>CAVKOP010000010.1:0-22157 GCA_963657835.1 Lachnospiraceae bacterium | reverse complement strand
ACGTAAATCCCATTATCTCCGGTTCTGCTAAGTCCGCAACAGTAGCTGTTAAAATAGGACTATCACCAACGACTAAAAAACCATATACAATAACAACAATCGTAAGTAAACCTATGGGAACCTGAATCATCCAGCCAATCAACACGGAGCAAATCGTACTGCCTGCCAAAAAGATCAATATCATATTCGTTCGTCCGTATATATCCGATAATTTTCCGCCTATCCAGGTTGCCAGTGCCCCAATTATAATACTAATTCCGCCTAAGGTATTGCCGTATACGGCTGCTTGCTGCACATCATATCCCTGTGCTGCCAAGGCAAATACCATAAAAGGGCCAATCCAAGGCCACATGGTATATAACTCCCACATATGTCCCATATAGCTGGCATTAATCAACAGTACCGGTTTATGAAGCAATCGTTTAAACAATGCTGTCGATATTATAATTTTAGACGTTGGGATTTGTAATTTTCCTAATGAATATACTGCCCAAGAGCCAATACCCGCTCCTAATGCCGTACATACTGTCAAAGCCTGCCAAGAAAACCAGGCAATAAACAGTCCCGAATAAAAAATAGATAACCCGGAGCCTAATGACATGGCGCTGACCGTAAGTCCCACTACTTTCCCCCGCTGCGTCGGCGGAAATACGGTTGAAACAATTTTAACACCAGGCACAAATACACCGCCCATGCCCAGTCCCACAATAAATCGCAGTAGGAACGCACTATAAAATCCATGCGCCAGTACTGCAAAAGCCAAACTAGAAAGGCCGGATAGGAGGCCTCCCAGTACAAAAATTTTCTGCGGACTATGCGTATCGCTGAAAAAGCTGCAAATCAATACAGACAACACATACCCAAACTGAAAGGATGCCACAATGAGTCCTGTCTGTGTTGCTGTCAAGTTCCATAAGGGCTGCAAAATAGGTAAGACAGCCGAAAAGCTATACCAATTCTGTGTAATTAAAGTAACGGCTGCAAAAATAGACCATAAAATACGATTTAAACTTACTGGCTGTATCATAACATGCTGCATATTACTAACTCCTCGCATAAGTTTTATTATTATATACATCTATTATAGATACAGCCAAATAGAAAAAGAAGACACTCAGAAATTTATGAGTAATGGTAATATACAAAACCCGCTGTTTACTGCGACAGCGGGTTTTTGCATACATAACATTATATTTTTTAGGGGATTATCGTGGTTCTATTATTGTTTTTCCAAAGCGTCCCAAGCTTCGTTAGCACGTTCTACAAACATATTGCGAACTGCTTCGTTTTCACCGAGACCATGAATGTACGGTGTAACCTTGAAACCTTCTTTTTCCAGAATGCTCTTGTGGGAATCAGCGTCAGCACCAGCCATATCGTTGTTGGCATGGTCGCCGGCAACCATCATCATCGGCATCAAGGTAACGTTTTTGATGCCTTTCGCTTTCAACTGCGGAATAACGGTATCCAAATGCGGCCAGCCTTCTACAGAATATACAAATACGTTGCCTATATTAGCTGCATCTAAGCGGTCCTGCAAAACGGCATAGTATGCGTTGGCTGGATGCGGTGTGCCGTGAGCCATGACGAGGACAGCATCGTGTTTGCCGATTTTCGGGAACTGTGTGGAAAGAGCCTGAACAAATTCAGCTAAATCATCGCGCTGATCTTCCTGCCCCATCCAGTACAAAATCGGTGTGCCCATGGTCATTTTTTTGAAGTCGTTTTTGTAAAGGTCAAAAATGGCTGTGTCATATGCATATTCCATGCCCGGAATAACATCCAAAGACGTAATGGCTACGCGTGTATAGCCGTCTTTTTTGAGCTGTGCCATAGCCTGTTCCGGTGTCGGAATCGTCAAGCCTTCTTTGGCTTTGATGCGGTCTACAATAATGTGAGACGTAAAGGCTGTAACTACTTTTTGATTGGGATGTGCTGCCTGAATAGCGGCTACAGTCTTATCAATCGTTTTAGCACGGCTGTCTTTATAGGTCGTACCAAAGCTGAGAACGAGGATTGCATCCTTGTTGGCAACATTCTGCATAGCCGGATTGTTGTACGTACGTACGCCGATTTCAGCAGCCTGTTTCAATGCCGGCGTTGCATCTTTTACTTCCGGGTTGAGCGTGTAGCCAGCTGCATAGGCGGGCATCCCGCTGCCAACAACACCAAACGCTGTCACAGCTAAAGACAAAAACAACATTTTTTTCAATTTCTTTCCAAACATGATACCACTCCTTTTTTATATAGAGGACAGCATACATATCGTTATCACAGCCATTAAGCACATTGCAAGTATTAAAAAAGCCGCACGAATTCCGTGCGGCTCGAATAGCATAATACTAGTCAATCTCCATCCCCATCGCTCGCAGGTCTATCGGTGATTATCCATCAGGCAGTTCTTCTGGCTCGGAGTCATCATCACAGCTGTGCCTTCCCATACATGCGTACAGTGACGTATATACAGCCTGACTCGTCCTTACAGCGGCGGGACCGCGCCGGTTTTTCACCGAGCTTCTCTATTAAGCTTGCAGCACCTGACGTACAATATGTAATTATATGTATTATACCATGGTTAATTATCTCTGTAAATTTCTATTGAATTACTTTTTGAATCGTTTTCAAATCGTCTATATTGACATTTTTCAAAATTTCCCGGAACTGTTTAAGCTGGGCTTCTACGTCGGCTGACAATTTAGGAAATTTAGGATTAATATCCCGCAGCGTCTTCAAGACGATTTGCGAAACCAGATACCGTGTATACCATTTGTTGTCTGCCGGGATAATATACCACGGGGCATATTTCGTCGTCGTTGCCGTAATCACTTCGCCGTATACTTTCTGATACCGATTCCAGTACTGCCGTTCCTGAATATCGGACATGGCAAATTTCCAGTTTTTCTGTTTGGTTACAATCCGGTCTATCAAGCGTTTTTTCTGTTCTTCTTTGGAAAGATGCAGAAAAATTTTAATAATAGGAAAGCCGTTTTCGTATAGATAACGTTCCCAGTCGCAGATTTGACGGTACCGTTTTTCCCAAATATTCTTTTTGATCAGCTTTTCCGGCAGTCCGTCACTTTTGATTAAATTGTGAATATGCGCAACGACGACATCTTCATAGTGCGAGCGGTTGAAAATACCAATTTCGCCGCGGCTTGGCAATGCCTTATTGACGCGCCACATGTAGTCATGATCTTTTTCTTCCGTACTGGGCTGCTTGAAACTATGGACATGGACCCCGGCAGGATTCAATCGGGCAAATACATGTTTAATCGTGCCGTCTTTGCCGGCTGCATCCATGGCCTGCAGCACGATAAGAATGCCGTACTGTCCGGCAGCAAATAACTTTTCCTGCCAATCCTGCATTTCTTCAATCGCCTGCGGCAGGAGTTCCTGTTTTACTTTTCTTTTATCCAGCGGCACGTCACATACTGTGGAAAAATCTTCCAGATGAATCGTTTCTCCTTCACGCGCTAAATATTTTGAAATATCTACTTCCATGATGATGCCTCCCATTTTGCATGATTTTCATGATATGACTCAGTATATCATAAACTACCGCAGTTTAGAGCGGTTCCCTGCCGAATCCAAATAAATGGTTCCCAACTGCACTTTTCCATCGACAATACGAAAGGCATCAGTCGTCACATCGCCCATGGCCATAGAAATCACGACATGTTCAAAAATTAATGTGTTGCCTACCTTTCTGAACTGTCCGGAAATCCGGTTAAACGGAACAAAATGATACTGGCCGGGGCTGGAAGAAAAGGAGCCATGAATGTCTTTGGTTTGGGCAGTCTTATTTTCACTCATATGCAAATCCAGGCGAACTTTGCACCGCAGTAAGTTGTCATGGGCCGCTTTGCTGCCGCGCAGGTTTTCGCCGGAAATATCCGCATAGTATGATTTTTCATTTAAATCAAAACTGCCGACGGCTTTGACTGCGCCGCCAAATGCACTGGCCGATACCTGCGTCGCTGTGACATGGCCGTCTTCATAATGAAATAATCCTTTTACATCGGTAAACCGCAGCGCCGTGATGTTCATTTGGTCCATCGATACGGTTCCGTCAATCACCGGATGCGGTAAATCGCCTGTAATTTTGGCATAAGCAGACGCTGTGTCATCGACATCAAAACCAACGCCAAAAGACTGGGGCTTGCAGTCTTTGATTTTTAAATACATATCATATTGCGGAATGTCTTTTGTAAAATCCAGCGTGCCGCCCAACTGCATTCTAGCTGCTTCCATCACACCGGAAAAAGGCCCAGCTGACAATTCCATTTTCGTAACGCCGCGGGTATGCAAACCTAAGCGCAGCGTTACGTTGTCAATCGTAAAATGCCGCTGCGGCGAATCGGCTTCTATTGTACTATTGCTGACATGGATTTGGCAGTCAAAAGGCCGGCTGCTGTGCAGGCCTGTCAACGTCACCCCATTTTTTTCTCGCTTCGCTTCATCTTCATCGGACAATCCTTTCATATGCCGCAGTTCCATGTGGTCATCAAAAAATAAATGCACATAAGCTTTATCAATCGATACGTCCGTAACGGTCTGCGTGCCAATATGTCGTGAGACAACATCCCAAATTTTGACATGAAAAGAACCTTCCGGAATGTTGGCCAGCAGTGTCCCGTCTTCATCCAGCCAAACTAAATTTTTAAAAGAAACGGTTCCCCATGGAGACGCACTGAGCTGTTCTACCGTAACCGTGCCATGGAATACATCTCTTTCTGCAGCAACATGGTTAAAAATATCCGCTGCTTTATAGCTCAAAACCACGCAGAATCCAAAAAATGCCATACAAAAAATAAGAATGCCGCAAATTCCCCGTTTGATTTTCTTGTGATGAACTTGAATCCACTCTTTGTATTTTTGTATCATGGTATCCGTCCTTTATATTTTTTCAATCGTATATATGTATCGTAGGATATGCGCCGGCATCCGTCAACTTCTTTTTTCATAATAAACAATATGCCCTTCTATCTGCTGTCAGATAGAAAGGCATATTGTTTTCTTTTTAATACCATTCATTGATATAACATTTTTCCGTCGGGAAGAATGCTTCTATTTTTTTTAGGGCTTCGTCCGTTCCCTGCAGTTTTTCACAGAAAACCAAGTCATTGACATCCATCGCGCCGAACACCAAAAGGGCCAGCGTACCAATAGGCATGGATGCGTCTGCCTTAGCATAGGGCGCCGCCGCAACAGTTCCCTTGCCGTTTGACACGGTCAGGATAAACGTGCCTGTATTCCAGTCTGCCAATGGATCTTCTGTCTGGAACACCAAACTGCCGCTGACATCCTTAGGATACGGGATTTGTTCCAACGCGCCTTTGACATCGACAATACGGCATGTCATAAAAGGCATCGTTTCGTGCCCCTGTTTGCCGTCAGGGTAAAACCGATACGACTGGTCATGAATGCCTTCATTCCACTGCAGGGCTTTGCCTTGTGAACGATGGTTGTACGCATATTCCAGCAGTCCCCGTTTGCCCTGCATGGTTGCGTATACAAATTCACCGCTGATAATCGTCGGCTCACCCAGATTGTAATACATATACGCAATCGGTTGGTCATCATGAAAGACGACAGCAATGTTTCCTTCTGCCAACTGGGCTTCAATATGGCTGCGCCAAGAAGCTTCATCCCGCACGGCATAGCCAGAAAGCGGCTTGGTATAGGCATCATATACAGCTGCCAAATACGGCCATTGGTCGGGACTATTGACAAAGGCAAAGCGAACCGTCCTGTCCGTCAGCGGCCGCAGGGATTCCAACGGCATCGTTTCTTTCCATTGATGGCAGTAGAGTTCGTATCCATAGGGCTGATAAAATCCAGCTTTAGACGGCATGAGGATATTGACAAAATGACCGCGCCGCTTCATTTCTTTCAGCGCAGCTTTTAGTAACTGGCCGCCAACACCGCCCCGTCTTGCCGCCGGATGGGTCGCCAAGCCGACAATATAGGAAGTTGGGATACACTTACCCCGCAGTTTCAGCGTATACGGATTCAAGTGGGTTAAACAAGCCATTTCGCCATGTTTAAATCCCATCAATACATTTTCCGGCGTATAAAATTTAGAAAAGTACCATTGAAAAAACGGATTTTCCCGGGGTTCAAAGCAATAAGCCCATAAGCTTTCTACTGCGTTTCTGTCCTGCGGACCAGCCAGACGAAATTCCATATCCATGTTGTTTCCCTTCTATTGTTTCAATGTAACATCGTATTTTTCAATAAACCGCACGGGGTTATATGATTCTTTGGAATGGCGCAGTCCCGGAATCCCCATGTCTTCTTCCCGGTTGATATAGGTCGTATGACTCCAAGCATGGACAACAAATTCATGATTGATTACCTGATACAGCCCGCGAATAGTCGGGTCGCTCTTTTCAAAATGAATAATCGCCGTATCATCATTGAGCATTTCGCCAATAGAAAAGGCTACGATTTTATTATACATGCGAATGGCGCCGCCTGTCGGCTGCAGTACATTCCAATTATTGAACACCGCTTCAATCGCCTGGCGTTCACCGGCTAATTCTTCGTCATCATCTTGTGCTTCATGCTGTTCATACCATGTCTTTTCCGCTTCAAGACATTCGTCAAAAATATCTTCTGTAATCGGGACATACTCCCAATTGCCAAAATACTGATTTCTAAAATGGTTCAAGTTGTTTTTTTTCTGCCGATATTTTTTACCTGACAAATTAATCAGATTTTGCGTTAAATATACATATTCATAGTTGTTGCGGTCCGGCGTGAAATCATAACAGTCCGGACAGAGTGCGCGAATGCGTTCTACCGTTTCCGGCGTTACCCCTTTCATCAAAAAAGGATAGCCATGCGCGTCAAACCATTCATGCATTCGTTCTACCCCTTTGGCAAAGCTGCCGTCTTTGCGCGCAAACGGCGGAATCCAAAACTGAGTCTTGCCGCGCCCGGCACGAACATACAGCACATTGTCTTCTTCCGCCCATTGAATTTCATACGGATACTGCCAGGCAAACAAGGTCATAAACGTAGCATCCGCTTGTTCGTATCTTTTTTGACTGAAATAGTCGTCAATGATAGGCTTATCTTCCAGCCTAAATTCTCTGAACTCTATAATAGTAATTCCCCCTCATAAGTGAAAACACAGTACTTAGATTGAGACATATGGATTGTCTTTTATATAATACCGCCAGGGAAAATGTTTTCCCTTAACGGCGTAGTCAATATGAATACGCGGCGTACGGACAACAGAAATCCGAGGCGTTGTTTCCGGATGAGCGATACATAATGAACTGCCGCATAAATCTGCTTTATTATCGGCCATGGTAATCTGCATAGCCCGGCATACTTTTCCCGGCCCGTTGCTTATTATCGGCTTAACCTGGGCCATATGCCGATTTTTCAACATCGCATCCACGCCTATCATCGGTTCGACAGCCCGAATCAAAACAGCCTGACCGCTGCCGGCAGGGGCAGTTACAACATTCATGCAGTGATACATGCCATAAATAAGATAGACATAGGCAATGCCGCCGGCAGCAAACATCGGCTCCGTTCGTTTGGTAACTCCGCGAAAACTGTGCGCGCCGTCATCGGCCTGACGCCGGTACGTGCCGCCATAGGCTTCTGTTTCTACAATACGGCCTATATACACCGCATCTTCTGTACGATGTATCAAATACTGTCCCAGCAGTTTAGGCGCCACCACACAAGCTTTCTCTTGGAATTCCTCTTTTTTCCAGACCGTATAGTTTATCATTTTTTCCGATACCCCAATGAATATGAAATCTCATACGCATACTGACTCAGTGTAAACAGCATTTTCTGCCGTATGGAATCGTAAAAACGCATCGTAGGACCGGCAATCGTCAAGGAAGCTACCACTTGTTCTTCAAAGTTAAATATTGGAACAGATAAGGCAAACAGCCCATGTTCACTTTCGTCCTGCGTAACAGCATAGCCATTATGGCGAATCGAAGCAAATTCACTTTCCGACAAATGGCCATACTGAACAATCATACGATTCCGTTCTTCTTTGGGAGCCCATGCCAACAGTATTTTGCCGGCAGCGCCTTTATATAAAGGCAGTGATTCTCCCATAGGAATAACGCGCCGCAGCGCATGGCTGCTTTCTACATGGTCCAGGCAAATACGGCTGTCTCCTTCTGCCACATATACACTGGCTGTTTCATTAAAAATCTGCTGCAAACGCCGCAAATACGGTTTGGCCAGCGTAACGACATTTTCCGTCCAATGCGAAGAATATCCCAATGCCAGCGCTTTCGGACCTAGCCGGTACTGCTTGGACGCATCATTACGAGTTAAATATTGACGCCGCTCCAACGTATTGACGATACGAAAGGCCGTCGATGTATTGAGCTGTGTCTGCGAGGCGATTTCCTTCAAAGTCAGCCCTGTATTGCACTCTACAAAAATATCCAGTACATCCAGGCTTTTTTCCAACGACTTCAACAAGCTATTGTGCCGCTCTGGCTGCTTTTCTTCTTTCATTGGACGTCACTCACTCTCTCTGCACTCAGGATTTGACTTTCATGCCAATTTCCAAAGATTCCGGCGGATCGACAACTACTTTATCGCCTTCCTGCAAGCCGTCAAGAACTACGATGCGGCCTTCTTCTTCATCACCTGTAAGGACGGACCGGGCATCTGCCAAGCCACTGTCATTGACAATATATACAAAGTCACCGCTGTCTTTAGTGCGAATTGCTGTTTTAGGTACTGTAATTTGTGAAACTTCCTGCGGCGTAGATACACGCACATGGTAAAATTCGCCGGGAACAAATAAATTTTTCGTATTGTTAAATGTAATCTTGGCCGTATAAGAGCCTGTTGAAGCATCTTTTTCCGTGGCCAAATAGGTCAATTCTCCCGTTTCCGATTCGCCGGACGGCGCAATAACAGATACCTGCAGCGTGCCGTTTTGTTTAGCCGCCTGCAGTGCAGAAACATACATTTCCGGCACAGCAAACGTAGCTACCAACGGCGACATTTGCTGAATCGTAGCCAATACATTGCCGGCTACGGCAACAGACGGATTGTCGGATACGGACGTAACTTTGCCGTCAATCGGGGAATAAATAGTCCCATTGCTGAGCATTTCTCTGGCAGATTGTACGGCCTGCTGCAGCTGTGCAATTTTTTCATGATCTACCGGAGCAGCCTGCGGCACCTGTACGGTCTGCGTCTGTTGTGCTGCCGGCGCATTCTTAGACATCAGCTGGTTAAATTCAGCGCGGGAAAAATAGCCATCTTTGTAATACGCATTCAGCTGTGCTCTTTGGCCGCCGTTATCTCCGCCGCCATCCCCGCCGCCGGCAGCAGGTACCGTAACCGTCCGATACGTCGTGGCTGCAGAAGAAGCTGCTACTAACTCAGCTTCTGCCTGGCTGACACTGGCTTGATACGGCGACGTGTCAATCTGCACGACTGTTTCACCGGCTTTTACTTCCTGCCCCTTGGTAAGCGGTGCAGAAACCAGTTTGCCGGAAATCTTTGGGACAATCGTCGTCATATGGAGGGCTGTCATATTGGCATCCAAGGTAAGAGCCACTGGATGATCTGATTTATTTACAGTTTCCACTTTCGTAGAAACACTGTTGCCGCATCCAGATAAACAAGCCGCTGCAACAACCACGGTAAGAGCTAACGCAGCCCACTTTTTCAAATTCACGTTATCCCATCTCCATTTAAATCAAAAAAAGGTATAATACATCGTAACAAGCAGTACGCCGGGCAATCCGAATATACCAATAATCAAGCCGGTTGCCAACGTAATCGGTACCGTATGAAATCCTGCTAAATATCCATACGTATTAATCAAATGCAAGACCACAAGACCACTCAGGACATTCAAAACCAATCTGCGAACAGGTGCCAAAACAAGCTTATTCAGTAAAAACAAGGCAATAATGCCTACGCCTATCCACACATAATCCATAAGCTATACCTCACATTTCTTGTCGATTGGCAACCGCACCGGCCAACGTCGCTTCGTCAGCATATTCGATATCGCCGCCCATCGGCAGGCCGCGTGCAATACGCGTCACGCGGATTCCAGCTGTTTTCAGCAGGCGGGCTAAATATAAGGCCGTCGCTTCGCCTTCTACATCCGGATCGGTAGCAATAATAATTTCTTTTACTTCTGTATCACTAAGGCGTTTCAGAAGTTCTTTAATGCGCAAATCATCTACGCCTATCCCATCCAGCGGGGATAAGGCGCCGTGCAGTACATGATACAGCCCGTGATAGTCACCGCTGCGTTCAATAGCCATGACATCCTGCGGCGTTTCGACTACACAAATGGTTGACCTGTCCCGTTTACTGTCGCTGCAAATCGGGCAGGGGTCCTGGGCTGATAAATTACAGCAAATAGAACAAAAACGCATCGTTTCTTTGGCATTGCGAATAGCTGCCACAAACGCGTTGACCTGTTCCGGCGGCTGTTGAACAATATAATAGGCCAGCTTGCGGGCTGTTTTGATGCCAATGCCGGGTAAACGACGAAATTGTTCAGTCAGTCTATCTATAGGCGTATCCATTAGAACATACCGGGAAGATGCATGCCGCCTGTAATTTTACCCATTTCCTGTGCCATCATATCATCCACTTTTTTATTCGCTTCGTTGACAGCTGCTACTACCAAATCTTCCAGCATTTCGGCATCTTCCGGGTCGATAATGCTCGGATCGATATGGACGCTTTCTACATTTTTTTCACCATTCATTACCAAAGTCAAGGCGCCGCCGCCAACGGTTGTTTCGACGGTACGCTGTTTTAAATCTTCCTGCAGTTTTTTCATTTCTTTCTGCATTTTCTGTACTTTTTTCATCATACCTTGCATATTTCCACCAAACATATATAAATCCTCCTGTTTTATCTACTATTTTTTATCTTCTATGTATATATTACAATCTCCTACCGTTTTGAGCAATGGTTCCAGCAAAGCTCGTTCCTCTTGCGACATATCTTCTACCGTTGCCGGCATGAGCTTGGGTTCCTGCGGCTCAGGCGCTGCCGATGAAAGAGGTTGCGCCTGTGTATGCAGTGAATCGGTTGTTTTTTCCTCTTTTTCTTGAGGAGAACGGTTCGCTGCAGGCATTTCTTCTCTTTTTTCAGCACTCTTCGATACATCGGGTTGAGAAACAGCAGGATGATTGTTTATACCTTGCTTACTGTTTTTTTTTTCGTAAGCAGCTAATTCATCGTCGCCTTCCAAATAGCCTGTCATGTGAACAGTACCTTCCAAAAGACTGGACAACGCTGCGTCAACAAATTTAAAATAATCTTC
Source organism: Lachnospiraceae bacterium (assembly GCA_963657835.1). Taxonomy (GTDB): domain Bacteria; phylum Bacillota; class Negativicutes; order Veillonellales; family Megasphaeraceae; genus Megasphaera. The sequence continues at coordinate 10,855 of CAVKOP010000010.1, read as the reverse complement.
GCGATTGGCGCGTTTGACCATAAAAGCCGTTTTAAATGCAACAATGACCCGCCCTTCGCCAATATAAACGACACGCCCGTTGCGAATACAGGATAAGACAGCTTTTTTCTTTTCTTTATCCAAAATAGCGCACATCTGCTGCCAAATCGTTTGATAGGCTGCGACGTGTACTGCTTTAGCCGGGCTGGCAGCAGCTGCCGGTGCGGCAGATGGTGCTGAAGTGTTGGGCATGGCCGCCGTATGCGGGGATACGCTGGCTGAATTCTTCTTGTTATTTGTCGTTTTGACTGCCACTGTATGCTGTACTTCCGGCACACTCGAAGAGGAACTGGCCGTATATTCTTCATCGGGAAAAGGAACAGCTTCTTCCGTAAAACCAGCCGGCCCTTCCTCTTCTTCCGGCAGGGGAATATATTCTTGAGCTTTCGGTTTGACTGCCGTACTGCCGTTTTGGAAAACGGCCTGTTCCAGCCGTGTCAGTCTGTCCAAAACATCTTCCGGAACGGCACGTACTGCTTGTCTTTCCAAGGCCGGCTGCCCCGTATCTTGAGTACGGCTTGCCATAAGCAGCCCCATTTCCACAGCGACCCGCGGTACGGGAGAGTTTTTAGCAGACAGCAACGCTTGCTGCAGTACATTTAAAATGGCAAATACCCGTTCCGGCGTCATTTTTTTTGCCTGCGCCGCCAATTCGTTCATCGAATCAGCATACGCCGCCAAGGTATCGGTCTGCGAATCGGCCTGATACAGCATAATAGCCCGTAAATGTTCCAACACTTCCGTCAGCAGCACTTGCGGCTCTTTTCCCATGCGTACTACATCATCAACGGCTTTAATAATGACAGCACCTTTTCCTGCAAAAACGGCATCCGTTAGGGAAAATAACCAATCACGGCCAATCAATCCCAACAAATCGCGGACTAATTTTTCATCAATCGTCCCTTCCGTATTGCTCACGCATTGGTCCAGCATGCTCAACGCATCCCGCATGCCGCCATCAGCCTGGACAGCCAAAATATGCGCAGCCCCTTTGGTCAAATCGATATGTTCCTGGCCGGCTACATAGAGCAGCCTCTTGGCAATATCCTGGCTGGTAATGCGGCGAAATTCATATCGCTGACATCGCGACAGGATAGTCATGGGAATCCGTTCCGGTTCCGTAGTCGCCAAAATAAAAATGACATGGGCCGGCGGTTCTTCCAACGTCTTCAGCAGTGCATTGAACGCTTCCGTCGTCAACATATGCACTTCATCGATAATGTATATTTTTTTATGTCCTTCAGCCGGCATAAATTTAATCGTTTCACGGAGCGTTCGGATATCTTCAATGCTGCGGTTGGAAGCCGCATCGATTTCTACGACATCCATCGATTCGCCCTGTAAAATATGACGGCATACTTCGCATTCGTTGCAGGGATGCGATGTCGGGCCATGTACGCAGTTCATCGCACGGGCAAATATTTTGGCCGTACTCGTCTTACCTGTTCCCCGCGGGCCGGAAAACAAGTAGGCATGAGCTACTTTATCTGTATCAATCGCTTTTTGCAATGTTTCCGTAATATGTGACTGGCCTACGACATCTTCAAAGTTTTTCGGCCGCCATTTACGATATAATGCAATGTATGCCATGTTCTTTCCTCTCCATATACGAAAAAAAGCAGCTAACCGCTGCTTTTACCAACTGAAAAGTACTCGTGTATGATAACCCATCAGGTTTCCTCGTGGCACATGGAAATATCTACTTATTGCTGCTTCCTCTCGGACCTGACAAGGTTCATAGGTTCCCATTGCACAAGCCCCAACGGGTTACCACGCACCAGTACTTTTATTAAGTTAGCTATGTTATTATAGCGTAAATACAAGAAATTATCAAGAGTTTTCCTCTTATATTATAGTATTACATTGTGTCATAACCGCTTGGCCGTACCGCAGGTATCCTGCTGAATAGAAAAACAAAGGGACCGCCGCACGAAGCGACAAGCCCCTTTGAGGTATTGCTTTATAAACTACCCAATAGGATAATTATTTATTCTGCCAAATATCAACACGACGGTTGTCAGCACGACCCTGGTCTGTATCGTTTGTACTTACAGGATCTGCTTTGCCTTTATAGTCGAGCTGCATCTGAGAAGCCGGTACGCCCTGGCTCTGTGCGTATGCAGCAACGTTATCTACGCGGCGTTTGGAAAGGTCATCGTTGTATGCGTTGGAGCCTTTAGCATCTGTATTGCCGACGAGTTTAAATGTATCCTGCGGGTTAGCTTTAGCAACCTGTACGAAATGATCCATTTTAGCTTTTTCAGAAGCCAGCGGCTGGTCTTCGTCAAAACCGAAATGAACGCTTTCTACATAGTAGTCGTTTTTAGGAGCTGGTGCCGGCGTTTCTACGACTGGAGCTGGAGCAGGTTCCGGAGTAACAACTGGTTCCGGAGCCGGAGCTTCTTTGTGGCCGCCGCCAAAACGATAAGAAAGACCTGCAATGAAGCCTTTGTAAGAAATATTAGCATCATCTTTAAGAGCACCAAATGTATTATCACCCTGGTCAGCTAATTTCGTATTCAAATAGCGATAGCCTGCATTGATATCGAGGTCCGGTGTGACGCTGTAGCCAAGACCTGCTTCCCACATAGCCGTACGCTGTGTGCCGAGAGCGCCTTTAGCGTAGAAGTCGAGTTTGTTAGCCAGCGGCGCTTTGGCAATCAAGCCGATTTGCGCAACATTGTTCGTATTGCTAGCACCACCCGATGTGTTTTTAATACGGTTCCAGCCAGCAAAAGCAGCAAAGTTTTTATTGATGGAGTATACGAGGTTGACTTCGTGTTCATCGCCATCGGTATCATAAGAACTAGCATCTGGTTGTTCTGTTTTTAATCCATAATAATTGTACTGCAAAGCCCATTTATCAGTAAGTCCATATCCAAGACCGCCTTGGAAATTCCATTTTGCATTCGTATCTTCTGTAAAATCGCTTTCAAAATTACTTGCATCAACGGATGCCTTCGGGTTCCAAGCACCAAGATCTACCTGCCACTGGCCTTGTTCCCATTGTGTCTGCGGTGTTGCAAAAGCAAACGATGTGGCACATGCTGCCATAACAGCGGCTAATACTAATGATTTTCTTTTCATCATAATCCCAGCTTTCTTATTTTTTGTAATACACACCAGCGGTGTCATTACATCACTATGTAAATAATACCACAATATTGTTACAGTATTGTTACAATAGAACAAAAAAGCATAAAACGTAGGGGCATTTTACAAAAAATCATGTATTTATTTGGCTGTTTCCCCTACATAAGCAATAATTTTATCTAATACAGCCGGCAATTTTTCCGATACACTGGCAATATGCACGCGTTCTGTCCGTTCGTGCAAGTCTTTACCCCACGGGCCTAACAGCAAGAACGGAATCTGCAGATGAGCCATTGCCGAAAAATCAAACTGATAGGATTTTCCCCATAATAGAAGGTTGTTTTCCAGCATTTTTTCATTCAAATCCGGTGATACACAGCAATAACTGCAGTCTGATATGCCGTTAAAATAATGACGAAACTGGACATTCGCTGCCGTTTTTACAGCCTGCATCAAGCCGTCAAACCGCGCATCGCCCAATGAACGGCTATCTGCAGCGGGATAATACGGCGGAGCAAAAGCAATAACCACTACAGGTTCTGTCATGCCAATGAAATGAAGGATTTTTTCAATCAAATGAATAGTTTCCTGCGCATACGTACTTTCTCCCTTTTGCAGAGCAATAAAACTGGTATTTTTGACATTTTCATAAAATACGTCAAATCCCGGATAGGACCTGGCCTGTTTTAATAATTCGGCACCGCTGATGACATGCATCGCCAAGCTGCTGTGTGTTTTCTTCAATGTTTCATCCACGGCATGGCACGCAGCCTTCATCAGCAAGTACATAACATCGTCCGGCGTCTTATCGTACATCATAAAATTGGCGCAGGCCGCCACACGCTGCGGCAAAGACACATCATAATGCTCTTTGCGATCCCGCAAATAAATCCATGCCGGAGGCGGTGTCATTTCACTGCCGCACGTGTCAATCAATGACATATCTCCCTCTGTATCTGCAATAAGATGGGCCATTACCCCCAGCGGATTAATGCCTTGTCCATAATTGCCAATATGAACCGATTTACCTTGTACGACGACGACAGGAAGCAGTTTGCCTACAGAGCCAGTGTACGAAATAAGCGTGCCTTTTTCTTTATCATTCGGTTCGCTGTCTACCAAAACCCGATACGACAGTCCATAGGATTTTTTCAATTCCTGCAGGATAGATACGGCCATACGCATGCCGGCAGAATACGATTCTTCATCAGGAAGGGATATATACAGGAGACTTACCTTCCCCGGATGGGCTGCATATTCTTCAAATACGGCCAGCTGTGCCGCAGCACCGCCTTTCATGTCACAAGCACCGCGCCCTACAAGCCATTCGCCGCTTTGCAAATCAGCCAGCACGTCTTCGCTTTTTTCTGTTTTCAGCAAATCCTGCAGCAGCGTATCCGGTGCAAAGGCATGGCTCTGCATGCTTCCATACGGTTCTATGCCGACGACATCATGATGATTCATAAAAATGACTGTATCCTTGCTGCTGCCAGGAATCAGTCCATATACTACCGAACGGTCATGGGCATCATCCGGTATGTGAATCATGCCACATGTTACGCCCGGCATATGAGACAGCAGCTTTTGCAAATACTTTTCCATGGCAATTTCTTTTTCCGTATTTGTTTCGCTGTCAACAGCAATCATTTGACGCAATAATTCCAATACTCGTTCATTTCGTTTCATACCCCTGCACCTCATTTCTCATCTCATTTAAAAATCCATTTTTTACGAGATAAATAATTCCATACTGTAACAATCGCACTGGCCATAATTTTAGAAATCATAGGATTGAGTCCCAGCAGCATAGGAGAAGTAAAAATCCACATCAGCAGCAAATTCCACCCTAGTCCAATAGCACTGACTAAAAATACCAACGATACTTCCGTACCCTTATGATAGCGGCTGCCGCTGTCAAAGACAAAACGATTGCATAAAAAATAATGATACAGCGTAGATGTAGCGAACGCCAGCGTCGTCGCCGCCAAAACAGTCTGCGTCTGTAACGAAAATATTCCTGCATGCGTCAACACACTAAAAAACACAAAAAACAGTCCCCATTCCAATAACGCGGCGGAACCACCAACTAATAAATACATAAAGATTTTCATATATTCATTATTAGTGTAATCAAATCCAAATATTTTTTTCTGCTTCATGACCTACTCCATTTAGTATTGTCCTTATATTGACATATTCATAATATATTTTAAATTATACGTCATTCAATATATAAAATCCACATATTTACCTTCTTTTAGAAAATGATAGTTATGTATATGTTATGAATTTTTCGCATTGCAAATAATTTTATTATGCCATTTTTAGTATTTCATTGCTTTTATTGCCGGTGTATGATATTATGCAAGTGTAATATTTCTTATTACAAATTATTCTTTTAAAAAATATTAATTTGTAATTTTTATTTTGTCGTTTTTGCATTGTTTTTTTTAGGAGTGACTGCATCATGAATTTTGAATTAACAGAACAACAACAACAAATCGTCAACCAAGCTCGTGAATTTGCTGCTAAACGCCTGGCTCCCGGCGTTGTCGAACGTGATGAAACATCAGAATTCCCATTAAACGCCTTCAAAGAGTTTGGCAGCATGGGAATGTACGGTCTTTGTTACCCCAAGGAATTTGGCGGCACCGGTCTGGGATACGTTCCGTATATTTTAGCTGTTGAAGAAGTATCCAAAGTAGACGCTTCCTTCGGTATTGCTTTTTCCGTCAACACCTCTTTATATGGCGGCAGCATCATGTACTCCAATGCGGATGCAGAGCAAAAGAAACGTTTCTTATCTCCCATTGCCAGCGGCCAGGCTATTGGTTCTTTTGGCCTGACAGAACACAGCGCCGGCTCTGATGCAGCAGGCCAAAAAACAATCGCTGAAAAAGACGGCGACGGCTATATCCTCAACGGTACCAAAATTTTCAATACCAATGGGCCGCTGGCAGATTATACCGTTGTGTACGCATTAACCGATCCTTCTATCGGAACCAAAAGCATGTGTGCTTTTGTCGTAGAAAAAGGAATGGAAGGATTTCATGTAGGAAAAATAGAAAATAAAATGGGGATTCGTTCTGCTCAAGTTTCTGAAATGGTGTTATCAAATGTTCGTGTTTCAGCAGATCGCATGATTGCTAAACCTGGTGAAGGATTTAAACTGGCCATGAAAACATTAGACGGCGGCAGAATCGGTGTCGGCGCGCAAGCCCTTGGTATTGCTGAAGGCGCATTTAAAATTGCCGTTGACTATATGAAAGAACGTGAACAATTTGGCAAACCTATCTTCAAACAACAATATTTAGCCTTTAAAATGGCCGAGTTGTATGCAGATATTGAAAAAGCCAAACTGGTTCTTTACAAAGCTGCCTGCTTAAAAGAATCGGGTAAACCATTCACCACAGCCGCCGCTGTTGCCAAGTTAACATGTACCGATGTAGCTATGAAAGTAACCACAGAATGCGTACAAATGCTCGGTGGCAATGGATATATGAAAGAATATCATGTGGAACGCATGATGCGCGATGCCAAAATTACCCAAATTTATGAAGGAACCAACGAAATTCAGAAGCTTGTCATCTCCGGCGGCCTTTTCCGTTAAGACAGTGTCTATACCATCGTAATATCATCAAGCTCCCAACCTGTCCCTGTTTTACGTCTTTTCTGTAAAACGGGGGCAGGTATTTATTTACTATCAGCACATTGCTTATATCTAAATCAAGAATAAAAGTCTGATATTTTTTTCACAAATTATTCGTCTTTTTATAGCGAGATGCTTCATAATATGATAAACTATATACAAGTATAATTGGTAATGCGAAATATTATAACGGAAAGGAAGCATCATCGTGGAGTACACAAAATGTATCAATTTTTTATTAACGATTGCCCAGCATGAAGTCTTTCTTATATTTTCAGAAAACCTCTCACAATTTGGCATTACACCCGGGCAATACGGCGTACTGGCCTGTCTTTGGAAGGATGAAACGCTGACGCCAAAAGAAATCGCCAACATCCTGCGCGTAGAAAACTCTACTATCTCCGGTGTTTTAGACCGCATGCAAAAACGCGGCCTCATTGACCGCATTTTGAATCCCAATAACCGCCGCAGCATCAGCGTCAGAGCTACCAAAGAAGGGTTAGCTTTAAAGGAACCTGTGCAAAAGAAAATTGAAGAATTAAATGACTTAGTCCTTCGTAATTTTTCTCCGCAAGAACGTGAAGAAATTCTCGCTTTATTAGGGCGTATTGGTCATTTACAATTGGAACAACATTGATGAAAAATCCGCAGCCATTAATAGGTATGCGGATTTTTTTATTATATTTTTCATGCTTATTTTTCATAGTCTAAATGAATAGATATCGCTTGACCTAGTTTATAAATCATGGTATCATTCTGTTGAAATAATTTATATTACAAATTATTTCTAAATAGTATTTTTACTATACTCTTCAATCTAAATCGTGTACAAGTCTTTTCTTCTCGATACATAATGACGCTGAATAATGGGCTCCCATCCCAATATTTAGTTTTATTGTACACACCCACTAAAAAAACCACCCTTCCTGACCAGAAGAGTGGTTTTTTGTATATCAGGCAAGCACGTGCATCAGCATATACCTGTCAGCATATAGAAGAATACGGCAAAGAATGCTACAACAACTTTCAGCAGCGTAATCGCAAACATATCTTTATACGCTTCTTTATGAGTCAATCCGCAAATAGCCAAGGTTGTAATGACGGCTCCGTTATGCGGCAGGCTGTCCATACCGCCGGAAGCCATAGCAGCAATACGATGAACAACTTCAGGAGGAATCCCTACAGCAGCTGTTTCTGCCAGGAAATGATTGCCAAAAATATCCAGGGCAATACTCAGACCGCCGGAAGCGGAACCGGTAATACCAGCTAAAATATTAACCATCAAAGCTACGTTGAAAAGAGGCATGCCGTCGCCAATTCCCAGCAAGGCATCGGCAACTTCCAAGAAGCCGGGCAAAGAAGAAATAACGTTGCCGTAGCCAACTTCTGAGGCTGTATTCATAATAGCCAGCAAAGAACCTAACGCACCGGCATTTAAAGCGGCTTTGACACTGGTATTTTTAGATAAAAATTTCCGGCCTGTAGCGCAGGCGATAATAATAGCTGCAAGAAGACCAAGAACAAGAGCCCAAATAGCTACAACGTTGTGTACATCTTTAGCAACCAACGGCAAGTTCATAGCTTTGAAAGGAGCAAGCAGTGCGTTGTCCCACTGGAAAACCATGGAGAAGTAAAAATTCATTGCCAAAACGACAAGCAACGGTACGATAGACAACTGCCAAGGCGGCAATTTTGCATCCGGATCAATAACGGTTTCATTGATAGTATGATTGCCGTATCCTTCACCGTTTTTCTTAAAGGTTTTACGGCGCCATTCCAAATAGAGCAAGCAAAGAACAATCAATAATGTGCCGCAAATCAAGCCTAAAACAGGAGCTGCAAACGTCGTCGTTCCCAAATAAATCGTAGGAATGATATTTTGAATCTGCGGAGAACCGGGATAGCAGTCCATAGTAGCCGTAAATACGCCGGCAACAAAGCAAGCCGGAATCAAATGCTTAGGAATATCAGCTTCACGGAACAAGGCAGCCGCAAACGGATATACTGCAAACGCGCAGACAAACATGGAAATACCACCATAGCAAAGAATCATGCAGGCAAATACGACAGCAAATACGGCTCTGTCTTTACCAATCAACTGAATCGTTTTCATAGCAATACTGCGAGCCATGCCGGTTTCTTCCATAACTTTACCAAATACAGCCCCTAAAAGGAATACTGGGAAGAAGGATTTGATATAGGTTACGGCTTTAGCCATAAATAATTCTGTATAGCCCGGTAAAATTGGAAGTCCAGAAAAACTAGCGGCAAACAATGCGAATATTGGTGCAAATAAAATAACAGAAAACCCTTTATACGCAAATGTTACCAATAAAAACAAACTTAAAACAATTGCAACAATTTCCATACAAACACTCTCCTTTTTTATGTTTTTTCATAGCGTGTATTCCATGTGTTCATCATACAAAAAAGAGAATGTGAATAAAAGACCATAGTCTTGCCCTTTATTGCTGTTTTTTCCAGTTATGTCATTCTTGGAATTCCATATACGTTTTATAAAAGATATGTTATACTGTATTTTTTTGCTAATAATTGTTTAATGCATTACATATATTGGGTATGTTATGGTTTGTTTGTATCTATAAGGGAGCTATATATGCTCACAAAAAAGGCCTTTATTCACACTAATGTGATAAAGGCCTTTTTGTCCATTTATGGAATTTTTCTGTCTTTTTACTTTAATTTAGCCGCTACATCAGCTGTAATATCCTGTGACTGTCCGTCTACAACAGACCCTTTCAAAACAATATAATCCAGATTTTTTTCCTTTTTTACCTGTTTTGTCTTTTCTAAAATATCTTTTTCCAACGGACTGAACAAATCAATCCGCTGTTTATTCAGCTGTGCATTGTATTTTTGCACTAACGCTTCCTGGGCTTTTTTATCCGATGTTTTCTTCACTTCGTTTTGGAAATCTTTCTGTGCTTTCTGGACATCTTTCTGCCACGTCGTCACGGTCTGCTGAAATTTGGGATGACTCTGGAGCAATGCCGATATATCAATCGTGCCCAATCCAGCGGCAAATGTAGAACCCATCGTTCCCATCGTCATCATTGCAGCCATAACAGCTGTCATTATTTTCTTCTTCATTAGTACCTGCCTCCTTATACAAAAATACACTTCACTTTTATTCTTCTACGCCTGTGAGTTCCAAGCATTCTTTACGTACGCTGTCTTCACAGGAGCGCATAGCTAAGATAGTCTTGTCAAACAAATCATTTAAATCCCAGCCCAGCATATCTGCCCCTTGTTTGATAATATCACGGGAACAGCCGGCGGCAAATTTTTTATCTTTAAATTTTTTCTTCAAGCTTTTGACTTCCATGTCCTTTGTACTTTTAGAAGGACGCATCTTGGCAGCTGCCCAAATAAGACCTGTCAATTCATCAGCCGCAAAAAGGACCTTTTCCATTTCCTGTTCCGGCGCAATATCCACACAAATACCGTAGCCATGACAAACTACAGAATGGATAAATGCATCACTGGCGTTGATTTCTTTCAAGAGTTCCGGAGCCTTTTTACAATGCTGTTCCGGATACATTTCAAAGTCTACGTCATGCAATAATCCTACAAGACCCCAATAATCCGCTTGGTCGCCATAGCCAAGTTCATTGGCATACCAACGCATTACGCCTTCTACTGTGAGTCCATGCATAATGTGAAACGGTTCTTTATTATATTTCTGCAATAACTGCAATGCTTCTGTTCTGTCCATTCTAAAAATACCTCCCCATATCAAACTATATGATATGAATTATTATATCATATAAACAAAATCTGAAAACTCACTTCCTTGTAAAACGACCTTTTTTTGTACTATTTCCTCATAAAACAGCAAAAATTCAAATACTATCTGCTTGTGATGAATGACTTGCCGCATCCATAATGTTTTCTTAGCAAATTTTTTACTATTTCCTTTTATTTTAACTATTTTCATTTTTTATAACATTTAGCATGATATGTTCGTGCCTACTATCAGGTAATTAATATTAAAATGAAAATAATTACTAAAATATATTGACAAATTTTTAGTACAGTGGTTAAATATAGACG
>CAVKOP010000009.1:26556-27408 GCA_963657835.1 Lachnospiraceae bacterium | reverse complement strand
AGTACCCTTATGAAGTTATATTTTCATAAGGGTACTTTTTTAATATTTCATGATATTTTGAAATATTACGTCATCATTTGTATTATTAGCATAAGAATGCCAAATGTTAGCACGAAAATTTATTTTAGCAGGAGCAGTTAAAGTAAACGTATGTTGTTCTAATTGTAATGTGAGTGTTCCTTCTGTAACAATGATGTATTCCTCGGCAACACTGCGGTGAGGGTCAGATTTATGATTTGCTCCAGGTTTTAATATAATATAAAAATATTCAAAACCACTAAGTGGATTAAAAGGAAATATATTATATAAAATCATTTTATTGTGTTCGTCATATACTGGCTGCAAATCATCTAAAATATTAACTGCATTATATTGTAACGATTGTTCATTTAATAATGTAGAAAGTGACACTTGCAGACCCTTTGCTATTTTCCATAAGACTGATACAGTAGGAATGGATACACCGCGTTCTATTTGCCCCAGCATTGTTTTGCTTACACCGGTTAGTAAAGAAACATTATCTAATGTTAAATCACGATCAAAACGGATTTTTTTTAAAGTTTTTCCGATTCCCTTTGCAGGATCTTTTTCAGATACTATGCTTTTTTTCATTTGCATCTCCTAATATTCTATAATGCTATATGACTATTATATACTTAAAGTCTACAAGTGTAAAATATTATGCACTGGTCTATTTATACACCAGTCAATAATAAATGGCGGTTTTTAATAACCGCCATTTGTCATATCATAAAACTCACATACTTAATTGAATAAGTCTAAAATTTTTTGCAGTTCATGTCGTGTCATTTAAATGATATGACACGGACTCCTTCCGATTCAATAATTTGG
>CAVKOP010000009.1:23679-26514 GCA_963657835.1 Lachnospiraceae bacterium | reverse complement strand
CCGGAACATGTTGGCATTGTAAGACATGCCTAACTGATTATATTTGTCTTCGCCGTAGCGATGATAAGGCAGTAATTCCATGCAAGGATCTTTTAAATTTCCTTTTACGAAACGAGCTGTTTGTCGAATATTGTCATCATCTCCATTCACGCCCATAATAGTGGGGACACGAATAATAATGCCGCTTCTTTGTTTGCCTAATACTGCTATATTATGTAAAATGCGCTGATTATCTATCCCAGTATATTGAATGTGCTTTTCACTATCTATGAGCTTTATATCCATAAATAATAAATCTATCTTATCCAGTGTAGCTTTTAATGTTTTTAAGTCAAAATACCCGCTCGTTTCCATTGCCTGATTTAATCCCATATCGTATACAGCATCAACTAAATCTGCTAAAAATTCTGGCTGAGCAGTACATTCGCCGCCTGAATATGTTACGCCGCCGCCGGAATTATGGAAAAATAACATTTGTGTTTCTAGTTTTTTTATGATGTCATCAACAGTCATTTCTGTAACTGTATTTTTGCGAGCATTTTCTAAACAAGCTTCTACACATTTACCACAGCCATTACATTTGTCACGTTCTAAGGGAGCGTTCAGATTAATGCCAATGTTCTTAGGACAAACACGGGTGCATCGACTGCAGCCAATGCACCGTGTTTGAATATACATTATCCGGTTTTGTCCTGTATATCCCTCAGGATTGGCACACCATAAGCAACGTAAAGGACATCCGGCAAAGAATACGATTGTCCGTATACCCTCACCGTCGTTGACAGAATAATTTTGCAGCTGTAGTATGCGTCCTTTAGAATGTGTCATGAACGGAGCGGCGAATAATAGAATCCTGCAGGCGTTTAGACAAGTGTACAAACTGTGTGCTGTATCCAGCTACTCGTACAAGTAAATCTTTATAATTTTCCGGATGTTTTTGCGCATCTAACAGCGTTTTTGTAGATAAAGTATTAAATTGAATATGGAATGCACCCATATCAAAGAAAGACTGTACAACGGCTGCAAGATTACTACGTCCCCGTTTTGTTGCTACCAAGTCATGGCTTAATCGCATATTGAGCAACGTACCACCTGAATGAATATCCTGATTCATCTTGGCACAAGATTTCATTGCAGCTAACGGTGTAGACGTATCTGTTCCCCCTACAGGAGAAATACCTTCCGAAATAGGTTCTGTTGCCTTACGTCCGCAAGCAGATGCACCTAATACTTTGCCGGTAGGAATAAAGTTTGAAATTCCCATAAAGGCTGATGTGAATGAATGACCGTAAAGGTCGTTATATTTTATTGTTTCTTCATAGTAATGATTTTCTATTCGTTTGGCTATATCATCTACATAATCGTCATCATTACCATATTTAGGGCATGCCTGTGCTTTTTTGCGAAGTTCTTCATATCCTGCCCAGTTTTTATCACAGGCATCAAAAATTTCCTGCAATGTGCAAACTTTATCATCAAAGACAAGTTTCTTTATGGCTGCTAAACTATTTGCTGATTCGGCTAGACCAATACCTGTAAGAACAGGGCCAATATTGTATTTAGCACCTCCATCAACAATATCCTTACCTGACTGCAGGCATTCTTCAGAAAGAGCTGAGAAATATGGACGAGGAATATATTCTTTTTGAATTTTCTGAGCTAAGATAGAAGACTCTACTGCAATAGCAATCAGATTATCAAACTGTTTGTAATACGCATTTGCTAATTCATTGTAGGTCTTAAAATCGCGATCCATTACTAAACCCATCTGTTTTCCCGTTAACCGACTTTTACCGAAATTCGTTGCATATTCGAGAGCTGCACTAAAATTAACATTTGCCGTACTGGTCCATTCAAATGTTTTTCTAAAATGAGGAACGACACAGCCGCAGTTATTCCAATCACGCGCATCTTCTGTTTCATATCCCAAATTTTTTAACATCATATAACCAGTCTTATCACTATGAATAGCAGGGAAACCCGTTCCTTGTGCTACTAGTTCCATAACAGCATCAACAAATTTACGGGGACTGTCGTGAGAAATTCGAACAGATAATCCGGGTTGATGAGTTTTTACTTCACTAGTTGCTTTCAAAGCTAGGTAGCTTAATTCGTTAGTAGCGTCTTTTCCATTGCGATCACTGCCGCCAACAGTTAAGTTCTGAAACTGATTATACCCAGCAAAGAAATCGGCTGTATTGGCAGAAATAGTCCAAACCCATTCAGAAAGTTTCAGCCAGTAGCATTCAATTAATTCCAGAATGCCATCGTTATCATGAATTTTGTGTTCCACATCATACATATAGTATGGATACATATACTGATCAAATCTACCCGGGTTTAAAGAAAGCGGATTTTCCATAATAATGCCGCCCCACTGATAGAACCAAATCATCTGTAAAGCTTCTTGAAATGTAGTAGGCGGTTGGGCCGGTATTTTATTGCAGATATCAGCAATTTGAAGTAATTCTTGCTTGCGTATAGAATTACTTTCTTTTTCAGCTAATTTTTTGGCTTCTTCGGCATATCGTTTTCCTAAAGTGATCATTCCTTCACCGCAAAGAATAACAGCCTGATAAAAATTTCTCTTTTCCATGCCATCAGAAGATGTTAAATGTACATTTTCTAATTTTTCTTTACATTCATCAATAATACCTTGCCATCCTTTAGTGAACAATCCATCTTTATAATCAGGAGTAATTTCACCGACAGACTGTCTCCATTTTGAATCTGTATCCACAATGCCCGTATCAACTCCCACTTTTGCGGTTTCTTCCGGAATTTGGGCTAAGAAAGCTTCTTCTACAGATTTTCCTTTCCAGTAAGGGAATATAT